>JAZOWT010000073.1:0-3816 GCA_045659365.1 Eubacteriales bacterium | reverse complement strand
GCCGACAGGCAAAAACGTGAGCACAAATGCCGCAATAAGAAGAACTCCACCGACGAGAATATAAGGACGGCGACGTCCCATGCGGGTTCTTGTGTTATCGCAAATAACACCCATAATAGGGTCGCTTATAGCATCCCATATTTCAGAAATAAGAACTACAAGTCCGGCAAGATACGGCGCAAGGCCGATGATATCCACAAGAAAATAGAGGGGATATATAACACCGATCAGTGCCTGTCCGCCGCCGCCGTAAAAATCGGCAAGAGCGAAAAACGTACGTTCACCCCTGCCAAGGGGCTTTAATGAATCTTTTTTCATAAGCATTACTCCTTATCCTTGATACGAGATCTTATCGCCTCGAGGTATATAAAGCTTTTTTCAATATCACGGTAGGGATCGTCCGTCTTCTGTTCGATCACGTAATAGCTGCATCCTACCGACTCTGCAGCCTCAAGCACACAGGGGAAGTCTATAACTCCCTCTCCTATCACTCCGTCACGGCTCACGACGTCAATGCCCTTTTTATCAAAGGTAAGGTCGCGCAGATGAACACCGAGAAGCCTGTCTGCAAACTCCTTTATCTGCACCGCCGGATCGATACCGCATCTCGCAGTCCAATATGTGTCGTGTACGAATTTTATCCTGCTTGTACGTGCAAGCAGCTCCTCCATTCGGCTTTTGCCATTCGAGAGCCTTATATACTCCCAGTTATGGTGATGATAAGCAAGAGTTATTCCCGCCTTGGCATACATATCATATGCCGCATCAAGAGTGTCTGCAAAGGCATAGAATTTACCCTCGCTACCAAGTATACACTCAAACGGAAGCATTGATATAACAACGTTTTTACAGCCGGTTATGGCACAAAATTCCATGATACGTTGCGGATATTTGAATACATACTTAGGTTTTACCTGAATAGATGTGACCTCGATTCCATGCTCCGAGACAAGGGAAGCAAGCTCCCTTGCATTCTTTTCACCGAAGTCGATCCTTGCAACCTCGAAGCTCTTGATGCCGAGGCCTATGAGGGGCATATAGGCGCGTCGGATCCCTTTCTTCTGCGCCTTTCGTACCGTGAACGTCTGAACTCCGAATTTCATATCAGTACTCTCTTATTCCCTCTTTGTAGTTAAGAAGCAGGGTCTTGCCGTTGAACGAAAGCTCGATCTCCTCTGCCTTTCTTTCTACTACACCGTTGACAACGTAATCATTCTCGTATCTTTCATAATTGGTGTCCACTGTCTCGCCGTTAATCTTGAAGTGCTCGTCGTATTTAACGTCAAAGCTCTTATTACCGGTGGTGTAGGTCACAGTCGCGCCGTCAAAGGAATACTCGTTGTCAAGCATGTCCGCGATAAATGACTCGAACGAGCCGTTATCGGCAACGCATCCAAGCTCGGTGATCCATGCATGTGTATCACCGCCCTCAAAAATGAGGTCGTATCTCTGATCCTCGCTTGCCTCAATAAGCTTTCTTACGCTATCCTTGATCTTGTCAAGGTCGCTTTCGATCTGTTCTGCACTGACGCCGGGCATATCGTTCTTAAATACAAGCTTTCCCTCTCCATCCGCTAGGGCGTGTAACATTATATACGTATTTCCCTTGCATCCGAAGATGTATCCCTGATCAAGATGATCGGTATTTACCTCATCAAAAAGGCCTACCGGGAAGTACGCGTGAGTGTATTCAACTATGTGGGGCTCAAGCATTCCTTTTTTGTCGGGAATGGTGTAGATCGATATGTTTACGTTCTCGTCCTGGACGGAGTAAGGAAGTCTGCCGTAGCCCTCCCAGTACTGACCGCGTGTGCTGTTGCGCTTAGGCTGTGCGGTATATACCGAAAGGTCTGAAGCCAGGGTGCTGACGTTGATCTGATGCTGATCGGCATAGTCACCGGCAAAATGCTCCTGCGCGGTGCTCATCGAATAATAGGGTGTCTGGTATGTATATACGTTGGCTCTCTGGATAGCCTTTCCGTTGGTAGACGGATCAAGAAGACCTGAGAGTCCGCCGAGTGTCTTGGTAAGAGTCAAGGGCCAGATGTTTACGAGCTTGAAATCGTTCAGAAACTCGTTTTTGAAGAGCTTGTTTCTGCGAAGATAGGTGATCGAGTTGTCGATGACCTCCTTGTTTGAAAAGGCCTCCATACCCATCTGCATCATTATCTGATCAACGTCCTGACCGATAAATCCGTCCTCTTTAAGCTCGGTAATAGTTATGCCGTTTGAGGACTTGACGATCTGCTTTGATGCGGAATCGTTGAATATCTCCTTGATAACCTCGGGAAGCTCATACAATGGCTCGCCGTTAACCCTTGCCTCGTACATTCTTCTGAAGCAAACGAAGAATCGGTTGCTGTTGGTTTTGTAGTCCTCACCATTTCCGAGCACAAGGTCTATATAAGGGCGCAACCTATTACCCGTGTCGTCGCTTGACTTGTTATCCATGTACATTCTACCGCTCGCAGACACGAACGCGTACTGCGTTTTTCCGCTCTCGTCGGTGTATTTATACGACTGTGTTGCGATGTCTATCCAGATGATATCCATGATCATCGTCATGTGCGAAACCATACCGGAATCCTCAGCCCTTGCGAACTGAATGAAGTTTGCCATAGGTGCTATATCCTCGGGATAGTAGTTGTTGGAATAGTACTCATTGAAGCCGTAATAATATCTCTGGGACATCCAGGCCTCGATCCTCTCCTTCGCCATTGACACGTGCTCCTCACCGCTCTTTCCGTCGGCAAAGGTCGCATCCGGCCATTCGCATCCGGCAAGATACTCGGTGGTGGCAAAAAGGATCTGATGGTTTTCACTCCAGTGACACATACTGTCCGCTCTGCCGTCATACTGATCCATCCAGTATTTAAAGCCGGTAAGACACTTCTTTATTTCGGCCTTGTTTTCATCGGCAAGGCGATGCTCGTTTTCAATATAAAATCTTATAAGGCCGCAGGCGGTAAAGTCTGCGCAGTCCTCTCTTATATCGATGCGCTCTATCGCGCCCTCAAGATTCTCGGAGATGAGCGCGACGTCCTCAAAATATGAGTCCTCAAGAAGCTCTGACTGATAAAGCATTTCGGTAAGCTTACCGTCACCGCCCTTGGTCGTTTCATTCACTACCGGCTTGACAAAAAGCATATTGTAGCCGAACTGCGCTATTACGCTTACAAAGAAAGCGACAATAAGCAGAATGGCGGTTATTTTAATCTTTTTTCTCATAACGTATCTCCTTTTTTAAAGCAAACTAAAGAGGTGCGCTTTTTTCTTTTATATAGTTTTTTTGTAGTTATCGATGCGTTGATCAGTGTTATAGGTTGGATCGCCCGGGTTTATTCCGTTCATCACCTGCATTACGTGATAGGTGCGCGCACGAAGATCCTCGACTGCCGCACGGTAGCTCATCGCCTTGCTCGAATAAAGAGGCTCACCGATATGCAGATCGACACACGGCCCCTTTCCAAACAGTCTGTTTATTCCCCTTCGCGGGCGGAATGACATGGAGATCGGAATCAACGGCTTGCTATACCTTACGGCATAGTTGAACACCGCCGGCTTCAGTGGGCGTATATCCGGGTAGAAATACCAAAGCGATCCCTCGGGAAAGACGTGCAACCATCTTCCACTCTCAACAACCTCATCCATTGCGCGCTTGAACACCGCCATCGAATGAATATCATCCTCCGGTATCGGCATCGCACCCAGGATGCGCATAAACGGATAAAAGCTGCTTTCAAGGTTGGGCTTCCATGCAGGAAAGTAGCTGATGTGCGGTCTTATCGCCTTTAATACGGCCAGATAGTCCCACAT
>JAZOWT010000072.1:0-5590 GCA_045659365.1 Eubacteriales bacterium | reverse complement strand
AGACCCTGGATGTCGATCATGGTATCCCAAGAGCCGTCCTCTGCAGTGATAAGACCGCAGGAGATACCTGCAACAGGAGCCTTGATCGGAACACCTGCATCCATAAGTGCAAGGGTGGAACCGCATACGGAGCCCTGGGAGGTAGAACCGTTAGAGCTTACAACCTCGGAAACAAGGCGGATTGCGTAGGGGAACTCCTCCTCAGAGGGGAGAACAGGAACAAGAGAACGCTCAGCAAGTGCGCCGTGACCGATCTCACGACGGCCGGGGCTACGAAGAGCCTTTGCCTCACCGGTAGAGTAGCCGGGCATGTTGTAGTGGTGCATGTATCTCTTGGTGGTCTCGTCATCAAGGCCCTCAAGCTTCTGAGCCTCGGAGAGAGTGCCAAGGGTTGCGATGGTAAGAACCTGAGTCTGACCACGGGTGAAAAGACCGGAGCCGTGAACTCTCGGAATTACGCCAACCTCTGCTGCGAGAGGACGGATCTCATCCATTCTACGGCCGTCAACACGCTTCTTGTCAACAAGGAGCCAGCGACGAACGATCTTCTTCTGTATCTTGTAGATGAGCTCGGGAAGAATGGTCTTGATATCCTCGTACTTCTCCTCGAAGGTAGCAACGATATCATCCATGATGGGCTGCATCTTTGCATCGCGAACGTTCTTATCGTCGGTGTCAAGAGCTTCCATAACTGCCTTTTCGCAGTATGCGAAGATCTCGTCGAACATATCGTGATCAAGGTCACCGGAGGTGTAAGCAAACTTGGGCTTACCGATCTCGGCAACGATCTGGTTGATGAAGGCAACGAGCTTCTTGATCTCTTCGTGTGCAAGCATGATCGCATCGTACATAACGTCGTCAGCAACCTCGTTTGCGCCAGCCTCGATCATAACTACCTTTTCCATAGAAGCAGCAACGGTGAGCTCAAGGTCACTCTTTGCGCGCTCCTCAGCGGTGGGGTTAACAACGGGCTTACCGTCTACAAGACCCATGAACACGCCGCCGATAGGACCGTTCCACGGAATGTCGGAGATAGAGAGAGCGATAGATGCACCGATCATAGCGGTGATCTCGGGAGAGCAATCGGGATCTACGGACATAATGGTGAGAAGAAGAGAGATGTCGTTACGAAGATCCTTGGGGAAAAGAGGACGTACAGGACGGTCGATTACACGGCCTGCGAGAACTGCCTTCTCGGAGGGCTTACCCTCGCGCTTAAGGAAGCCGCCGGGGATCTTACCAACAGCGTACATCTTCTCGTCATAGTCAACGGAAAGGGGGAGGAAGTCGATGCCGTCACGGGGAGCGGCGGATGCGGTTGCGGTTGCGAGGACGGTGGTCTCACCGTACTGAACGAGTGCCGCACCGTTTGCAAGACCTGCGATCTTGCCGGTCTTAACTACAAGAGGTCTTCCGGCAAACTCATACTCGAATACCTTGTAGTCATCAAATTTCTTGAAATTTTCTACCATGTTTTTTCTCCTTTTCTTTTTAGGGCAGGTGAACATAGCACTTAAGTATGCCCCCGAAGACCTTGCTCGGACACATAATTAACTGCTACTTCCACGCTTCCCTGCTTTTAAAATTTGTTTTTTACTTCTGATTTTGCGCTTTTGGGCTTTCACAACAAACGGGAACGAATGCGCTCCGTTCCCGTTATAGTGAAATATCTCGGGAAGTAACGAATTACTTTCTGAGACCGAGTTTCTTAATTACTGCACGGTATCTCTCGATATCCTTCTTTGCAAGGTAGCTAAGAAGCTGCTTTCTGTGGCCAACCATCTTGGAAAGACCTCTCTGAGAGTGGAAATCCTTAGGATTCTTCTTCATGTGGTCGGTGAGGCCGTTGATTCTATCGGTAAGGATAGCGATCTGTACCTCGGGCGAGCCGGTGTCCTTCTCGTTGATCTTGTACTCAGCGATGATGGCGGTCTTGGTTTCCTTTGAAATCATTTTTTCTTCACCTTTCAATATAAATATTCTCCTAAAATCCGAGTATAGCGCGGGTGAAACACACGAGCCACGCAAGGGTCAATGCCCGAACGGAGCAAGGTCATACGCCATACCAAGATATAGGCCGAGGGTTATTATAGCATACTTTTTATAAAAAGTAAAGGGTTTTTTGAATATTTTTTAATCTTTTTTAGGTTTTAGCCTCGGTGCAGGTGTGCTCACCCGCATGGAGAGTTACCTTTATCTGGGCGCTTGTGGGTCTGCCGACAACACTGATATCGAGGACAACGTTCATCACAGGGGCGGTAATACGCTCGACTGTAACGGGAATTGTCACGTGAGTTTTTGTGGTATAGGTCGTCTGAATGGGAGCGCTGACGTAACTACCATAGGGCAATACGATGCCGTCATCAGTGTAGATTTTAATATTTGCATAGTGGCCGCGAACCGTCCCCTTCATAAGGTCGTATAGACTAAGTGTGAGGTTGACGGTGTCGCCCTGCTTTACGAACGGTTCTTTGCCGTAGTCGAGAATGACACCGGTATTGAAGAACTCGTATCGCACGGCATAGGGAGAAAGGCTCATTACCGCGCTTGAAGAAAGGGTGCAATCCTTATTATGACCGAGCACACCGGGGGTATATGCCGCCTCGGGGCGACACGTCATATCAGTCGAAGGAGTAAGGACGTAGCCGCTGTCGGTAACGGCAAGCTGATCGCGGTTGAGGAACGAGGGCATAAGGCGCATTATTCTTTCGGTGACCTCGGAGGTGGTTTTGGGGATATCAAGTGCGCCGTTAAGCTCGATGCAGCAGGTGTTTACAACACCGCCGAGGGGTGCCATCCATCTTTCGGGAAGCGCGTCGTTGCCATTGATTATACCGATTATTGCGCCAACGGTACCTGCGGTGCAGTCGGTGTCCTCACCACAGTTCGTAGCAAGGCAAAGGGATTTTTCAAAATCACCGTCACCGTAAAGGAGAGCGAGGGTGATTATACCAATGCTACAGGGCGCATCGTAGCCGGGGCGGACGTTGGTGATGCCGTCATCCGGGAGGCCGGATGCGAGCTTGACGTGGCCTATACCGAAGCTGCTGGGATGCTTTTTGAAAAGAGCCATACGGCAATCCTGCCACGTACTTCCCTTTTCGTATTCCTCCCTGACTATGCGGACCGCATCACGGCATCCGCTGTTTTCGGGAAGATAGGTTGTGGCAATATCGATGAGGGTGCTGACATCGGATACTGTGAATGCGGCACTTTCAAGAGCGGCACAAAATGCGGTAGCCCATACGCCCTCGTGGGCATGGTCAACGATAGCATCCTCGATGGCATATTTAACTGCTATTTCGGGGTGACCGGCAGCAAGGCAGGACCAGATCTCGGTACGTATCCACGCGCCGTTGGAATCTTTGTACACGTTTGCGACCGAGCCGGAAAGAGGGGGCAGGAGGCCTGCGGAGAGGTTGCGCTTTGCCGCACCGTACTCCGCCCAATCGGGAGTGATAAAGGTTGTCCAGTGCTCGGCAAGAACATGAGAGTTTACCTGTGCGCCATACCTTTCGGCTGCTACGAGCCAGACAAGTTGAAGATCGAGGTCATCATTGGCAGGAGGGTTACAGTTAAGATTCTCCTGAACGTAGAATTTTACGTCGTGTGTGCCTCTGGGGAGCTGCTCAAAGGGCGCGCCGAGAACTCCGCCGGCATTTTTGCCGTTGAAGCAGCCGAGTATTTTATTTTTCAGCTCATTATGGTTTATAGTCATTTGTTTTTCTTCCTTCTTACGAAAACAATCGCTATTGCCGCGGCGGCAATAACAACGAGTGCGGCGGCGGATATGCCGATTATAAGTCCGATCGGGGAGCTATCCTTTTCAAGCTCGGCGGAGCATACGTCACAAAGGTAATCCTTGTTTTCATCTGCGTGATCACCGGGGGTGCGAGTATCCTTACAGCGCTCGCAGGCGGTGGCGCAAGCGTTCGCATACTTATGACCAAGAGCCTCGCCCTCGGTAGCATCGCAATTTTCGCAAACGTAGGGGTCGGTGCAGGTGGGCTCGAGCCAGCTGTGATCCTTGGGCTTGCCGAGTATCTTGTCACAGCCGTCGCGCTGACAGGTCTTGGGAGCAGCGCAGGTAGCGTCGTTATAGTCGTGGCCGAGAGCATCGATTATCTGTGCGGCTTCGGTGGTGGGGGTGGTGCAAGCCTCGTCGGCAAAGAACGCGCTGCAGGAGGTACATTTCCAATACTGTTCGATACCCGTTTTGTCGCAGGTAGGGTCTTTTCCGTCCACAGACTCAGGGGTATGAACGTGCGCTTCCTTATAGATGGTGAGAGTATCAAATACGCTCATATCGTCAAGGAAGTACGATTTAAAGGTGATCGACTCATCGGTGACGGAGAAAAGTATTGCGCTCTTGCGATGCTCGGCATTTTCAACGGCGACGTAGTAGCCATTCTCTACGGTGCTTTCGTAGAACTTACTGCCCGTGGAAGAGCTTGCAGCGATGTGGAGAGTGCCGGCAGGAGAATTGATATATCCGTCTTTTGTATCGTACTCGAGGGGAGTATCACCGTCCATAATATGGCTTCTAACATAGATGTGATCGTGTCCGCTTAAGACGATATCAATACCGAGCTCGGTGAGGATGGGAGCTAATTCCTTACGGAGCTTACCGGCCTGTTGCTCAAAGTATTGACTATTAGGGTCGGAGTGGTCGCCGGTGGAGTAGATGGCATTATGGATAACTGCTATTTTCCACTTTGCGTCAGGATTTGCAGCAATCGTCTCCTCCATAAACGCCTTATGCTCGCCGTTGGTGGAGGCGGAGGTATCAGCCATATTGAGATGCATGAAGAGAGTGCCGTTATAGGTGTACCAATAGTTTGCACCGGTTTGAGTCACGCCATACTTGGTGCTGACGTTGGGGAGATTAAAATGCTCGGAGAACGCGGACGACTCGCTATCGTGGCTAGGACCGATAGTAGGCGCAAAGGTCAAGCCGGTAAGCTGATCTACAAGGAGGTATCCGTACTGCTCCTCAGAGTTGGGAGTGGTTATCTGGTCACCGGCGCTGATAAGCAGATTAGTACCGAATTTTTCCTTGATCTTGTTAAGAGTGTCTATCCAGGAGTCGCCGTGGCTGGCTCTTTCGATCTGGGGATCGCCGACAAAGGTGAACTGAAAATCACCAAGGGCGTCGGTCGAGAAGTAATAGAGATCGGAGTACTCACCGTCAATGTGAAGGCGAAGCACGTAATCGGTGTCGGGAGTCAGATCCGTGAGGATTGCTTTATGCGAATAGTAGCCGGGCTTGTTAGTGGCAGCTGTGGCGCTCGTCGGAGAAAATTCTGCCACAGTGGGAAATGCGCCGTCGCTCATTTCGGAGACGGGGGTATAATAAACTCCGCCGCCTATTGCGGCACTGCTATACCAAGTGATGCTCCTTTGAGTTTCGTCAGCGCCGACGGTAAGAGAAACGTCGGAGAAAAGGCTAGTCGCAGAGCTTTTGGTCGCTGTGAGGCTGTTAAGAGCGAAGAAGATATCGGAGCTTGTACTATTGTTGTTATGAAGCTCGACAGCGATGGTGTTGACACCCTCAACGAGAACGCCGGAAAGCTGAGCCGAGTCAAGCCAG
>JAZOWT010000071.1:0-14651 GCA_045659365.1 Eubacteriales bacterium | reverse complement strand
GAAAGAAGCAGCATAGAGGCCACAAATACGATCATAAAGCAGGAAAAATAAGAGAACGTCGCCTGCACGACCGCTTGACCCACGGGCTTTTTATCCACGGTGATCTGCTTGACCTCCTTAGGATGAACAGCCGCACGCAGGTCGCGACCGATGCCCTTGAACATCAATGTAAAGCGGCTGACCTTCATACCGCCACCGGTACTGCCCGCACACGCACCGATAAACATAAGAAGCACCAGGAGCACCTGTGAGAGCTGCGGCCATGCTACAAAATTCTCGGTTCCGAATCCCGACGTAGAGATAACGGTTGCAACGTTGAATGCGGCATGCTTGAACGAATCCGCCCAGCTATATCCTGCGTCTGCGGAATAATCAGTGTTGGCAACGTCGAATATAGCATTGGTGCTGGGAGCATAGTGAATGTTAACTGCAATAATGGTTATCGCGGCTACAACAATAAGGATAAATACTCTTACCTCAAGGTTGATTGCATCACGTAAGCGTCCCTTTATAAGCAGGTAGTACGAGCTGAAGTTGATCGAGAACAGTATCATAAATACGGTTACGACGATTTGAACAAAGTCCGAGAAGCCTGCAAAACTGTCGTTCTTGAAGCCAAATCCACCTGTACCGGCTGTAGCAAACGCGGTATTAAGCGCCTCAAAAATGCTCATCTTTCCGTTTGCTGCATCCGTACCCTCGTCAAAGAGGAGTGTGATGAACATAATAACGGTCAGAATGAAATATATAACGTACAGTATGAGCGCTGTCGTTCTCATTTTGGGCACAAGCTTGGATACCGTCGGTCCGGGCGACTCTGCTCTCATAATGTGCAGGTTCTGTGCGCCGCCGAGAGGGAGGAATGCCATAATGAATACAAGCACTCCCATGCCGCCGATCCAGTTTGAAAACGAACGCCACATAAGCATACAGTTAGGCATATCCTCTACCGCGGGTATAATGCTCGATCCGGTAGTGGTAAAGCCCGATGCCATCTCAAAAAGCGCATCGATATAGTTGGGAATAGATCCCGAAATAACAAAGGGAAGCGCTCCGAATGCTGAAAGCACTATCCAGCTGAGCGAAACTATTACAAGGCCGTCACGTGCATAAAGCTTCATGTCGGCAGGCTTCTTGTGTGACATAAGCCAGCCAAGTCCCATACAAATGGCAGTCGTTATAATTATCGATGCCAGCGGCCACCATTCACCGTATACCAGTGCCGTTATAAGCGGTATTGTCAGGAATGCCGCTTCAAAAAGCAATATCCACCCGATGGTGTATCTGATCATTCCGTAATTCATGCCTTCTTAGCCTCAAGCACGTCGGATATATCACGCAGAGCCCTATGTGAGGAAACTATAATTACCGAGTCACCCGGCTGTATAGTATCGTTTCCGCGGGGGATAATGACCGTTCTTTCTCTCAGTATTGCAGCTACAAGCACACCGCGCTTGAAGTTGAGCTGTGCGATAGGCACGTTATTGATGGGGGAGTCGGCACGTACGAAGAATTCCGATGCCTCAACCTTGTCCTTAATAACGTTGTACATTGTTTCAACGTTGCTTCCCATAGCATTCTTCATAGCGCGCACGTAACGTACGATGATGTCTGCTGTGATATTCTTCGGGAATATTGTGGTGTCAAGGTCAAGGTGCTTTATGATGTCCTCGTATTCAGGGCGGTTGATCTTTGTAACTATCTTCTTGCAGTCAAAGTTCTTTGCAAAAAGGGAGATAAGCACGTTTCTTTCGTCCTGTGAGGTAAGCGCGGCAAACGAGTCGGACTTTGCGATGCCCTCCTCGATGAGCAGTGCCTGATCGGCACAGTCGCCATTGATTACAGTAATGTCGGTGAATGCCGATGCCAAAGCGTCGCAGGCATCAAGATCCTTCTCAATTACCTTTATCGCAATACCCGAGCCCTTAAGAAGAGAGCAGAGGTAGTGTGTAGCCTCGTCAGCGCCCGCGATCATTACGTCGCGCACCGCATCCATCTTGTAATTGATCTTCTTGAAGAAGTTCTGCGCCTTTCTGCGCGAGGAAACAACGGATATAACGTCCCTTTCCTCAAAGATGAAATCACCGTTGGGGATATGTGCCTCGTTGTCGCGCTCTACTGTACAGATAAGTACGTCGCACTTAAGCTGTAATACAACGTCCTTAACTCGCATACCGATAAGAGGGCATCCCTCGGCAAGGCGGAATGTTATAAGCTCGACGCGTCCCTTTGCAAAGGTTTCTATCTTAAGCGCAGTAGGGAAGTTCAATACTCTTGCAATTTCCTCTGCGGCGGCATGCTCGGGATTGATTATCATCTCGATGCCAAGCTCGTCCTTAAGATAGGATATATCCGTATTGTATTCGGGGCTGGTAACTCTTGCGATAACGCGGCACTTTCCGGTCTTCTTCGCTATCATGCAGCACAGCAGGTTCAACTCATCAGAGTCGGTTACTGCTATAAGCAGATCGGCAGAGTTGAGTCCGGCCTCAACAAGCGTTGTATGTGTAGCGCCGTTGCCGACAATACCCATAACGTCGTATTTAGATGTTACCTCATTGATTTTCTCAGAGCTAAGGTCGATTACGGTAACGTCGTTATCCTCCTTGCCGAGCTGTGCGGCAAGCGTTACTCCGACTCTTGAGCATCCTACGATTATGATCTTCATAATAAGCCTCCGATTCAGCGGGATAAATATCCGCCGGCGAAATAGTTAATAATCACGAAAAACGTATCTATATTATATATTATTATACTTAATATGTTGATTTTGTCAAGTAAAAAAGCAAAATCGCTGCAAATGTAGTCGTTTTAATTGGTTACATGTCACAATCTTGCACGCAGATGTTGACTATTTCGACATTTTGTGATACAATATCGGGTAGTTGTTATTTACATATAACATATTTACTTTTTCTTTTAGCATAAATTACCAATCCTGAGGACAAAGTATATGAGTACAACAATACTTGACGGAATAGCACTGCGCCGCATGCTCATCGGAGCGGCGGAGAACATACGCGCTAATTCCTCAGTAATAAATGATCTTAACGTTTTTCCTGTGCCTGATGGTGATACAGGGACTAACATGACCAAAACGATCGAAGGCGGTATGGCAGAAATATCGGCCCTCAATTCGACCTCTGCAACAGAGATTTGCTCTAGATTCGCGCATGGCGCACTTCTTGGCGCACGTGGAAATTCCGGAGTTATCCTCTCGCAAATATTTGCGGGCATAGACCAGGGGCTCTCCGGCCTTGACACCGTTACTGCGGCCGATCTTGCAAATGCTTACCGCAAGGGTGTAACCAAGTCATACGACTCGGTTGTGAACCCGACCGAGGGTACTGTCCTTACAGTATTCCGCGAGGCAACCGAATATGCCGCAAGCAGAGTAACCGAGGATACAACCGTTGAGCAGTTTCTTACCGACCACATAGATGAGGCTAAGCGCTCTCTTGCAAGAACCAAGGATATTCTTCCGGTGCTTAAGGAGGCAGACGTCGTTGACAGTGGCGGAGCAGGATATATTTGTATAGCATCCGGAATGTATGCTGCCCTCACAGGTGAGTCGACCTCCGATGCCTACACCTTCTCCGAGGATACAGCAGGGAATGCTCCGGCAGATATAAGCGGATTTACCCGTGATTCGGTGCTCGAGTTCGGTTACTGTACCGAATTTCTGCTTAGGCTTCAGACCGCAAAGGTCGATCCCGAAGCCTTTGATGTAAAGGTTATCATTGAATTTCTCGAAAAGATCGGTGGAGATAGCATAGTAGCATATAAGACCGAGGACGTTGTAAAGGTTCACGTTCATACCTTTGACCCGGGCCTGGTTCTTTGTGAAATGCGTAAGTACGGTGAATTCCTTACTACCAAAATCGAGAATATGTCACTCCAGCATAACGAAACAGAAAAGAAAAAGCGCTCTCCCATTGCCGTTCTTGCCGTAGCAAGCGGAGAGGGAATGGCGGCTCTCTTTAAGTCAATGGGCGCTGACGGAATAATATCCGGCGGCCAGACAAACAATCCCTCTGCCGAGGAGTTCATCAAGGCATTTGACGATGCCGCGGCAGATAAGATCATCGTGCTTCCTAACAACAAAAATATATTCCTTGCGGCAAAGCAGGCGGCTGAAATGTACGAGCGCTCCGAGGTCTATATAGTCCCCACGGCATCCCTGATGCAGGGCTATTCCGCACTCTCGGTTATGGCGCCCGATCCCGATAATATCGATTCAGCCATTAAGAGCGCTACCTCCGCTGCAAAGGGAATAATCGACGCGGAAATAACCTATGCCGTACGCGATGCAAGCATCAACGGTAAGGCGGTTAAAAAGGGCGAGTTTATGGCTCTTTCCCAGCATGAGATCAAGGCTACTGCCGACACTGCCGAGGACGCGCTTCTTGGTCTTCTCTCATCGATCGACGATCTTGACGACTACGAAATAATCAACGTTTTCGTCGGAGCAGCAGTTGAAGATGATCAGAGAGCAAGCGTTACCGAGGCGATCGAGGAGCAGTATCCCGACCACGAGCTCATCGTTTATGAGGGCGGTCAGGAAGTATACAGTTATCTTATAGCAATAGAATAAAAACGAACAATTCAAAATATAATTCAGAGCAGAATGCATTGTGAGAAAGGAAATTTTAAAATGGCAAACAAGAGAATAGTTATGTGCACCTCTACTGGATGCATCGATTACGCAGGTGAGGAGTACAAGAAGTACAACGTTGACATAATCAGACTTCACGTATATTTTAACGGTCACGATTACCGTGAGGGCTATGACCTCGATCCCGACAAATTCTATTCCGAGCTCGAAACTCTTGAGGATCCTAAGAACAATCTTCCCAAGACCGGTATGCCCCTTGACGAGGATATCAGATCCCATTTTGAAAAGGCTATTGAAAACGGCTATGACGAGGCTATCGTTATCTCTCTCAGCTCCTACCTTAGCGGATGCTACAATCGTATCGAGCAGATCGCAAAGGACTTCGAGGGCAAGCTTAAGATCACCGTTGTTGATACAAAGATCAACTCCTTTAACGAGGGCTTCATCGCTATCCGCACAGCTCAGCTTGTAGAGGCTGGCGTTCCTACCGAAACTATCCTTAAGGAAATCGCATGGATCATGAAGACACAGGAGTTCTTCGGTGTTGACGGTGAGCTTGACTACCTCATTTACAACGGCCGTCTTAAGGGCGGTAAGGCATTCATGGGTAAGATGCTCGGTATCTGCCCCGTTGTCGGCTTTGACCGTGAGGGTGTTCTCGGCTCCATCGAAAGCGTAAGAACCAAGAAAAAGGCACTTACCAGAGCCTGTGAAATGCTTAAGGAGAAGATCGGTGACAGATCTCCTGAGGATTACCTGCTCTGGCACGTACACACCGGTACGTCTCTTATGCCCATGCTTGAGTCTATCGAGGAGAGCTTCGGAATTAAGACCAACCACCACCCCGTGATCATGTCCCCTGTTTCGGGCTGCCATAACGGTCCCTGCTTTGCAGGATACGGTCTTGTATTCCTTCGCCGCGACGACGAGCCTCTCGAATAATTATGATTACTGTAAGAGAGGTTACAACAAGGCGCGATATGCGTCGCTTTGTTGAATTTCCCTTGAAGCTTTACAAGGACTCTCCTTGGTTCGTTCCACCTATCTATGCGGACGAAATGAAGCTTCTTGGCGGTAACCCCGCCTATTCCGACGTTGCCGAGTCGGCCCTGTTTATCGCAGAGCGCGATGGCAGGATCGTCGGACGTATCCAAGCAATAATTCAGCATCAGTATAACGAGCTGCATAATGAAAAGCGAGTCCGCTTCACACGTTTCGATGCTATCGATGACTTTGAGGTATCCCGAGCACTTTTTGCGGCTGCCGAAAATTACGGCCGTGAGCACGGAATGACCGATATTTGCGGACCTCTCGGCTACTCCGATCTTGATAGAGAAGGACTTTTGGTTGAGGGCTTTGAATACCTTGCGACCTTTGAGGAGCAGTATAATTACGACTATTATCCCCGCCTTGTCGAGGATTACGGCTTTGTAAAGGAAATCGACTGGCTCGAGTTCCGTATCACCTCTCCCGAAAAGCCTAACCTACTTATGCCCAAGGTTGCCGAGCGCGTGCTTGAAATGCAGGGGCTGCATATTGCCGACTCGAGCATTTCCAAGCGAAAGTACATAAAGAAGTACGCAGACGGAGCATTTAAGTGTATCGATGAGTGCTACAAGCACCTCTACGGTACCGTTCCGTTTACCGAAAATATGAAGCGCGAGCTCGTTGATCAGTTTATGCTTGTGCTCAAAAACGAGCACTTGATATTTGTTTGTGACAAGGATGAGCGTGTCGTTGCCTTTGGACTTTCCTTTCCCGCAATGGGCGAGGCATTCCAAAAGAGCGGTGGTAGATTGACTCCGGCTACTATTGTCCGTCTTATGCGCGCACTTAAGCACCCTCGTTCTGTTGATCTCGGACTTATCGCAATATTGCCCGAGTACCAGAGCACAGGACTTAATGCCGTATTTATGAATCATATGCTTAACGTTCTTGCGAGTGGCGATATCGAGTATTATGAGTCGAACCTCAATCTTGAAACAAATACTCAGGTTATGGCGCAGTGGAATTATTTCACCGCGCACCAGCATAAGCGCCGCCGCGCGTACATCAAAAAGATATAAGAAGGTGAATTAAAATGGTAGAAAGACTTAAAACAGTCATTGAAAGAGTAGTTCCCGGCATTGACCTCACCGGTGTGACCCGTGATACCCGACTTGTTGAGGATCTCGGCTTCGATTCTCTTGCACTTATGATGATGGCTATGGGTATCGAGGATGCCTTTGGCTATCGTTTTACCGAGTTTGTCCGCTTCACCACCGTTGGCGAGGTATGTGACTATCTTCAGGATAAGATCTGAACGTAACAAAAAAATGAAGAGCCGCAGTCGCCCTGATTGCGGCTCTATTTATGAAAGCGAAAAAACGAAAGGAGATTGCTATGAAAAACCGAATAGTCAGAGATATGACTCTCATCGCGCTTTTTGCCGCGCTCATATCAGTCACCTCGTTTATTTCCATACCGATTGGCACCGTGCCTATAACCCTGCAAACGTTTGGCGTTTTTTCTGCACTGATATTACTCGGAGGGAAGCGCGGCACTGCAGCGGTTGGTGTCTATATCGCCCTAGGTGCTGTTGGTCTGCCGGTCTTTTCCGGCTTTAGCGGTGGGATCGGCCGACTTTTTGATGCAACCGGCGGATTTATATGGGGCTTCCTCGTTGCCGCACTTGTGTATTGGGTGCTGTCGTGGATTCTCGGCACATCTGCCGTTTCCACGCTAACATCGTGCCTGGTATCGCACCTTGCTCTTTACGTCGTTGGCTCGGTTTGGTTCTATATAGGATACTCTGGCGGCGCCGGATTTTTCCCCTCTTTGGCCGTGACTGTACTGCCGTGCCTTATTCCCGATGCAATAAAGCTGTTTTTGGCAGTATTTATTTGTGAAAAAATTAAAAAACGCTTGAACAAGCCGCTATGATGTGGTAATATAGATACATAAAACTTGCCGGATGGTGATTTAAATGAAATCAATTAGAGAAATATATAAAATAGGAACAGGCCCCTCCTCGTCTCATACAATGGGTCCTGTAAAGGCAATGCAGATTTTCGTTAGCGAAAACAGTGATGCCGACTCGTATGAGGTAGTCCTTTACGGCTCGCTCTCCGATACCGGTCGCGGACACGGTACCGACGTCGCCATCAAGGCTGTCGCAGCAGATAAGGATGTCAATATCGTATTCAACTCCGTGGATCGCAACCTCCCGCACGAAAACACCATGGATATCTATGCTATCAAGGACGGTAAGAAGAGCGCACCTATGCGCGTTATGAGTGTCGGTGGCGGCGATATCAGAATAGAGGGCAGAAACATCTCCTTTGTTGACGACGTGTATCCGGAGTCCACCTTTACCGAAATAGCAGAGTACTGCAAGCAGCACGGCATCCGTATCTCCGAGTTTATCGAGATGCGCGAGGGTGAGGGGATCTACGAGTTTTTGATCGAGGTTTGGGAAACCATGAAGGCGGCTATTCACCGCGGCCTTACCACCTCCGGCATACTCCCCGGTGGACTCGAGGTTGAGAGAAAGGCGCAGTACCTTTACAATCAGCGCCATATCGATGAAAGCCCGATCACCCGTGAAAACCGTATCGTTTGTGCCTATGCATATGCCGTAAGTGAGGAAAATGCGGATAACGGTGTTATTGTTACCGCCCCCACCTGTGGCGCCTGTGCCGTTCTGCCGTCTGTCCTCAAATACATGCAGGAAAGACATAATTTCTCCGATAAGGCTATCCTCAAGGCGCTTGCAGTTGCCGGACTTATCGGTACACTTACCAAAACAAATGCATCAATCAGCGGTGCAGAGTGTGGATGCCAGGCCGAGATCGGTACTGCCTGCTCTATGGCATCAGCTGCTCTGGCGGAACTCTTTGAGATGGGTATCGATCAGATCGAATACGCGGCCGAGGTAGCCTTTGAGCATCATCTCGGACTCACCTGCGATCCCATTTGCGGTCTTGTTCAGATCCCTTGTATTGAGCGAAATGCCGTAGCGGCAATGCGCGCTATAAATGCAGTAAACCTTGCGAATTTCCTTTCCGGATCACGTAAGATTTCACTCGATCTTGTTATAAAAACTATGTACGAAACAGGTAAGGACCTCTCTCACCTCTATCGCGAAACCGCAGAGGGCGGACTTGCCAAGCTTTATGGAGCAAAGAACAATGGAAAAGATAAAAATTGACAGAATAAATGAGCTTGGCAGACTTGCCAAGACACGCGAGCTTACCGAGGAAGAGAAGCAGGAGCAGAAGGCTCTTCGCGAGGAATACCTCAACTATGTTCGCAGTCAGCTTCGCGGCAAATAAGCGCGGGCAACGAAAGGGTAAAAATGGAAAAGCTTTGTTGTATATGTAAAAAAGCAGTCGATTCCGAAACCGCAGCAATACTTACTGTAGGCGGCTACGGTAATGCAAAATATCTTTGCGAGGACTGTGTCGAGGACCTCGACAACTCAACCACCGCGGTTGAATATGATGCTATCAAGTCTGCGATGGATTCGATAGGCGTCAAGATGGCCAAGAATAATATCGATGACGAGTTGGTTATCGCCACTGTGGGCGAGCTGTTTATCGGTGCGAAGAGAAGAGCAAAGGCTATCAAGGCCGGCGAGTACGACTTTTCACTTGATGCCGCAAATGATACTGCGCCTGTCTCTGATGGAGAAGAGGAGTATGAGATCCCTGAGGAGCTCAAGGAAACAGAGGAAGACAAAAGCCTTGATGCTACCGATGAAAAAAGAGCGGCATTCTTCGATAAAATATTCAACTGGATATCTCTTGGTATACTTGTTGCGGCACTTGCTGCAGTTGTATATCTGGTGTTCTTTAGATAATGGAAACGCCGTAAAACGTTACACGGGTGCTACCTTCTGTGTAAAAACGCGTCAGATTAGCGCTTTTGAACCGAATATTTTCAAACACCTCCGCATATTATCGTGCGGAGGTGTTTTTTATGTCACTTGTTGCTTTACTGCCGATGATTATAATCTCGGGAGGTCTTTTTGTAATTATAAGGCTTCGCGCCTTTTTTGTTTTTCATCCGCTCCGTACACTTAAGGCTACAATTTCTGCCCTCAGCTCACGTGAGGCTCGCTCATCATTGTTTCTTGCGCTTGCCGGCACGTTGGGTATCGGCAATATCGTCGGTGTTGCCGTTGGCATAGCAACAGGAGGGGCCGGAAGCGTATTTTGGTTGCTTGTTTCATCTGTCTTTGCCTCGGCACTGAAATATGCCGAGTCATCATTGGCATCTGATATGTATACCGAGTCGTCGGACGGAATGATGTCGGTGCTCCGGTTATCCTTTCCTCGCCTTGGTCGTCCTCTTTCGCGTGTATACGCGTTCGCCTGTATCCTGCTTTCGTTGGTAATGGGCGCCGCCCTGCAGTCATCGGGTGTCATTTCATCGGTAGCCGCTTTTTCTGTGCCTCCGCTCGTCACCGGAATATTTTTTTCCATTGCGGTTTTTGTCGTAATCATTTTCGGTGCGGAGCGCGTAGGCTTTTTTACCGCACTGATAATTCCCGCAACTACCGTGATATACATATTTCTCGCTCTCGCTACGGTATTCTCGGCACCGTACCGAATCCCCGGAGTTATCACAAACATAGTACGCAGTGCCTTTTCTCCCACCGCTACCGCCGGCGGTATTTTGGGATTCTTTACCTCCTCCGCTATTCGCGAGGGATTTTCTCGCGGGCTTCTGTCAAACGAAGCCGGGGCAGGGACATCATCTCTTGCGCACTCCCGCGTCGATCATTCTCCCACCTCCGCTGGGCTCCTTGGCATGTGTGAGGTATTCTTTGATACAGTGCTTTTGTGCCCCCTTACCGCGCTCGCCATTCTTGTGGTCATCCCCGATCCAACGTCATACACCTCCGGCATGGCGCTTGTCATATCAAGCATTGGTGCAACCTTAGGCGGCTTATCCTTGTCTTTGGTTGTCGTATGTATCATCTCCTTTGCATTTTCTACGGTCATATGCTGGTATTGCTATGGCTCGCGCTGTCTTTCATATCTCGGTATAATGGGCAGTGTACCATACCTGATTTGTTATCTTGCATCAACCATGCTCGGTGTACTGCTTGCCGATACGGTCCTCATTACTGCCAGTGATTATATACTGTTTATTCTCGTTGTGCTGACAACTGCCGCCATAATAAAAAAATCCGACAGGCTTGCTTACCTGTCGGAAAATGCCGGACTACTCGGTTATACCAAGTGATGCCTTTTTTGCCTCCTCGGAAATTACGGTGAGGGGGTCTGTCGCGACTCCGCCCTTCTTAACACTGAAGTGAATGTGCGGCTCCTCTGCAAGCTCGGATATCGAGGTGTCGCCCACAGTACCTATCCGACCGCCTCTTACTACCTGGTCACCAACCTTAACGTAGTCCTCTGAGGCTACAAGGTTTGAATAAACGGTCACAATATCTCCGTCGTGAGTGATCTCGACCGTCGCGCCAAGCATAGGATCGTTATATACCGCGCTTACTACACCGTCTTCTGCCGCAAATACCGATACACCCTCGTCACATGAAATGTCGATGCCGGCATGTACTCGCCACTCCTCGAGTGTTACAGAGAATACAGGTACTGAAAGGTCGTGCTTTTTTATTACTGTGCCGCTAACAGGAGAAATAAACGAAAGCTTCTTAGGTTCCTCCTTGGGTGGCTCTTCATTGTTATCGCCCTCATCAGGTGTTGTGTCGGTATTACCCTCGTTGGCGGTGTCACCGCCGGGGATGGTGGTGTTCTGCTGGTTGTTTGCCGCTACGATACCGATCACTATTGCGGTGATGCAGAGTACTGCAATAACTACTCCGTATATCGTCTTGGCAAGGCTTGGATTATCGGTAAATTTGATCTTCTTTTCCATTACGTGTTCCTTTCGTGGGTTTGTACATCTTTATTTTTGCAATTCAAAAGGAATTTATTCACATAAATCGAAAAAAAAGACAAGCATTTGTTTGTACAGCTATCCAAAAACATAAAAACCGTATTGACACTCGCGCGAAAATATATTATAATATTTTATAATGGACAAATATTGACGTATTGGAGTTGTGTATGAACGTTAAGATTTCTTTGGCCGGAGATCTCGGAAGTGGTAAGAGCACCGTTGCCGATATTCTCATTCGTGAGCTTGGGGCAGAGTATTATTCCACAGGAGCTATCGTACGTTCTATCGCCGCAAAGCGCGGTATGACGGTGGTTGAGCTTAACCTGTATATGGAAACTCATCCTGAAATCGATATTGAGATAGATGACGGACTTAAGGCACTCAGTGACCTGGACAAGACTATGGTTATCGATTCGCGTATGGCATGGCACTTTACAAAGGGAACGTTTAAGGTCTACCTTTCCACCGATCCCGAAACCAGCGCTCTTCGAATCATGCATGCAAACAGAACAGGTGAGCATGCCGCAACGCTTGAACAGACCGTTGCCGAAACACGCGCCAGACGTGAGAGCGAAAAGAAAAGATATATGACTCAGTACGGTGTCGATATAAAGGATCTTACAAACTACGATCTTATCGTCGATACCACGGTTGCCACCCCGGATGAGGTTGCGAGCGCGATCATAGTTTCTATGAACGATTGGCTCGAGCGCCCGTCAAAGCTTGCTCTCGTATCTCCCGAGCGCCTTAACTATCCGGACGATGAGGCTGATATGGATCTTGTCGGTGAATATTCCGGCATGCTTGACGAGAATATGGAGATCCCTGAGGTCGAGATCTTCGAGGAGGATGGCGAGTTCTACGTTGCAGGCTCGGTCGAGTCGGCAATAGCGCACGCGTTCGAGGGGCAGCGTTTCGTTCCTTGTAAGCTCATTCGCGGATCATCCGACGGCAAGAACTACGTTAAAATGAAAAATTCACTCTGATTATTGATGAAGAAGGTGTAAATATGCTTATTTTGAAGAAAAAAACAGCCGCTCTGCTTTCAGACGCAGTTGCAGAAAAATTCGGTCAGGGGCTACTTTCCGCTGACGAAATATTCACTATGCTGGAGTATCCTCCGGATAAGACCATGGGCGACCTTGCGCTCCCTTGCTTTAAGCTTTCCAAGAGTCTGCGCCGCTCTCCTATGGATATAGCAAAGACTCTTTCCGAGGTTGTTTCCTGTAATGAGTTTTCAGAGATCAACGCTATGGGCGGTTACCTCAATTTTCGCATATCTCCCGCTGCTTTTACCGCGCGAGTGGTATCCGATGTAATCGCACAGGGCGCTCGCTACGGTGCATCTGACGAGGGGGTTGGCAAGAACGTGGTTCTCGACTACTCATCTCCCAACGTTGCAAAGCCCTTTCACATCGGTCACCTTGGCACTACCGTTATCGGCCATTCTCTTAAGCTTCTTCACGAGTTCGTTGGCTACAACTGTGTAGGTATAAACTACCTTGGCGACTGGGGTACCCAGTTCGGTAAGCTTATCGTTGCTTATAAGCTTTGGGGTGATAAGGAAAAGATCGAAAAGGGCGGAGTAGACGAGCTCGTTGCCCTTTACGTTAAGATAAACAATGCCATCAAGGCAGAGGAGGATGCAAGCATCGCCGGTCTTTCTCCCGAGGAGGCCGCAAAGGCGAAGCACTCTGATCTCGGTGATGCCGCACGTGCAGAGTTTGCGAAGCTCGAGCATAACGATGAGGAAAATCTTGCACTCTGGCGCTGGTTCGTTTCGGTCAGCCTTGAGGAGTATGAAAAGACCTATAAGCAGCTCGGCATAACGTTTGACAGCTATAAGGGTGAGTCCTTCTATACCGATAAGATGCCCGCACAGGTAGACAAGCTCCGCAATATGGGACTTCTCGAAATTGATGACGGTGCTTCGATCGTCAACCTTGATAAGTGGAACATGCCCGTTTGCCTTATCCTTAAGCGCGACGGCTCCACTCTCTATCCCACCCGTGATATCGCGGCTGCAGTATACCGCCGGGATACTTATAAGTTTGATAAGGCTATCTATGTTACCAGTGCCGCACAGTCGCTTCACTTTGCACAGTGGTTCAAGGTCGTTGAGCTTATGGGCTACGATTGGTATGACAAGCTCGTTCACGTTCCTTACGGTACAGTAAGCATCAACGGTGCAAAGCTTGCAACCCGTACCGGTAACGTCATTCTTCTTAAGGATCTCTTCGCCGAGGCGATCTCGAGAGTATACGATATCGCAAAGGAAAAGCACCCTGATGAGCAGGAGTGCCGCGAGATCGCAGAAAAGGTTGGTGTCGGTGCGGTGGTATTCTACTACCTCTCCAACAACAGAATGAGAGATATCAACTTTATGATGGAGGATGCGCTTTCCTTTGACGGAAACACCGGTCCTTACGCGCAGTACACCTACGCGCGCACCTGCTCGATCCTTGAGAAGGCAGGAGAGGACGCACTCACCTCCGACATTTCCGGAATAGATCTCGGTGAGCCCGAGTTTGACCTCGCCAAGACACTTTCCGTATTTCCCGAGCGCGTTGCTGCCGCTATTGCAGACTACGAGCCCAGCGTTATCACCAGATACGCGCTTGATCTGTGTGCCGCGTTCAACCGCTTCTACCACGATTGCAAGATCGTAAACTGTGACGATCCCGCACTCCGCAAGGCAAGACTTGCTCTTACCGCATCGGTTAAGACCGTACTCGGTACTGCTCTCCGTCTTATCTGTATCGCAACCCCCGAGAAAATTTAAGTTAAAAAACAAAAGAGGTATATAAATATGTCAGGACATTCTAAATGGAATAACATCAAGCACAAGAAGGAAAAATCCGATGCCGCAAAGGCGAAGATATTCACCAAGATAGGCAAGGAGATGGCTGTTGCTATCAAGGCCGGCGGTCCCGACCCCAACAACAACTCCAAGCTCCGCGACCTTATCGCAAAGGCAAAGGCGAACAACGTTCCCAACGATAACATTCAGCGTACCATCAAGAAGTTCACCGATAACGGTGACATCAACTTCGAGGAGATCGTGTACGAGGGCTACGGCCCCTCGGGCGTTGCGATCATCGTCGAGACATCTACCGATAACCGTAACCGT
>JAZOWT010000070.1:0-3181 GCA_045659365.1 Eubacteriales bacterium | reverse complement strand
CGATGCTGTCGGCTGAGAGGGTCCGAGTACGTCGTTTTCACAACTGATCGCCTGTTTTTTTCATACGGATAAGATTTTATCACATTTAACGAAAAAAATCAAGTGTTTTTTCAAAAAAAGTTGAAATTTTTATTGAAATTGCGCAAATGGGCTGAAAATATTTTATTAAACCTATTGACAAGCGGAAATAAATCTGCTATACTTGTAAAGTAATTTGCTTTACAGTTAGAAAACGTTTGGAAAAATGTCAAAAGGAGGCGGGTTTTGTGTTTGCAAAGGATATGAAGCTCGCGTATTTGTTGGACTTCTACATCGACTTGTTTGACGATCATACGGCAGCAGTCATGAGAGCTTATTACGAGGATGACCTTTCCTTAGCGGAGATTGCCTCCGGCGAGGGGATTTCACGACAAGGCGTGCGACACATAATAAAGAAATGCGAGGAGCATATACTCTTCCTTGAAGAAAGATTGGGGCTTGCAAGACTGCAATCGCTTAAAGAAGAGGCTATCGAGGATCTCAAGCGTGTTAGCGACACCCTGAACGATGAGTCAAAGGGAGAGATCGACAAGGTCATCAAGAAATTAGAAGGCGTATAGCGTACGCGCTATCGCGGAAGGGAGTTTTAAATGTTCGAGAACCTTACAGAAAAGATTTCAAATGCTTTTAAGAAATTCAAGAACAAGGGTAAACTCACCGAGGCCGACGTTAAGGAAGGCATGAGAGAGGTCAAGCTTGCACTTCTCGAGGCGGACGTAAACTTCAAGGTCGTAAAGGATTTTGTTAAATCAGTAACCGAAAGAGCTGTTGGTACAGAGGTGCTGGAAAGCCTGCTCCCTGCACAGCAGATCGTTAAGATAGTAAACGAAGAGCTCATCAAACTGATGGGTAGCGAGACAAGTAAGCTTGAGATCAGTCCGAAGCCCCCGACGATCGTTATGATGGTTGGTCTTCAGGGTGCGGGTAAGACCACACACACGGGTAAGATCGCAAGAATGTACAAGTCAAAGGGTAAGAACCCCTTGCTTGTCGCGTGTGACGTTTACCGTCCTGCGGCTGTTGATCAGCTCAAGATCGTCGGTGAAACGGTGAATATCCCCGTATTCTCAATGGGAACGAAGATCTCCCCCGTTGAGATTGCAAAGGCGGGAGTCGAGCATGCCAAGAAGAACGGACACGATATGGTGTTCATCGATACGGCAGGTCGACTGCACATTGACGAGGAGCTTATGGGCGAGCTCGTCAAGATCAAGAGCACGGTTGGACCGACCGAGATACTGCTTGTAGTTGATGCTATGACAGGTCAGGACGCGGTTAACGTTGCAAAGTCGTTCAATGATCTTTTGGACATCACCGGTGTTGTGCTTACCAAAATGGACGGTGACACACGCGGCGGTGCTGCCCTTTCGGTCAAATATATCACAGGCAAGCCTATCAAGTTCATCGGTACAGGCGAGAAGCTTGACGCAATCGAGCTGTTCCACCCCGATAGAATGGCCTCAAGAATTCTTGGAATGGGTGATATTCTCTCCCTTATCGAGAAGGCGGAGGCGGCTTATGACGAAAAGAATGCCAAGGAGCTTGAAAAGAAGTTCCGCGAGCAGACCTTCACCCTCGAGGACTTCCTTGATCAGCTGCACCAGCTCAAGAAGATGGGTAATCTCGATCAGCTGCTTTCTATGGTGCCCGGTATGAATGCGGGTGCGCTCAAGAACGCACAGGTTGATGAAAAGCAGATGGCAAAGATCGAGGCGATCATCCTTTCGATGACACCCGAGGAAAGATTCAAGCCCGACGTTATAAACGGCTCGAGAAGACGCAGAATTGCAAACGGCTCGGGTACAACGGTCGAGGACGTAAACAAGCTGCTTCGTCAGTTCGATCAGATGAAGAAGATGATGAAGCAATTTTCAGGCATGGGTAAGCGCAAGATGTTCGGCAAGAAGCTTCCCTTTAACATGTAATATTTTTAAAAAATATAAAAAACAAACACAAATTTTCGGAGGAAAAGAAAAATGGCAGTTAAAATCAGACTTAAGAGACTTGGCGCAAAGAAGTCTCCCTTCTACCGCGTAGTTGTTGCAGACGAGAGATCTCCCCGCGACGGTAAGTTCATCGAGGAGATTGGTTACTACAACCCCCTCACCAATCCCGCTGACATCAAGATCGATGCAGAGAAGGCTACCAAGTGGCTCAACAACGGCGCTCAGCCCACTGAGACCGTAAGATCTCTTCTCAAGAAGACTGAGATCCTCAAGTAATTATCGTCAATTAAATCGGAAGGAAGCCCATAGTGGCAACAGGAGCGCAAATGGATCTGAAGCAGATACTTACAGACATCGCGCGTGCAATCGTTGATACTCCCGATGCCGTTAACGTAACAGAAACCGTTGACGGAGATAACGTTGAGCTTGTTCTTACCGTTGCAGAGGACGATACCGGTATGGTTATCGGCCGCCACGGTAAGATAGCCAAGGCTATCAGACAGATAATGAAGGCCGCAGCGAATACTTGCGGTAAGCACGTTACCGTAGAAATTCAGTAATAAAAATTCCCCGTTTGGTTTAATACCAGACGGGGGTTTTTATTTTTGTGTAAATTATTCTTCGATCAACTCGTCAAACGACGTAATATATTTGTCGGAGGTGCGCTTCATTTCTTCAATAAAGGCCTCGGAAGAGGCGTCATATATGCCGTATGAGCGCATACCTGCAAGCTTGGCGGTCTTAACGGCATTCACGTTGTCATCGACGAAAACAATTTGATCAACAGGAACACCTATTCTCTCCGCTGCCTGCTGATATATACGAGGGTCGGATTTAGTCGTATGAAAATCATCGCACGACCACACGTTATCAAACAAATCCCAAAGTCCAAGTCTTTTCAAGCACGGATCAAGCACTTTGTGCGGACTTGCGGTAAGGACATTCAGACTTGCACCTTGTTTTTTAAGCTCCGAAAGCGTTTCGCTGACGGTTGCCTTTGCGGGTATATTACGTGCATATTCGTCATAGGCGTATTCGTTCATCTGCCTGACAAGCTCGTCGGTCGGTGCGGATATGCCGAGGGTGCGGTAATATTCCGCTGTTCCGTGATAACCAAGCGGTGTTATTATCTTGACTATATCGTCTTCGTAGTCTATTTCATATTCATCAAGAATGCGAAGCATCAGGGACACGAA
>JAZOWT010000069.1:0-11899 GCA_045659365.1 Eubacteriales bacterium | reverse complement strand
ATACGGTTCGTGACTTGAACCCCTCATTTGCCCAAAGGCAAATGACAAGAGTTGCGGCAGACATAGGCACAACCTATAACAAAGCTAACCGCAACTCCGGGTTCAGAGTCCCTGACCGTCAGCACCTCAGCTACTCAAACCACCCCACCGATCAAGAGCCCTTGCTCTACCAATGCGTACTACGTACGCAGAGCAACTGACTCTGAATTTGCGCGTTTGCAAAACGCCTGCGCAATATACCGCAAAGCGGTATGCAGTGGGTCCAGTAGCAAAATCTCTGTTGAGATTTTGAAGGGGAGCGGTAGAGCCGCGGAATGACCGCAGAGTTGCAAGCAACTCGGCAGTTCGCGCGAGAATCGAGTCCCTGCTAAAAACGTTGCGAAGCAACACAAAAACACCGCGTCTCCTACCGCTATCCCCCACCGATCAAGAGCCCTCGCTCTACCAATGCGTACTACGTACGCGGAGCAACTGCCTCTGAATTTGCGCGTTTGCAAAACGCCTTTGCAACTATACCGCAAGCGGTATGCAGTGGGCCCGGGGGACATTAACGATAAAACCCATCTCTCCATTAGGTGGGCCAAGTTGTGAAATGCTTTTCTTAACAAAATAAATCCTGCCAAATACATAGAGGGCATTGATTTTTGTCACCATTTGTGGTAAAATAACCTTATATAAAGTCGAAAGGAGAAAAAGAAGTGTTTTTTCACCCGTTACACATTTTGTACATGATAATTCCGTTTGTGATTTTAGGCGGGCTTTGGTTTCTGCTTCGTAATAAAAGCAAAAAGGTGCAAAAAATCGTCATATTCTCGTTAACGCTACTTAATCTCCTCCAGCACATGTTGAAGATATATATTTACCCTCAGTACTGGGGTGAATCCTTTGGCGCGAGAAGCACCGCGTATAATATGTGCGCGTTCCTTATAATGGCATCGCCGTTCATATTCCTTGTTGGCTCTGAGCTGTGGCAAAACTTTATCACATACGTCGGTACTGTTGCCGGTGGAATGTCGCTTTGCGTTACCTATTGGATGGCAGAGCCCGTCGAGGAGCAGTTGCGCTTCGTAACTTGTCACGCGCTTCTTCTTATCACATCCTGTCTCCCCGCGCTACTTGGCATATATAAGATCAATTGGCGTAAATGTTGGCGCATGCCGTTTGTTTTTTACGGTTGCCTCATGATCCTGATCGTAAACGACGTCATCACCTATACACTTGGTATCATTGGCGATGATGTAAACCTTACACTTCACGAGTTTCTTCTCCGTGAGAATCCCTGTTGGGCGATGTGTCCTCCGGCAGACTATCCATTCGTCGGAAAGATCGTCGGATTTTTTAGCCCTGATGCATTTTCAGATGTTCCGATTTTGTGGTTGGCAATACCATTGTTCTTATTGATGACTTTCGGAGCTATCGGCTTTGGCTCGATCTTCGATAAGGCTCGCTTCAGAGCAGATTTCCGCGCATTCGCCGTATTGACAAAGAACGTGTATGCTACTGTAAAATCAAAGTTCAACAATAAGGAGAAAAAATAATGCAGCCTAATTGGATATGGATTACTGACGGTGAGTGCAAGCCCGACACCTATGTCACGTTCAAAGCTAAATTCAATTCCACCGGAAAGGTAAATCTCAAGGTCTCCTGCGACGGTATCTTTGCCGCATATGTCAACGGCGAGCTCGCTCTGTTTTCCGTATGCGCCGATTACCCTCACTACAAGCTCTACGATGAGACTACGGTTGATGCTCTCTGTGGCGAAAACGAGCTTTCGGTTACCGTGTGGTATCCCGGCGCCGATTCACAGACGTATATCCGTTCAAATCCCGGTGTTTGGTTCGAGGTTGCCAAGGACGGTGTGGTCCTTGCTGCCAGCGGCACCGATACTCTTGGTAGGGTAGAGCGTAACTTCAAGCAGAACTACTGCAAGATCATCACGGGTCAGCTCGGTTACTCCTTCTACTACGATAACACGGTTGAAAATACCGACCCCTACCTCCCCACAGTACTCGTTGATAAGCAAACTCCCACCAAGCGCCCGCAGAAAAATCTGGTTCTCGATGGCAGAATTCCTGTTACGTATACCTATTTTGATGACCATATCCTCGTTGATCTTGGCCGTGAGGTCGCAGGTTATCCCGATCTGGAGTTCACCTCCCCCTGCGAGCAGGAGCTTCTCATAGCCTACGGAGAGCATCTCGAAACCGGTAAGGTCCTCCGTCTTGTAGGCGGCAGAGACTTTAGCTTTGAGTTCAAGGCTAAGAAAGGTGAAAACAAGTGGTTCAGTCCCTTGCGCCGTCTCGCCTGCCGTTACCTCGAAGTATACTTCAAAGAGCCTATCACCCCCGCGTACATAGGCATGCAGCACGTCTATTATCCCGTGACCGAAAAGGGAAGAACCTTCGGTGACGACCTCCTCCAGCGCATCTACGACACCAGTGTTCGTACCCTGCGCCTCTGTATGCACGAGCATTACGAGGATTGCCCCTGGCGTGAGCAGGCACTCTATGCCCTCGACAGCCGCAACCAAATGCTCTTCGGCTACTACGCATTCAAAGAGACCGAATACCCCCGCTCAAATCTCCTGCTTATAAATCAAGGCTTGCGCCCCGACGGACTCCTCTCCATCTGCTTCCCGGCAGGTATGGATTTCCCGATTCCGTCATTCTCCCTCGCCTTTATCCTTGAGGTCTGCGAGTACGTGAAGTACACCGGCGATACCACCTTGCTCGCTGATACTAAAAACACCATCTCCACCATTCTCGATACCTTTGCAAAGCATAAGGGAGACAGCGGACTTATCCACTCTTTCCCATACCCGTTCTGGAACTTCTATGAGTGGAGCCAGGGTAATTCCGGCAGACTCAGTAGAAAAGCAACCGACCCATACGTCGAGGACTTTGACCTCATTCTCAACGCCCTCTACGTCTACGTCGTGAATATCTACAACGACGTCGCAGGCACGTCATATGATACCGAAAGCATCAAGGCGGCAATTCACCGTGAGCTTTACGTCCCCGAGCGCGGACTTTACAAAATATCCGTAAACGGTAACCTCTTTGGTCAGCTTGGCAATGCACTTGCCATTCTTGCAGGTCTCGGCACTCCCGAGCTTGCCGAAAAAGTCGCATCCTGCGAAGGTCTCACCCCCGCCACCCTCTCGATGAAGCCCTTTGTCTATGATGCGCTTCTCGCATCCGGTGAAGAGTATAAAACCTTTGTCCTCGAGGATATAAAAACCGTCTACAAGAAAATGCTTGATTACGGCGCAACGTCCTTCTGGGAGACAGAGCTTGGTTGGGTAGACTTTGCCAATGCAGGAAGCCTTTGCCACGGCTGGAGCGCATCTCCTGTATACTACTTGTCAATTCTTGCAAAAAACAAAGAGCAATAAAATAAACACGGGTAGGCTTAGTGCCTACCCGTGTAACTTTTTAAACCATCTCCGCGATATTATATATAAGTTTTTCGGTCTTTTCCCAGCCAAGGCAGGGGTCGGTGATCGACTTTCCGTAGGTGTGCGTGTCGCATATTTTCTGTGCGCCGTCCTCGATATAACTTTCGATCATAAGTCCCTTGACGAGCTTTCTTATATTCTTGTCATAAGCGCAGCTTTCAAGCACCTCTTTTGCAATTCTCGGCTGTTCAAGATGTTTCTTGCCGGAGTTTGCATGGTTGGTGTCAATGATAACGGCGGGGTTTGAAAGTCCGGATTCCATATAGCTTTCGTAAAGACCCATAAGATCCTCGTAGTGATAATTAGAGTGCGATCTGCCACTCTTGTCCACGTATCCGCGCAAAATCGCGTGCGCGTACGGGTTGCCCTGGCTCTCGACCTCCCAGCCGCGGTAGTAGAACACGTGCGAGTGCTGAGCCGCCCTTATAGAGTTGAGCATAACGGTCATATCACCGCTTGTGGGGTTTTTCATTCCGGCAGGAACGTCAAGTCCGCTTGCGGTAAGTCTGTGCTGCTGATCCTCAACCGAGCGTGCGCCTACCGCAACGTATGCCACAATGTCGGAAAGGTATCTGTGATTCTCCGAGTAGAGCATCTCATCCGCACAACCAAATCCGGTCTCCGCCACCGCGCGCATGTGCATCTTTCTTATAGCTATAATTCCCTTGAGTAGGTCGGGCGCAGCGTTGGGATCAGGCTGGTGGAGCATACCCTTGTATCCGTCACCCGTCGTTCTCGGCTTGTTTGTGTAGATCCTCGGAACTATAAATATCTTGTCCTTTACCTTTTCCTGTACACCGCGCAGGCGATAAATATAATCAAGCACCGAGTCCTCATTGTCGGCAGAGCAGGGGCCTATAACAAGCATAAACTTGTCCGACTCACCGGAGAGTATCTTCTTTTGCTCGGCTATCGATCTATCTCTTGCCGCCGTGATCTCGGGAGTAACAGGAAACTCCTCCTTTATCTCCTTCGGAATTGGCAGCTTTCTGAAAAACTTCATATTCATAACTCAAAATCCTCCTATGCCTTTGGCTTGTCGAACAGCGCTCGCCTTGCGGTCGAAGCGCGCATTTTCTCGCGCATTTTGTCGCTCTCGCCGTTTTTGATCATATCTCTGAACTCACTAAGCTCCGCTATAAACGAATCCATCTCTCGAAGCAACGCATCCTTGTTCATGAGGAACAGCTCTGCCCACATTCTGTCGTTTATTTTCGCAATTCTCGTCAGATCTCTGAACGAGTCGCCCGTGTATTTTTCAAGCTCGGGTGTTTCGTTGCAGTTCATCAGCGATACCGCAATGCAGTGTGTGAGCTGCGAGAGAAACGCGATCATTTCGTCGTGCTCTTCAACGCTAAGCTCCGATATCTTTGCAAATCCAAGCTCCTTACCAAGCGCCTTGCACACCTCGATTGCCTCGGGTGTGTTTTTCTTTGTCGGGGTTACAATGTAGTTAGCACCCTTGAATACACTGGGATCGCTATACTCAACACCGCTTCGCTCTCTACCTGCCATAGGGTGCGCCGAGATAAACTCTACACCCTCGCCAAGCAGTCTCTGAACCCTTTCAACCACGCTTGACTTAACACCGGAAACGTCGGTTATAAGAGTGCCGGGCCTTATAAGGTTGCCGTGTTTTTCGATCCAGTCAATAAACACGGTAGGATAAAGAGCGAAAATAATAAGCTCTGCTTCTGCAATGATCCGAGGATCGATCTCGGTCGTTCCGTATGCTATCATACGGCGCTCAAGCGCGTATTTGACGTCCTCGGCATTTTTGGTAATACACTTAACCTTGTATCCTTTTTCGGAAAGGGCAGTGGCATAACCACCTCCGATAACTCCGAGTCCGATTATCAGAATTTTAGTGTCCTTGTTTAACTTCATATCTCAGTTACCTCGATTCCAAGTGTGATGAGATTTTCGAAGAAACCGGGATAGCTCTTGCTTACCGCCTCTGCGCCGTCGATAACTCCGCCTGTGAGAGTTAATAGTATCGAAAGCGCCATAACTATCCTGTGATCGTTGTGAGCGCAAAGCTCATCACACGGAGCATGAAACTCTGCGGGATATATAACAACAGTGTCGTCGTATACACTCACCGATGTGCCGAACTTCTTCAGCTCCTCGGCCATTGCCGCCGCTCTGTCGCTTTCCTTTATCTTAAGTCGGCGAGTACCGGTAAATACACCGCCGTTTTTAGCCGCCGCTACCGCAAAAAGCACAGGGCCGAGATCTGGGCAATCACCAATGTGTATCGTAGGGACACCGCGCACAAGCATGTCATAATACTTCTTGTAAACTCTATCTCCCTGTATACTGTCAGGACGCAGGCCGTTTACGGTTACCTTACCGCCAAAAAGTGTGAGCGCCTCAGGAAAAGCCGCACCGGAGTAGTCGCCCTCAACCGATACCTCGGTAGGGCTGTATCTCTGATTTCCACGTATAAATATCGTGTGATCGTCCTGCCATTCCGCATTTACACCAAATATACTCAGTGCATCGATCGTAAGATCAATGTATGAACGGCTTTCTATGGGGGGCAGAATTCGTATCGTGCTATCCTCACTTGCGGTCGGCAGTGCGAAGAGCAGACCCGAAATAAACTGACTGCTTACGTTTCCGGGAAGAGTAAAATCTCCACCGTTCAGTGGTCCCTTTACAACAATGCTCTCGCCATCGCTTATATACGTAAGCGCACGCTCACGGCAGAGGTCCTCGTAAACACTCATCGGTCTGGACATAAGGCTTTTTGCACCGTAGAAAATTGCCGTCTGCTCCGAGCGCATAGCGATAGGGATCATAAATCGCAGTGTGCTACCGCTCTCGCGACATTTAAGCGGCTCGCTCGGGCGCATCGCCTTGGGGCTCTTGCCGTATACGGTAACGTCGTCGCCGTCTCTTTTACATTCAACACCTAATGCACCGAGGCAATCAAGTGTTGCCAGCACGTCCTCGCAGCTTGATATACCGCGCACCGTCGATACACCGTCACACATCGCTGCGCAAATAAGCAGTCTGTGTGCCATGCTCTTTGACGGTGGGGCAGTTATAATGCCGGAGGCCGTGCCCTTGCTTATCTTAATCCTCATCTTAAACTCCGTCTATCAAAAGATCCATTCCCTCAATATATCCGTCAAGTCCGTGACCGCTGATGGTCTTTATGCAAGCAAGCCTGATGTAGCTCACCTGTCTGAAATCCTCGCGCTCCTCAACCCTTGAGATATGCACCTCAACACAGGGCAGGGAGGTAGACTTGACTGCATCAAGCAGTGCGATGCTTGTGTGGGTGTATGCCGCGGGATTGATAACGATGCCGTCGGCTCCCTCGCGGTATGCCTCCTGTATCTTATCCACAAGATCGCCCTCGTGGTTAGACTGATATATTACAGCCTCAACGCCGCGCTTTTTGGCATGAGTGCTTATCATGTCGCAAAGATCGGTGTATGTAGCCTTGCCGTAGTGCTCCGGCTCGCGTATTCCGAGCATATTAAGATTCGGACCGTTTATAATGTATATCTTCATTTTGTAAAATCCTCAATTATTTTTTTGGCAACCGCACGAGGATAGCAGTTGGCATTTATTATGACGTCTGCCGCATTGGTGTAAATGCCGTATCTTTCCTCATAACGACGGGTAATATCCTCACGCGTTGATGTAAGAGGTCTATCCTTGGTGGGCATAAGCCTCTCAAGAGGTCGGTCTATAAAGTAGAGCCTGCCGTTTTCACGAAGCGCGTCAACATTGTCCCGTCGGAGCACCGCACCGCCACCCGTTGCAATTACAACTCCGGTTTTCTTTGCCGCCTCGCGAATGACCTCGGCCTCAAGCTCGCGGAATGTCGCCTCTCCGTCCTCACTGAATATCGTCGGGATATCCTTTCCGGCTCTCTCGACGATAAGCTTGTCGGTGTCTATGGCAGTACGCCCAAGCGCCGATGCAAGTATCTTGGCAACGGTGCTCTTGCCGGATGCGGGCATGCCGATAAGCACTATGTTTTCCTTTTCGGAGGCAATCCTGCGGTAAACTCTCTCGCACTCGCCGTCATCGTATTTTGTATCTATAAAGATCTCAGAGGCTCGCACCGCCTGTGCCACGAGCATATAAAGTCCGCCCTCTGCCGGGATACCTCGTTTTTTTGCATCAAGTATCATCGGTGTGCGAAGCGGGTTGTATACCGCATCCACAACACCCGAAAGAGAGGGAAACCTATCAAGATCTACTGCTTTATCGAATATGCAAGGAAACATTCCGGCAGGGGTAGTATTTATTATAACGTCGGCATCGGTGTGCCTTTCGTACATCTCCTCGTACGTCACGGCATCCTCTCGCCCTGTACGGCTTACGCGCACAATATCGTGCGCCCCCTCGGCCTGACAAACGGCAAATGCCGTCTTTGACGTACCGCCCGTACCGAGTATCACTACCTTTTTACCTTTGACCGATATCCCGGCATGGGATAAAAGAATACTCATACCGTAGAAATCCGTATTGTAGCCGTAAAGCCTGCCATCTCGGTTTACAACCGTGTTTACCGCACCGATGCTGTTTGCATGCTCGTCAATGCAGTACAGGTAGGGCATTATCATTTCTTTGTAGGGAATTGTGACGTTGATAGCCGCAAAATCGCCGCTTTTTGCAAAGTCACCAAGCTTATCGCGTTCTACCTCGATTATCTTGTAATCGTAATCGGTAAGCGCGTTGTGTATCTCCTTTGAAAAGCTATGCTTAAGCTTCTCACCGATACAACCGTACAATTTACTCATATTTAACCTCTAATGAAAGGTAATCGGTGCCGTATCTTACGGCAAGCATGTCGGCCACGGCAATAGCCGCAACTGCATCAACGACCGCGCGCGCCCTGTGGATTATTGCAGGGTCGTGTCTACCCTTAATGGTAAGCTTTTCCTCTTTCATTTCCGAAAGTCTGACGGTGGACTGCTCCTTGTATATAGAGGGCGTCGGTCTGACTGCACAACGGAAAAGTATAGGCATGCCGTTTGTAATGCCTCCACAAATACCGCCGTTGTTGTTTGTTTTGGTACAAACCTTATCGTTTACAACAGTGAGCTGGTCGTTTGCCTCACTGCCAAGCATATCGGCTATCGAAAATCCCGCGCCAAACTCAACACCCTTAATGCCGGGGATAGAGAATAGTATGTGTGAAAGAACGCTCTCCATACTGTCAAAGAAGGGCTCTCCGACTCCTGCGGGAACTCCGGTTATAACCGTTTCAAGAACACCGCCAACACTGTCTCCGTTATTTGCCGCGTCCTCGATGCACTTGATCATCTTAGCCTCTGCTACCTCGTCAAGTACGGCAAAGCGCTTACTCTGGAGAGCTTCTATATCCTCTTCACCGCTTATAGCCCTATCTGAAATTCCGTGAAGCTTTGATATATGTGTAGCAATTTTTATTCCCTTGTTCTCTGAAAGCGCCGCTCTTATAAGCGCACCTCCGGCCACCAATGCCGCGGTTATTCTGCCGGAGAAATGACCGGCTCCTCGATAGTCCTGATATCCGTGATACTTGCACGCAGCAGTATAATCGGCATGTGAGGGACGTGGGGTATCAACAAGCTCAGAGTAGTCATTGCTGCTTGTATCAGTGTTAGGGATAAGTATTGTAACAGGAGTGCCGGTCGTATATCCGTTAAATACACCGCTGACTATTCTAAAATTATCCGCCTCGCACCTAGCGGTCGATATTTTGCCAAAAGGTCTCCTTAATTCGAGGCAGTTTGCGATATAATCTTGATTGACCTTTATTCCGGGGGCAAGTCCGTCAATAACTGCGCCGATCTCGGGACCGTGGCTCTCGCCGAATATAGTCACCGAAACACTGTGTCCGTATGTATTTTTCATAATTAAAATCTCTCTTTTACAAGATTCTTGAACTCTTCTATAGTAAGCTTCTCGATTCTGAACGAGCCAACCTCGTCAACGAATATTGCCGATACTGTGTCACCGTCGCACTTTTTATCGTGTACTACAAAATCTATCGCATTGTCAAGATCACCATTAAACTCGGTGGGAAGACCAAGCTTTACAAGCACAGGCATAAGCCTTGCGCGTACCTTGTCAGAGGAGAACGGGAGCATACCGAGAGCCACACACTCTCCGTGGTAAAGTCCTCCAAGTCCCTCCTCGGCCTCGATCCCGTGACCGAACGTGTGACCGAAGTTCAGTATCTTGCGAAGTCCTGCTTCTTTCTCGTCCGCCTCAACGACACTACGCTTTATCTCTAGTGCCGCGGCAATCACGTCCTCTATGTTTTTGTCGCTTATCTCCTCGTTTTCAAAAAACGAGAACAGCTCCTCATCAGAGGTAAGTGACATTTTTACCGCCTCGGCAAGTCCTGCCGCCAGGTGCCTTTTTGGGAGAGTTTTAAGCACCTCAGTGTCAATAAGCACCGCCTTAGGCTGATAAAAAGCACCGACTATGTTCTTAACGTTTCCAAGATTAACTGCGGTTTTTCCGCCTATTGATGAATCTACTTGTGCGAGCATCGTTGTCGGAATATTGTAGAAATCAATTCCGCGCATGTATGTCGCGGCCGCAAAACCGGCAAGATCGCCAACAACACCGCCGCCAACCGCAACTACGCAGTCAGTTCTCGTTATGCCAAACTCCATCATAGCCGTGAGCAGCTCTTCCATAACACCGAGACTCTTGCTGATCTCACCGCTCTTAACCGTATAGATCCTCGCGCTCTTGCATTTTTTTGCTACTGCCTCCGCATATTCAGAGGGTACACCGTCATCAGTGACAATAAATGCCTTTCGGTCGAGTCGCATATATTCATTAGCCTGTCCGAGAATTCCTTTGCCGATCGTTATGTCATATCCTTCGTCCGGCAGGGCAACGTGCAGTCTTGTCACACCGTCCTCGCTCGCGTGTGTGTTAATAAGACTCGATTGGTATCTTTTCGATACCGCCATATTATTTTTAAGGAAATCAACGTAATAGGCGCGCATATCCGCGCATACAAGCTCGGAGTTGCGCTTTATAACCTCGTCCTCGCGCGCCGCATCAAATATCGGCATACCGTTTTCTCTTTTGTACTCGGCCACCTCGCGCACAGCCTCCATTCGCTTGACGAACAGATCGGCCATTTCCTTGTCTATCTCGTTTATCTTCTTTCTTGCTTCATTGAGTGATGCCATTATTATAGCTCCTTGCCAATTTTTCAAACGCGCCCAGCGAGCGCTCGATCTGCTCCGTTCTTACGCAGTAGGATATTCTCGCATAACCGTCGCAACCGAAATCGCCACTCGGTACTATCAGCAATTCATAAGCCCTTGCCCGCTCGCAAAACTCGTTTGCATCACCGCTCGGCGACTTTACAAATAAATAAAATGCTCCGTCAGGGTTTACAAACTCATATCCGAACGACCGAAGCGCCTCTGTAAGAAGTCGGCGGTTTCTGTCATAAATGCTTATATCTGCCGTCATACCAAGGCACGAAGGGATAAGCCTTTGTAAAAGGCTGGGCGCACATACAAATCCGAGCGCACGGCCCGCACCGCATACCGCCTGATACACCGACGTGAAATCCTCTGCTCTCGGGGATACAAGCACGTAGCCTATCCTCTCACCGGGCAGGGAGAGGGACTTTGAAAATGAATAACACACAACCGTGTTAGCGTAGTATTTTGTAAGATAGGGAACCTTTACGTTATCGTATACAAGCTCTCTGTACGGCTCGTCCGAGATAAGGTATATCGGATGTCCGTATTCTGCTTGCTTTTTCTCCAAAAGCTCGCAAAGTGTCTTGATGCTCTCTTCTGAGTATACCTTTCCGGTAGGATTGTTAGGTGAGTTTATGATGATTGCCGCACACCTTTCGCTCATTGCTGCTTCAATAGTGGCTATATCAATCTCCATGGTCGTAGCATCACACAGTGCCGCCCTTACAACACCGCCGCATCTTTCTACAAACACCTTGTACTCCGGAAAATACGGGGCAGGTATAACAACCTCCTCGCCCGGGCTTACAAGCGCTGTCAAAACAGTTGTAAGCGCTCCTGCAGCACCGATAGTCATATATAAGCAATCGCCGTTCACACACTCACCGTGGGTGCGGTTTATATACTCTGCAATAGAATCTCTTACACCCTTATCGCCCTGTGCCGACGTGTAGCCGTGCAGGGAGATAGGATCACATTCAGTGATAAGTCTGACAAACTCGTCATTTACTGCATTTGGCGCAGGTACACTTGGATTTCCAAGCGAAAAGTCAAACACATTTTCCGCGCCAATCTCAGCTTTTCTCTTTTCACCGTATTCAAAAAGATCGCGTATTACCGATCTGTTCGCGCCAAGCTCTCTCATCTTATCGTTTATCATAAGCACCTCTGACAGGTATGTTAACAGTGTTAACATCGTCTTATATACCTTTATTATAAATATAATAATGCAAAAGTCAATACTAAAAAGAAA
>JAZOWT010000068.1:0-5187 GCA_045659365.1 Eubacteriales bacterium | reverse complement strand
CCCTACTTCTCCTCAAACGTCGATCTTATCGATATAGAGATCCATGCCCCTAAGGATAGCCCGAATACCGATGCTATTGACCCTGAGGCGTGTGACGTAGTTAACATCATCGGATGCCGCTTCTCGGTAGGTGACGACTGTATCGCCATCAAGTCCGGAAAGATTGATATTGGCAGAAGATTCAAGCAGCCTGCAAACCGTCACACCATCCGCAACTGCCTTATGCAGTTCGGTCACGGTGCCGTCACCCTCGGCAGTGAGATGGCGGGCGGTGTAACCAACCTTACCGTAAACCGCTGCGTATTCAAGCAGACAGACCGCGGACTTCGTATAAAGTCCCGCCGCGGTAGAGGAAAGGATGCCATCATTGACGGCGTAGTTTTCGAAAACATCCGTATGGAGGGTGTCATAACCCCCATAGTTATCAATATGTGGTACAACTGCTGTGACCCCGATCGCAACAGTGAGTACGTCTGGTCGCGCAAGCACCTGCCGATCGATGAGAGAACCCCGTATCTCGGTGAGTTTACCTTCCGTAATATGGAGTGCCTTGACTGTGAGGCGGCCGCTTGCTATTGCGACGGACTCCCCGAAAGACCTATCAAGAGTATCACTGTCGAGGACGTGCATTTCACATATTCCGAAAATGCAAAGCCCGCAAGACCTGCGATGCGCGAGTTTATGGAGGAGTTTTTGAAGGTCGGAATGTACTTTGACAACGTTGAGTCTCTTACCGTTCGCGGCGTAAGTGTTGAGGGCGCTATCGGTGATCCTCTCATTACAAGCCACGTTGGAGCTCTCGAGCTTTCCGATAACAGCTTCGATTAAAAAATAGCCCCGACGCGGCGGCACAGTTGCCGTTTTTTGACACGGGTGCCACCGTTTTACCGAAAATGCACCGCAAATGCTTAAGTTTTCTAGGAAATGCGGCTTGCATTCGCATGGAGTGTTTTATGTACGAAAAGATCAATTCATATATTGACCGCCTTATCGACGAGTCGCGCCCGGATGCGCCGATGTGGAATATTGAAAGCATTCGCAAGGGAAAAAAGCCGCATTGGAACTACATTGACGGCTGTATGATAACAGCATTTCTTGAAATCGCGCGTATCACCGGAAACGAAAGGTATTTTGAATTTGCCGAGTCCTTTATCGACTACTACGTCCGCGAGGACGGCACGATCATCGGCTACGATATTGCAAAGTACAACCTCGACGATATTAACGAGGGGCGCGTGCTTTTCGAGCTTTATGAAAGGACGGGAAAGGAAAAGTACCGCCTCGCGATCGAAAATCATGCAAAGCACCTCAGAGAGCAGCCTCGCACCGAGCTTGGCAGCTTCTGGCACAAGCTTATCTACCCGAATCAGGTATGGCTTGACGGAATTTATATGGCGCAGGTCTTTTCGGTCAAATATGCAAAGTACTCCGGCATAGACCCAACCGATGCGGTAACACAGATCAAAAACGTGAGAAGATATATGATGGACCCCGAAACCGGTCTTTACTATCACGGCTTTGACTGTACTCGCTCGATGTTTTGGGCAGATGCCGAAAGCGGACTTTCCAAAAACTTCTGGCTTCGATCTATCGGCTGGTTTGCCGTTGCGATGGTCGATATCATAGAAATAATGGGCGAGAGTGCCGACAGTGAGCTTGTGAAGATATTCTCCGAGCTTATGGAAAGCATCTCACACTATCACGATCCCGAAACAAAAATGTATTACCAGGTCGTCAACCTTCCCAGTAAGGAGGGCAACTACCTCGAGACCAGTGGCTCAAGCATGATTGCATATGCAATGATGAAGGGCGCAAGGATAGGTGTCCTTGACAAGAGCTTTGCCAATCTGGGTAGAGGAACGTTTGACGGAATTTGCAAAAAATACCTCGGCTTTGATTCCGAGGGAAATCTGAATCTTGGTGGCATTTGTCTGGTTGCCGGCCTCGGCCCCGAGACTAATACCCGCCGCGACGGTTCGTACGAATACTACATTTCCGAGCCTGTTGTTGAGAACGATGCAAAGGGTGTTGCTCCCTTCGTTCTTTGCTATACGGAAATACTCGGAGAAAGAGAAGGCATATGAAAATTATGATACGTGCCCATGACCTCGGTGTCACGGGCGAAGAAAATATTGTTAATAAGCTTATCGAGCTTGGTCTTGACGGTGTTCAGCTTGTAGTTTATAAGTCCATCGACGGTGTTCCTTATGCCGAGGGCGGACTTGATGGGGCGCGTGCTGAGAGGATCGGTGCGGCTATCCGTAACGCGGGCAAGGAAGTTGCGCTTGTCGGTGCGTACTTCAACCCTGTTCATCCGAATACCGAAAAGGCGGAGCTTGGCGAAAAAATCTTCGGCGAATATCTCTTATATGCCAAGGCGCTCGGTGCGAGCTTCGTAGGCTCCGAGACCGGATCTTACATGGGTGAGCCGTGGGGATTTCATCCCGATAACGCGAACCCGGAGGCGAGAAGGTCGGTAGCGGAGATTTTCCAAAGACTTGCCGATGTCGGCAAAAAGCATGGTACGTGTGTGGGAATTGAGGGCGCGTACTGTCACGTTTGCTCGACACCCGACGTTCTTGCTGAGGTTATACGCGAGATCGATCGCGATAACGTCAAGGTAATATTCGACCTCTACAACTACATCTCTGACGAGAATTACAAAAGCGCGTACGACATCCTTGATAGAGGCCACGAGCTTTTCGGATCTGACATTCTCCTCTACCACGTCAAGGACTTTGTCGTAAATGACGGCAGGATCTCACAGTGCGGAGTGGGTAAGGGCGTGCTTGATTTTAAGCGCATCCTCTCGGAGATCCACCGCTACAACCCTGATGCGATCCTCGTTCTCGAGGGCACGATGGGTGAGGACATCCCATACGCGATCAACCATATAAAAGCAACACTTGAAGAAATAGAACAAATATAAAGACCTAAACCAATTATAGGCAAGGAGTCACCTTATGGCATACCTCACTTTAAAGGATATCAACAAAATATACCCGAACGGCTTTCATGCGGTTCACGACTTCAATCTTGAGATAGAGCAGGGCGAGTTTATCGTCTTTGTCGGACCGTCGGGCTGCGGTAAGTCCACCACTCTCAGAATGATTGCCGGACTTGAGAACATAAGCAAGGGTGAGTTTTTGATAAACGGAAAGCGCGCAAACGAAATGGGCCCCCGTGAGCGAGAGATCGCGATGGTATTCCAGAGCTATGCGCTTTATCCCCACCTTTCGGTATACGATAACCTTGCCTTTGGTCTCACCCTTCAGGGAGTTGACGATGACGTCATCGATCAGAAGGTAAAAGATATTGCCAGAATACTCGGCCTTACTGACTATCTTGAAAGAAAACCGAGAGCTCTTTCGGGCGGTCAGCGTCAGCGTGTTGCGGTTGGACGCGCGATTATCAGAAAGGTTGGTATCTTCCTTATGGACGAGCCGCTCTCCAACCTTGATGCAAAGCAGAGAGTTACCATGCGCTCCGAGATCACCGATATCCACCGCAAGGTCGGTGCGACCACCATCTACGTAACCCACGACCAGACCGAGGCTATGACCATGGCCGACCGTATCGTAGTTATGAAGGACGGATACGTTCAGCAGATCGGTACTCCCTACGACCTGTATTTCAATCCTACCAATACCTTTGTTGCCGGATTTATCGGTGAGCCACCGATGAACCTCATCAAAACTGCAATCAAAGATTCTAAGGCGAAGATCGGAGATAACGAGATCGACCTTTCCAAGGTCATGAATGCTGAGGCACTTGCAGAAAACGAGGGCAAGGAAGTTGTGTTCGGCTTTCGTCCTGAGGCGATCGTCGGTGGCGAGTGCGATAATGCATATGTATTCGACTCCTCGGTAGAGCTCACCGAGCTTCTTGGCGATAACACCAACGTTTACGTTGATATCGGAAGCGACAAGGCGATCCTCAAGGTAGATCCCAGAGAGGCACCTAAGATGGACACCGAATACCGCTTCTCGATCCCTTATGGATCGGTATACGTATTTGACGGGGTGAGCGGCAACGTTATCAAAAAATAGTTGAGCTGTCGCATTTAGGTATAACCGAATAAAAAAACGAGAGGTATTGTGCAAAAAAAAACACAGTACCTCTCTGATATTAATTTTTAATTTGAGGAAGCCAGGTTTTAAAACCTACGGTTTTCCTCTTTTTTTGTTTAGAAGTTGAAGTAGTTCTTTGCATTGTTGTACGCGATAGCGCGAACTATCTCGTAAAGACGGTCATAATCCTCGGGATACTCACCGTCCTCTACCCATGTGCCGATAATGTTACACATAATGCGTCTGAAATACTCGTGTCTGGGGTAGGAAACAAAGCTACGGCTGTCGGTAAGCATACCGACAAAGCGGGAAAGCATACCGAGGTTGCCGAGCGCTGTCATCTGTGCAACCATTCCGTCACGCTGATCGTTGAACCACCAGCCGGATCCGAACTGGATCTTACCTGCGGTGGGCGCCTTCTGGAAGTTGCCGAGCATGGTGCCGAGAACGTAGTTGTCCTTGGGATTGAGGGTGTAAAGAATGGTCTTGGGAAGGCAGTCGTCATACTCAAGGTTGTTCATGAATGCAGAAAGCTTCTCAGCTATGCAAAGGTCGTTTATGGAGTCAAAGCCGGTATCCGCGCCAAGCTTCTCGTACATTTTTCTGTTGTTGTTACGAAGCGCACCGATATGAAGCTGCATGGTCCAGCCAAGACGGGTGTATTCCTTTGCGCAAACCTTAAGGATCGCGGTCTTGAACGCGTCGATCTCACACTCGGTAAGCTCCTCGCCTGCAAGCTTCTTGTCGAATGCTGCCTTTGCATCACCGATAGCGAAGGGAACGTACTCGAGCGCGTGGTCGGAAAGACGGCAGCCGAAGGAATCAAAGTAGTTGATACGCTCTACGATCCAAGACTCGAGCTGCTCGTAGGAGGTGATGCCAACTGCATTGATATACGGCAAGAAGGTCTCCTTGCCGATCTCAACAGCCTTGTCAGGACGGAAGGTGGGAAGGATCTTGGTGGAGAAATCCTTGAGAGCCGCGTGATATTCGAGGGTGTCGATGGGATCGTCGGTGGTGCAGATGATCTCAACGTTAGAGCGCTTGATAAGGTTCTGTGCGCTGAACTCAGGCTTTGCAAGGCACTCGTTTACCTTGTTCCAGATTCTCTCGCAGG
>JAZOWT010000067.1:0-6581 GCA_045659365.1 Eubacteriales bacterium | reverse complement strand
CCGTTGAACCAAAGGAGCTTTTCGTAGTCGAAGACCGAGGGAGACTTGCTGACAGCATCGATCGTGAAGAGCTCCTCAAGCTCAGAAAGCGTAAAGAACTCATTTTCGCTTTCCTTGGGACACCAGCCGAGCAGGGCAATGTAGTTGAGAATAGCCTCGGGCAGATAGCCGTCATCAAGAAGGTCCTGGAAGGAAACGGCGCCGTGGCGCTTGGAGAGCTTGGAAACAGAGCCGTCCGCATTTTTACCCATCAGGAGGGGAAGGTGGACATAGGTAGGTCTTTCCCAGCCGTATGCATCATACAGAAGCACATATTTGGGGGTGGAGGTAAGATACTCCGAGCCTCTTACAACGTGGGTGACACGCATAAAGTGGTCGTCGATTACGTGGCAGAAGTAGTAGGTAGGGAAGCCGTACGCCTTGATAAGAATCTGGTCCTGGAGCTCCTCGTTGTTCATCGAAATCTCGCCAAAAACAGAGTCGATATAGGAGGTAACACCCTCGGTGGGCATCTTCTGTCTGATTACATAGGGCAGACCCGCAGCCAGGTTTTTCTCTACCTCTTCCTTGGAAAGGTTGCGGCAATGACGGTCATAACCACCGGTCGCGTCCTCCTCGTGGAGCTTCTCAAGTCTTTCCTTGGTGCAGAAGCAGTAGTATGCATATCCAAGATCTACAAGCTTCTTTGCGTATTCCATGTATATTTCCTTGCGCTCGCTCTGAACGTAAGGACCGTGGTCGACTCCAACATCGGGACCCTCGTCGTAATTAAGTCCGGTGATAGCAAGGGTGCGCTTGATTATATCGGTTGCTCCCTCTACCAAGCGCTCACGGTCGGTGTCCTCTATACGGAGGATGAACTTACCGCCCTCGTGCTTGGTGATGAGGTAAGAATAAAGTGCAGTTCTGAGGTTTCCTATGTGCATATAGCCTGTGGGGCTGGGTGCAAATCTAGATACGATCATGTTTTAAAATTCTCCAAATAAAGTTATATTTCGTTGCCACCGTTTATTTTATCATAAAATTTACATTTAGTCAATCAAAATACGAAAAAATATTTGACATCATGTGTTAAAATATTGTATAATGATATGTAAGACCAAGAAAGGAGTGGGACGATGTTAAAAAGCACGTTTGTGAAATATTTGCTGACCTTTATACTCATAATTCTGATCAGCTTTCTGATACTTTCCGGCATCGTCACCACGATGATCAAGGCGTATTTTACTGACGAAAGAGAGCGCGAGCTGGTTTCCACAGCAGGGATAGTTGCTTCGTTTATAGAAAATAACGGCGTAGAGCAACTTGAGGCCCCGGGTGCGCTTAAGGTTGTTTCAGATATCGTAACTCCGCTTATAAATAAAGAATCTAGTCTGGATATCCTTCTTGTTACCGCTGACGGACGTGTCATTCTTTCGTCCGTAGATGCCATGCCGGATGAGGTTGACGGATTCAGACGCCCTGTAACGCACGGTAATTTGGGAGCTGTTGACGTCGATCTTTTTGAAAAGAGCGAGGTTGATGACGGTGAAGCATATTTTCACGAGGGTACACTTAACGAATACCTGACCGAAAACTCAATAGTTTGCCGTGACGATATCATTACCGATGGTGTGCTGCGCGGCTATGTAATATCCCTCTATTCCACCGTCCGAGAGGACAACTTCATCAGCACGACCCGTAAAGCGGTGATAACGACCTCTGCTTGGGTAATGGTGGCTGCCGTTATAGCGGTGTATTTCATTACCGAGAGAATAATTCATCCGCTTCGCAATATGACAACAGCTGCAAAAAAGTTCGGAAAGGGTGATTTCTCAACCCGAGTTCCTGTTTACGGAAACGACGAGGTTGCCGAGCTTTCAACCGCGTTCAACAACATGGCAGACTCACTTGAGAAGCTTGAAAAGATGCGTAGCTCATTTCTTGCAAGCGTTTCTCACGATCTGCGCACGCCTATGACTACGATTGCCGGATTTATCGACGGCATTATGTCGGGCGCCATTCCGCCCGAAAAACAGGAATATTACTTGCAAACGATATCTACCGAGGTGCACAGGCTTTCAAGACTTGTATCACAGCTTCTTGACGTATCAAGGCTTGAATCGGGCGATAGAAAAATGGAGTTTACCGATTTTGATATCGCAGAGGTGGCAAGAATAATTCTTATATCCTTCGAGCAGAAAATAGAGGAAAAGAACCTCGACGTTGAGTTTGATGCACCTGATGATGAGATTCTCGTTCATGCAGATAAGGATGCGGTTCACCAGGTTCTTTACAACCTTTGTCACAATGCAATTAAATTTGCCTCCGTAGGGGGAAAATTCAGAATAACGATAGCGCCTACCGACTCCAAACACGTAAAGGTATCTGTCTTTGATGAGGGACAGTCTATCTCCAAGGAAGATCTGGGAATGGTATTCGAGCGCTTCTACAAGACCGACTCAAGCCGCGGACTTGATAAGAACGGTGTTGGCCTCGGCCTGTATATATGTAAAACCATAATAGATGCACATGACGAAAGGATCGGTGTTGAGTCCGCAGAGGACACAGGTACGACATTCTGGTTCACGCTTAAAGCATCGAAATAGTCAAAAAAGGGGGAAATATGAGCGACCGCGTTATATTGCACTGTGATTGCAACAGCTTCTTCGCATCAGTGGAAACCGCTCTTAACCCCGCATATAAGGGTGTACCGATGGCGGTATGCGGTAGCGAGCGTGACAGACACGGAATAGTCCTTGCCAAGAACGAGCTTGCCAAGAAATACGGCATCAAAACCGCAGAAACAGTATGGTCTGCGAGAAAAAAATGCCCCGATCTTGTTGTGGCTGAGCCTCATTACGAGGCATATGCCGATTTTTCTAGGCGCGCCAACGCAATATATGCCCGCTACACCGATATGATCGAGCCGTTTGGTATTGATGAGAGCTGGCTCGACGTAACCTCGAGTCAAAAGCTTTTCGGTAACGGCTATGAGATCGCTGAGCAAATCTCCAGAGATATAAAAAACGAGCTTGGCATTACCATTTCCGTCGGTGTATCGTTTAATAAGGTGTTCGCAAAGCTAGGCAGTGACTATAAAAAGCCGGATGCGATAACCGTCATTGACAAAAGCAATATGGAGCGGATAGTGTATCCGCTTCCTGTATCGTCCTTACTTTACGTTGGTGCGAGAACATCCTCTACACTTACTGCAATGGGAATCAGAACCATCGGTGATCTTGCTCGTTTCAGTCCGGATATTCTTGTCAGAAAGCTTGGCAAGGCGGGTGAAATGCTCCATAAGTATGCCTCAGGACTTGATGACAGTCCGGTTGAGGGGCACTCAAACGACGATGCCAAGAGCATAAGCAACGGTCTTACCTTCCGCCATGACCTGGTCGGATATGACGAGTGCCGACTTGGAATAAGCTATCTTTCGGACGAGATCGGAACAAAGCTTCGAGCAAGGGGCTTGAAGTGCTGTACTGTGCAGATAACGGTCAAGGACGAATATCTGAGATCTATACAGCGCCAGCGTCAGCAGTCACCACCGTCTGATATCAGTGAGGATATTGCAAATACCGCATTCAGCATTTTGAAGGATGAGTGGAGTCCCGGAAAGCCGATACGTATGCTTACCGTCACCGCCGCAAATCTTATAAAGGATGATAGCTATGCACCGCAGATATCAATGTTTGATTCTGAGGTTGATGCATCTAGAGATAAAAGAAGAAAAAAAGAAAATGCCGTAGATAAAATACGGCAGAAATACGGAAGTGGTTCTATTATAAAAGGCGCGATAATAGACACCGATCTTGGTATCTACAACGCGCCTGATGTTAATACAGATAAAAGCAAGAAGTGAATCAGCAACGGTCCACTGTGATTACACAGTAGCAATCGGGTTTGACCTTTTGCACCTCTTCCTCGATTCTTTTTGCGATGATCTGCGTGCTTTCCTTGACCTCAAATGGTAATTCAACGTCAAAAATCAGATTTGTATGGGTATGTCCTATAACCACTCTGAAATCGTGAAGACCGGCATTTTCGCATACGGTTTTAACTGCCGCAGTGGCAATCTCCTTAAGGTGTGTGGTGCGCTCATCGTCGGTTACAATAGGATCAAGATGAATAGTGCACTGTATGTTCAGCTTTTCACCGATTTTCTTTTCAAGGTTGTCGATAGAATCGTGAAGCATGAAAATGTCGTGCGATCCGTCAACCTCTGCATGGAATGATGCAATGAATTTTCCGGGGCCATAGTTGTGAACAAGCAGGTCGTGAATACCAATCACCTCGCTCTCCTTGGCAACGATCTCCTTAATCTGATCGACAGTGTCTTGGACGGGAGCTTCGCCAAGCAGGGAATTCTTGGTTTCGTTCAGAATTCGTGCACCTGCTACTATAATAAGCACTGAAACACCGAGACCTACGATGGAGTCGATGATCTCGATCTTTGTGATACGTACCACGATCGAGCTGATGAGTACCGCAGTGGTGGATATACAGTCAGTCAGCGAGTCAGTCGAGGCCGCCATTAATACAGTAGAGCCGATTTTTTTACCTATCCTGCGCTGGAAAAATGAAAGCCAGAGCTTACCGAGAATAGATGCACCGAGGATTATTACCGCAGTTGTTGAAAAATCGGGGCTTTCGCCTTCAGCCAATCCGAGTATTCGCTTTCCGGAGTCCAAAAGCATTTCAAAACCGACCAACAAAATAATAAATGAAACGATCATCGAGGAGATGTATTCAATTCTCGCATGACCAAAGGGATGATCTCTGTCGGCAGGCTTTGAGGAAAGCTTGAAGCTGAGCATCGAGATTGCAGATGCGCCGGCGTCGGATAAGTTATTCAAGGCATCCGCCATTACCGCTACCGATGCCGTAATAAGTCCGATAATAAGCTTTAGTGCCGACAAAAGGATGTTGGTTGCAATTCCAACTCCGCTAGCCACAGTACCGTACTTTTTTCTGACGGCAGGATCGCTCGGATTGTCCGTCTTCTTAGTAAACATTTTTAATATAAGTCCAGTCATACAAAAACCTCATTTTAAGTTTGGAGCTAAATATATGAAATTCGTTACCTTAACGCCTACCGCCACCGTTTCCTCTGCTATTGAAACCGAAATAATGTTTTTCGTTGCGAGCGCACGCGCGCAGGAAATGGAGATCTTGAAAATTGATCTCTCTGCCAATGGTGGTGACGGAATTGCATCCACAGTAGCAAAGCAGCTTCGCGCCCTTAAAAAAGAGGGAAGAATACAGCTTTTCGTAAGCACGGATGCCATCCACGGCTCGTCTACCGAGGCGCAGTACCTCGTTAATAAGTATCCCAATATTGCGGATATATTAAAAGAGGAAGAAAAGGCGATTATCGTAAAGATATGATTTTGTCTCAGATATTTTAAAAGGTTGTCCTCGAAAGGACAACCTTTTATATTCAATTACTGTGCGGCCTCAACGTAGCGAACTACGTCTCCAACCGTAATGAAGTTGTGAAGATCCTCGTCATCGATTGTTACGTTGAATCTTTCTTCGCAAAGCAAAACGAGATCTGCAAGCTCAAGGGAGTTGATACCAAGGTCGCCGATAAGCTCAGCCTCCATGGTTACATCGTCTGCATTAACGCGAAGCTCTTCAACTAAGTACTTCTTCAGAGTTTCGAACATAACATTCTCCTTTAAATTTATTGCGGCAAGCCACAGTTACTTTACAAATAATACTACAACTTGACTGTTTTGTCAATGCTTTTTAATAAAATTAGGCATTTTCACTAAAACCAAAGGGGTAAAAAAGGATAAAAACACGCTTTTTTCGTCGAATTGTCAACATAACTTTGGCCCAAAATTTGCATTTTGACATAAAATCGGTTGACATTTGCGCGCGTATGTGTTAAAATATCGGTGCGCATCGCCCAATTCAGTGAATAGCGGTCATGCAAATAATAAAAAACGGAGAAACAATTACCATTATGACGTACGGTTGGATATGGATAGGATTGATCGTGATTTTCGCGGCTTTGACTGTCCTTACTCGTAAGAATATACTTGTGTCTGTTACGGTGGGCGCACTCGCTCCACTGATCATGGATATTTTTCATGCGGATCTCATTTTTCAGCTTCTCGTGCTTGTTGCTGTAACCGTTGTTTGTGCGATCATCGTCGGTACAAGTAAGGCCGCTAAAAACGGTGACGTGACCGATTCTATCGTTGGCATGCGCTGTGTTGTTCTCGAGCGTATCGATAGCGAGGCAGGATGTGGCCAGGTTATGGTAAACGGACAGTCATGGTCTGCACGCGCAGTTGATGAAACGGTGACCTATGAAGTGGGTGAAACACTCAAGATCGTTGCTATCGAGGGTGTTAAGCTTATTTGCTTGAAGTAATTTTATAAAAAACGCAAAAAACTTTTAAAAATCTATTGACAAAGCGATTTTATTTTGGTATAATATCAAACGTTGTAAGCGTGCGTCTTTAGCTCAGCTGGATAGAGCAACTGCCTTCTAAGCAGTAGGTCGGGGGTTCGAGTCCCTCAAGGCGCGCCACTTTATATGGTGAGCTTAGCTCAGTTGGTTAGAGCGCCAGGTTGTGGCCCTG
>JAZOWT010000066.1:0-8329 GCA_045659365.1 Eubacteriales bacterium | reverse complement strand
TCGGCATAGTCGAGGGTATTACCGAGTGGCTTCCCGTGAGCTCGACAGGGCATATGATCCTGGTTGACGAGCTTATGTCACTGGATGTTTCACCCGAGTTTATGGAGCTTTTCTTAGTTGTGATACAGCTTGGTGCTATATCTGCCGTTCCTGTTTTATTCTTCCACAAGCTCAATCCGTTCTCACCGAAGAAAAGCGCCACCGAGCGAAGTGCTACCTGGCTTCTTTGGGCAAAGGTCATCGTCGGTGTTCTGCCGGCGGCAGTGATCGGTGTCTTGCTCGACGATTTTCTCGACGAACACCTTTACAACTTTGTCACCGTTGCAATAACCCTTATCGTTTACGGTATCGCGTTTATCCTCGTTGAGCACTTCAAAAAGGGCAAAGCCTCACGAGTTGAGCGAGTAGAGGATCTTTCCTTTACCGATGCGCTCCTTATCGGTGGCTTCCAGGTGCTATCTCTCATTCCCGGTACGTCGAGATCCGGCTCTACCATTCTCGGTGGCCGACTGATCGGTGTATCCCGCTCAGCAAGTGCGGAATTCTCGTTTTTTATGGCAATTCCCGTAATGCTCGGCGCATCGCTTCTTAAGGTCGCTAAGTTCGTGCTTGAGGGCTATACAGCTACCGGCACGGAAATCGGACTGCTGCTTATCGGCCTCGTCGTGTCATTCATCGTGTCCATCGTGGCAATTAAGTTCCTTACCGATTTCGTCAAGCGCCATACCTTTACTCCCTTTGGAATATACCGTATAGCACTTGGTGTAATTGTGCTTGGATACTTTCTTATAACGAAATAAAAATAATGGAGATATAAAATGAAAAAGATACTTTCAGTACTGCTTTTGATAGCTTGCATTTTCTGTGTTGTATCCTGTGGTGAGGATGAGATCACTCCCGCAACTGCGGATAATTTCAAGCAAATCAGCACTATTCTTGAGGAGAGAGCGGAAACCTACCGCCTGTGTGATGAGGAAGAGATCACCGAAACCGAGGATTTCTTCACCGGAGGAAGCAACGATTATACCGATGCGATCGGATATATGTGCTATGCTCAGATGGCTGACAAAAAATACGTAAAGTGCATGTATATGTACTATGAGATCGATGCAAAACTGTTTGTAAGCTCATACGGTCACAACTTCGATTACGTTGTTCGTAAGGGCAATATCGTTCTTTACGGCTCTTCGTCCATCATTGAAGAGTTTGAAGCAGAATAATAAAATCCCCGACAGTACATTTGCCTGTCGGGGATTTTTTATACAGTTTTAGACCAGTCAATAGGTACAAGACCGTTTTTTGAAAGAAACTCGTTGGCGCGCTTAAAGTGGCCGCATCCGAAAAATCCGTTATATGCCGATAATGGGCTCGGATGCGCGCATTCAAGCACAAGATGATCAGGATTGGTAATAAGAGTGCGCTTTGCACGTGCATTACCTCCCCACAGCATGAATACGACCGGTGTCTGCTTCTTGTTCATAAACTCGATTATTCTGTCGGTGAGTATCTCCCAGCCGTGTCCCTTATGGCTCTGGGGCAGTCCCTCACGAACAGTCAGGGTAGTGTTAAGGAGCAGTACACCCTGCTTGGCCCAACCGGTAAGCTCGCCGCTTGCGGGTATCTCCATTCCGACCTCGTCCTTAAGCTCCTTGAAAATGTTCTTCAAGGACGGGGGCTGGGGGACACCCTCCTTGACAGAGAAGCACAGTCCGTGTGCCTGTCCGGGGCCGTGATAGGGATCCTGACCGAGAATGACCACTCGCGCATCGCTATACGTGGTGTAGCGCAAAGCGTTGTATATATCATTCATCGGCGGGTATATTCTTTGTGTTGCATATTCCGTTTTGAGAAATTCGCGCAGCTTAAGATAGTAGTCCGAATTGAACTCGTCACAAAGCAGCATATCCCAGTCATTACCGAGCGAAAACATAAAGCACCTCGCACTAAAAAAGTCTTTTTTATATTCTAGCACATTTTCACCGAATAGTCAACAACAAAAAGAGCAGTAGTGCGAAAATGCAATACTGCTCTGAAATATATTCGGTATTTAAAATATAGTTTCTATTATGCGCTTGCACGACGGTGGGGAATACACCCATGACGATATATGCTCCAAGCTCTCTGTATCTATGAAGTATTCAAGTGGCTCATGTGCCCTTTGGGCATCGTAGGAATCGATTATTATCAGTTTTATCTTCATTTTCTCAGGTATGATGCTCTTTATGTACACCGCCGCCGTCTGACCCTCGTACACCCCATCCTTGAACTCCGCAAGTCCGGCAAGATTTGGTGTCAACTCCACAAATATACCATAATCCTCAACGCCTCTTACAATACCGCGCACCGTCTGACCCTCGTTGAAAAGCGCGGTGTTTTCAGACCAGGTTCCGAGTAGCTCACGCGACGATACGAATATTCTTCCGCGCTCGTCAACACTCTTTACCACGGTAAAAATACATTCGCCAACGGCTAGTCTTTCGGACGGATGTGTTATCCGCGATACCGATATTGAGTCGATAGAGAGAAGGGAAATGATACCGCATCCGATATCCACAAACGCGCCAAAGCCCTCCATATGAGTCACTCGGCTGCGTATTACGTCGCCGGGAATAAGTGTGGAAATATATGCATGCATACACTCTGCCTGCGCGCATCTGCGCGAGAGCATAGCGACTGCCTCGCCGGATGAGTCGCGCTCAAATCCGGTCACGGTAAAGCAAACCGGCTTACCGACACGTGTGAGTATAGCGATGTCCTTTGTGATCTCGCCGCGCGTGTATTCGACCTCAGCGCGTGGAATTATACCGCGCATACCGCCACCGAGTGATACGTGCAGATTCATCTCATGATCGCACATAACGGCATTTCCCTCCAGTATCACTCCACGCTCCAAGGCGCGCTCAAGCCCTCTTTCGCTTGAGATGTATTCATAATTTTGCGGTGTCCCGATAAGCATTCCCTCGGGGTAGTACAGGTTCATATTCATCCTCCTTGATTTTTACATCTGTTGGATAATATGATCCCTGAGCGCAAAATATTACTGCTCCTCGCCTCCGCCAAGCCCGAAGCTTACCTGTATCGCGTTGTTAACGTGACTCATCGTGCCCTCGTCAAGGTGTCCCATCTTTTCCTTCAACCGCTTTTTGTCTATCGTCCGCACCTGCTCGAGCAGTATCACGCTATCCTTACTCAGTCCCGCACCCGTGCCGGGAATGTCGATATGCGTGGGCAGACGTGCCTTACCCATTCTAGACGTTATTGCCGCCGCGATTACAGTGGGGCTGTATTTGTTGCCAACGTCGTTCTGGACTATAAGCACCGGCCTCAGTCCCCCTTGCTCACTACCTACAACAGGGCTCAGATCAGCATAATAAATATCTCCGCGCTTTATGTTCATTTTAAATTCCGGGAAAAAAGCTTTCCGCTCCTTTTGTTTCTTCTGTCATACCTATTTTTGCCGGACGCCACTCATTTTAAACGCCCGCGGGCAGGGAAATGTGCTTTCTTTTTTTGTTTTAGAAATCCCGCCCCCTTATCAATATATGAAATGTCTTGCATTTTGTCAGTTAATTTAGAAAAGCAATTGACTTTGTTATATGAATTATTATATAATTATTACGTATTTATTTCGTCAGAAAGGATGGAACTAATGAAAGAGAAATTAAATCGCTTTTTCAAAATCAGTGAGCGCGGCTCTACTATCAAAACTGAGATAGTTGCCGGTCTTACTACCTTCTTCGCGATGGCATACATAGTTGTTACCAACCCCAACCAGGTTGTTGGCTTCAACTTCGGTGGCGACTTTTCCACTATCTGGAATGCAGTTTACGTTGCATCTATCCTCGTAGCGGTTATCGGTACGCTCCTTTATGCCTTTTATGCTAAAATGCCCTTTGCACAGGCGTGTGGAATGGGTCTTAACTCCTTCTTCTTCGTTGCATTCATCGCGCCCGAGATTGCCGGCGGTGACGTTGTAGCGGGATACCGCGAGGGACTTTGTATAATCCTTCTTTCCGGTGTGTTATTCCTCGTCCTTTCCCTTACCGGTGCAAGACAGTACATTGCAAAGGCACTCCCGGATTGTCTTAAGAAGGCAATTCCCGCAGGTATCGGTCTTTTCATCGCATTCATCGGCTTTAAGAATGTAGGTATCATTCAGGAAAACATGTATACCTTCGTTCAGTTCTTTGACTTCAACGGTATGATAGATGCTGTTGGTATGAGCTATGGCGAGCTCATTGCCGGCAATGCAACCGGTGCAGTATCTGATGCTGTTTTGGCGTCTTATTCGTCATATTTCGGCAATCCTGATGTATTAACCAACCCTGAAGCATTGAAAATTGTTGTTAGCGGCTTTGATGCTTGGTGTATCATGGCTCCCGTTGTTATCGCTCTTCTTGGCCTTTTCGCTATCGCAGTGCTTGAGAAGAAGAACGTTAAGGGCTCCGTAATCATCGCAATTGCCGGTGCAACAGTCCTTTATTATATTGCTACCTGGCAGTTGCCCAGCTTCGAGCTTGGACAGATCGGTCAGTCCTTCGTTGACTTCGGATCTATCGGTATTTTCGGTGCATTTGAGGGCTTTACCATCTTTGCAGGCGGCATTGGTGCAATTGTAAATGCAATCGTTCTTACTATTACCTTTACTCTTGTAGATATGTTCGATACCATTGGTACTCTTTACGGCACCGCATCTCAGGCAGATATGCTTGACGAGAACGGTGACCCCATCGAGGTTAACAAGTGCATGTCATGTGACTCTGTTGCTACCGTTTCCGGTGCGCTTCTCGGTACCTCTACCTGTACCACGTTCGTTGAGTCTGCTTCCGGTGTTGCTGTAGGCGGTAGAACCGGTCTTACCTCTTTGGTTACCGCGGCTTGCTTCTTCCTCTGCCTCTTCCTCTCTCCCGTAGCAGCTATCGTTCCTGCTTGCGCAACCGCGCCCGCACTTATCTACGTCGGTGTTCTTATGCTTAAGGGCTTTGCAAAGGTCGATATGTCTGATATCACCGCTGCAGTTCCTTCGTTCCTCGCCCTCGTAATGATGCCTCTCACTTACTCTATCTCTAACGGTATCGCTATCGGTGCAATCGCATATACCATAATCACACTTGTAACCGGTAAGTACTCAAAGAAGGATATTGTAGTAACCGCTATCGCAATTCTCTTTACCGTTCGCTTCTTCCTCGTTTCGATGTAATAGCGACAAACAAAAAACGCTTTTCCATTTTGGAAAAGCGTTTTTCTTTTTTACGCGTTGCTCTCGGCAATCTCATCGTTACCGTGGAAGAGCATGGTTATACACCATATACCTGCCACTGCAACGAGGATGTATATGATTCTCGCAAGTATGGTCATATTGCCGGTGATAAAGGCTACAAGATCGAAACCAAACAGGCCGACCAGTCCCCAGTTAAGCGAACCGATGATCGAGAGCACAAGTGCGATTTTGTTTGCTATCATCATTTTTACATAAACCTCGGTTTTGTATTTTTGGATTTCTCCGTAGGTATTTTTTGCATTTTGCGATAGCCTATGTATGGAAAAAATTTCAATCGTCAAAGCAGGGAATATTACCGCCGAATGACTCGCGCAGAGTAGTCAGTGCCTTTTTTTCAATTCTCGATACGTACGATCGGGAAATACCCAGGTGCTTCGCTACCTCGCGCTGTGTCCGTGGCTGATATCCGCATAGGCCGTAGCGCAAAACGATTATCTCGCGCTCCCGTCCGTCAAGCTTCTCCTCGACCAGCGTCCGTATCCTTTCAATGTGTCCCTTCATCTCGATATCCTCAGCCATCGTGTCAGGAATGCTCATTATATCAAGATAGGTAAGGGGATTTCCGTCCTTGTCTATATCTATCGTTTCGTTTACCGACACCTCGTGCGATTCCTTCTTTTTTGACCGGAAAAACATAAGGATCTCATTTTGCACACACCTTGCGCCGTACGTCGCAAATCTCGTTCCAAGCTCGCTCTTGAATGAGTCCACCGCCTTTATAAGCCCAAGGCTTCCAATGGACAACAGCTCATCCTGCGCACCGTAGGAAGCGTAGTATTTCTTTATGATGTGGGATACAAGACGTAGATTATGCTCTATTATGACTGCACGCGCCTCCTTGTCACCCTCGCGCATCAGCCTGAAATATTCTGCCTCATCCTTCGCCGAGAGCGGTGGCGGAAAGTTCTCGGCGGTGTCAAGTCCGAGAATGAGGGATATAAACTTGAATAACAGCCTTGAAATATCAAACATAACAAAAACCTCCGTTGCAGTATATGCACGGAGGCTTTATGATTATACGGCACCAACGCTCGCCGGGGCTACGATGTGATATCCCTCGCCGAACTCGGCTTCAATAAGCGATCTGCCGGTCACAGTACGAAACTTCTTGTTCATTATCGAAATATGCGTACGTATGTTGGCGGTGTCAGGTCTACGGGACGGTCTGTAGGCGTATTTGAGTATCCGATCCGCACTGACCGGTGACGGATATGCGCGTATAAGATATCTGAGTATCATGCATTCTGTTTTTGTAAAGGGAAGCGCCTGCCAGAAGTAGGTAGCGCCATCAAGGTCTGCGGAGGCGTCGATTCCAAGTGCGGTGTAATGGCCCGGTATCGGCAGTCCCTTTCCGTCGCAGTGTTCTATAATGCGCTCGGCTATAACCGCGGCATAAGCCCCTCTTTTGATCTCGCCGTCAAATAGGTGCGCCTCCTCGCCTCCCGGTCTGTCGGTGATCGAGAATATCGGCACCGTCGCAATTTCGCGCAGTCTTTCCGTGAGCTCTCCCGGTGACGTTATTCTCGGAAGTGATGTAACGACCACTGCTCGGTAAAGCTCGGAGATCTCGTTTAATGCCTCACGCGGTGTAACTCCCACTGACAGAAATCCCATATATGAAAATGCACCGGCCAGATTCTCCGCCGCCTTCTTGCTTTCGTCTATTACGAGTATCATTGTAACGTCCTTTCTCTTAAATCGGCTCTACTTGACAATCCTGCCGATAGGGTATATAATATAAACAAAGTAAAAAACTAAAAAGGTTCAAATTAAATGAAAGTTGTTCTTATAACGGGTGGATCGCGTGGTATCGGTCGCGCAATGGTAGAGCTTTTTTCCGAAGCAGGCTTCCTCGTTGCCTTTACCTATAAGTCCTCGCACGTCGCGGCAGAGGAGCTTGCAGCACGTACAGGAGCGCTTGCAATAGCCGCCGACTCTGCAAATCCCGATGATATTGCAAAAGCGATTGACACAACCGAGAAAACACTCGGAAATATAGATATCCTGATAAATAATGCGGCAGTTTCATCGTTTTCGTTGTTCACCGATCTTTCGCTTGACGCGTGGCGCACTGCCTTTGCCGTCAATGTTGATGCCGCGTTCCTTTATTCCAAGCTGACTCTGCCTGCTATGATCCGCAACCACTACGGCAGAATAATAAACATCTCCTCAATGTGGGGGCAGGTAGGCTCGTCGTGCGAGGTTCATTACTCCGCAACCAAGGCCGCACTGATAGGCATGACCAAGGCGCTTGCAAAGGAGGTCGGTCCGTCCGGCATTACCGTAAACTGCATCGCCCCCGGTGTTATCGACACCGATATGAATGCATCACTTTCCGATGATGATATGTCCGCTCTTAAGGAGGAAACTCCTCTTATGAGAATAGGCACACCCCGTGAGGTTGCCGCGGCGGCGCTTTTCCTTGCAGGGGATGATGCGGCGTTTATAACCGGTGCTGTTATAAACGTAAACGGCGGCCTTGTCGTTTAAGGTCGAGCTTTAAAATAAAAAAATCTTTTAAAGGTATTGCTTTTTTATATTTTTTTTGTTATAATAGTAAAGCTTAATATTTAATTTAATAAAAATTCGATGCGTCGGATGGAGCCATACCAGCCGGGGAAGGTGCGGGGCCTTGTACCTGAAACCCGCTATAGCAGGGGTCAATTCCCCTCCCAACGGCTATTCTTGTGCAGCCTGCGCCGTCTGCGTCTGTCATGAAGGGTGGGTCTTGCGCAACGCGAGGCTGTGAACCATGTCAGGTGGGGAACCAAGCAGCATTAAGCGGTTTATCGGGTGTGCCGCAGGGGTGCCTGTTTGGAGCAGATGGGGCGGTTAACGTGTGTAAGGGTATTTCGAAGGAGGGGTGTATGGTTCTATCCGACGCACCGAAGCTATTAAGCAATTTTCGGCGCTTGCGCCTTTTATTTTTGCCGATAAAGTCGGCCGAGGGGAGGAATATACGTGGCAGATTATAAGGCTTTATACCGCAAATGGCGTCCTGTTGACTTTGATGACGTCTGCGGTCAGGACAGGATCACTGATATTCTT
>JAZOWT010000065.1:0-2277 GCA_045659365.1 Eubacteriales bacterium | reverse complement strand
GCGATCTTCTCGCGTACGGTAGCCTTGATAGCCTCTGCACCGGGTGCGAGAAGCTTTCTGGGGTCAAAGCCCTTGCCCTGAAGGTCCTTGCCTTCCTCTATATACTTTCTGGTAGCTGCTGCAAATGCAAGCTGGCACTCGGTGTTTACGTTGATCTTGGAAACGCCAAGAGAGATAGCCTTCTTGATCATCTCCTCGGGAATACCGGTACCGCCGTGAAGAACGAGGGGCATATCGCCAACCTTCTCGCTGATCTGTGCAAGAGCCTCGAAGTTAAGACCCTGCCAGTTTGCGGGATACTTACCGTGGATGTTACCGATACCTGCCGCAAGCATGGTTACGCCGAGATCTGCGATCATCTTGCACTCGCCCGGGTCAGCAACCTCACCTGCACCAACAACGCCGTCCTCTTCGCCACCGATAGAGCCAACCTCTGCCTCGATGGAGATGCCCTTTTCATTACAAGCAGCAACAAGCTCCTTGGTCTTTGCAATGTTCTCCTCGATGGGGTAGTGAGAGCCGTCGAACATAACGGAAGAGAAGCCTGCCTCAATGCACTTGTAAGCACCCTCGTAAGAGCCGTGGTCAAGGTGGATAGCAACGGGAACGGTGATGCCGAGTCCCTCGATCATACCCTCAACCATACCAACGATGGTCTTGTAACCGCACATATACTTGCCCGCACCCTCGGAAACACCGAGAATAACAGGGGACTTCATTTCCTCCGCGGTGAGAAGAATGGACTTCGCCCACTCAAGGTTGTTGATGTTGAACTGACCTACTGCGTAGTGTCCCTCTTTAGCCTTTGTGAGCATTTCCTTTGCAGAAACTAACATTGTGTTTATCTCCTTAAAATTCTTTTAAATTTTATAACAGTACAATTATATCCTATTTCGTGGAAAAAATCAATACCTAAACCGACATTATTTTGTTAAATAGTCTATTTCATTTCTATATTGTTATTTCTCATATTTATACATGTTTCAACCGAGACGGCTTTGCCGCTTGACTTTTTCTTTTTGAGATGGTAACATTAAGGTGAAATAAAACGAAAAGGTAGGACTTTTCTATGAAAAAGAAATGGTGGCAGGAGGCAGTAATATACGAGATCTACTGCAAAAGCTTTTGCGACTCTAACGGTGCGCGCAGATTTTTGTAGTTTGGCGGTGTAAACTTGTCCGCACCTTCGATATTTTTTTGATAAACCCCTTGATTTTTCTAATTAAATATTATATAATGATTACACTATGACGAAAGAATATTCCGTTAACTGCCATAAAGAGAGGCTGCGGTTGGTGTGAGCAGCTTGTGTAGTCCGGATTTCCGCTTTCCGAGTGTTCGGTGATGAATCGAGGCACGGACTGCCTTATCGGTCCTTTGAGTGGTGAGGAATTTTCCTCGCAATTTGGGTGGCAACACGGAGTTATTCGTCCCATAATAGGGAAGAATAGCTTTTTTTATTTTCACAAATAATAAAATAAATATAAAGGATGTATCAAAAATGCTTGACATCAAATTTTTAAGAGAAAACCCCGAGCTTGTAAAGGAAAACATTAAGAAGAAGTTCCAGGATTCCAAGCTCCCCCTCGTTGACGAGGTTATCGCACTTGACGAGGAGCTTCGCGCAAATAAGAAGAAGGCAGACGACCTTCGCGCAAACAGAAATAAGGTCTCCAAGTCTATCGGCGCCCTTATGGGACAGAAGAAGTTTGCCGAGGCTGAAGAGGCAAAGAAGCTCGTAGCAGAGCAGGCACAGGAGCTTGCAGCCTGCGAGACTCGTGAGGCAGAGCTTGAGGAAAAGGTTAAGAACATAATGATGATAATCCCCAATATCATCGATCCCACCGTTCCCGTAGGTAAGGACGACTCCGAAAACGTTGAGGTAGAAAGATACGGTGAGCCCGCAACCCCCGATTTCGAGATCCCCTACCACACCGATATTATGGAGAGATTCGCAGGTATCGACCTTGATGCCGCTCGTCGCGTTGCAGGTAACGGCTTCTACTACCTTATGGGCGACATCGCGCGCCTCCATTCCGCAGTTATCTCCTATGCTCGCGACTTTATGATCGGTCGCGGCTTCACCTACTGCATTCCCCCCTATATGATCCGCTCCAACGTTGTTACCGGCGTTATGTCCTTTGCAGAGATGGATGCTATGATGTACAAGATCGAGGGCGAGGATCTCTACCTTATCGGTACCTCCGAGCATTCTATGATCGGTAAGTTCATCGATCAGATCGTTCCTGAGCGTGAGCTTCCTTACACCCTCACCTC
>JAZOWT010000064.1:0-5707 GCA_045659365.1 Eubacteriales bacterium | reverse complement strand
GTCGCGCCTATGACCAGCCATAGCATAGCATAATCCGCCAGCACAAGCCGTAAGGAGTAGTGCTTTGCCTGATCTATCCTTTTCGCACCGATACATCTTCCAATGACGGGTGTCATCACTACAATGAACGACGAGTTGACCGCATATTGAAAATTCGCAAGGTTCAGGGCAACCGAGTTTGCCGCGATCACCGAGGTTGCAAACGTTGCGATAAGCGACTGTGTAAGGAGTCTACCAAACTGGAACAGCATGGTTTCTATACCGCTTGGCACACCGATATGCAATATTTCCTTGATGACCTTGAGTTTCGGCTTGTAGTGGAAAAGATTTTCTATATGTACGGGATATTTTTTCTTAAGCACGAGCAAAAGCAGTACTACAGTACCCACAATGCGCGCAATAAGTGTCGAGAGCGCTGCACCTTTGGCGCCCATATCGAACAAAAATATAAATATCGCATTTCCACCGATATTGATACTGTTTACCGAAAGCGAGATTATAAGCGGAATTACCGAATTTCCTGCCGAGCGGAAGCATGCAGCTGCCGCCTCGGATATAGCAACAAACGGGAAGGAGAGGGAAATAAGGAAAAAGTAGTCGTTTGCGTGCTTAAGCACCTCCGCCTCCGCATCGCCAAAAAGCGCGTTCAGGAGCGGTACGCGGAAGATAACGGCCATCGTCATCACCAGCACAGCCATTGCCGTCGCAGCGTACAAAAGTTGCTTTGCCGCCTCACTTATGTCCTTGGTGTTTGCGGTTCCGAGTCGTTGAGCAATTATTACAGTGCCACCCGTCACCAGTGCCGTGAAGAAGACCATCAACACGTTGTCAAGCGTAACTACAAGCGAAATTCCCGACACCGCCGCATCTCCGGCGCTCGATACCATCATCGTGTCGAACATACCGATCGTCATGCCAAGTATCTGTTGTAAAAAGATGGGAACTATGATTTTAAGCAGATCTCGTCGCGAAAAGAGTAGCTCGCTCTTGTCTATTCCTGCACCTCTTTTAAAAAGTGACATTTTATGATCTCCTGTGAAAAGGTAATTTTATATCAGTCTTGACAATATTAGGTTATTGCATTATAATTATAGCATAATTTTTGTCATTTTCGTGCCAAAAACGTATAACTTTGTGGCGATTTTTTACGGAGTAGATATGGAAGCTAAATTTCACATAAAAAGAGAGATTACCGACGCGCTCGATTTCGGTATTGGTCATAACCCCGTAGTAGATGTCAACTTCCACTCGCAGATAGAAATATATCTGGTAAGGTCGGGCGCTGTCGAAATACTTGTAAACAGTAGTAAAAAGATCCTACGTGCCGGTGGAATATCGGTTTCCTTAAGCTACGATGCCCACGGCTACCGCACGCTCGAGGAGTCGGAGGTCGCCTACCTTATTATTCCGCGTAGCTACTGCCCGGAGTTTTTACATCTTTTGTCCGGTACGCGCTCGTATTTTCCCTTTATTGAGGATCAGGGTACCTTTGCTCTCGTTTCCGATTTGCTCGACCGTATCCGCTCGACACAGAACGAGCTTCAGCACCGCGGCTATGTCTACGTTATCCTGGGGGCAATACTCGAAAAGCTCACTGCCTCTGACGAGGCGAACGCGCAGGAAATAAATTTTTCCGCTGACGTGCTGATTTATATAAGCGAGCATTTCAGAGAGGAATTGACTCTTGGCACTCTTGCCACAGCACTCGGATATAACGAAAGCTACCTCTCTCGCAACTTCCATCAAACCTTCGGCATCTCTTTTGGTAAGTATCTGAATATGCAGCGCCTAAGAGAAGCGCTGGCCCTTATGCGTGAGGGAAGAATGAGCATCACCGAGTGCGCTCTCGAAAGCGGATTCGGTTCAATGCGCAGCTTTTACCGCGCCTTTCACGAAAAATTCGGCTGTACTCCGAAGGAGTATCTTGCATCTCTTTAACGAAAAAAGCAAGGGTGGTTTTCACCCTTGCTTTTTGCTTATATTTTCATATCGTAACCAAGAATCTTAGGCGAACTTACACTATGACGCTTAACGTCCACTATCCAACCGTGAATACCGCGGAAATCGTCCTTGCCATATGAATCAACGTCCTCAGTATTGTCAAATCCAACAGCAGTAATTTTCGCTCCTCCCTCGGATGCACCGGTGATCATAACGGCACTCTTCATAGGCTTTCCTACCTCGGCTCTCATCGAGATGCTATCGCCCTCGATACTGAACGACAGCTTGAAGCGAATGTCCGACTTTTTCGGTACACTTGTTTCGGTGATGCTCATATATCCCTCGGCAACGATCACTGCACCGTCGGTGCGCTCGGTAAGGCTCACCTTGTCGAAAAATTGACACGGGCGGTAGGTAACGCCGCATTCGTCGGTATATTCGGGTAACATAAAGGGCAACTCCGATTCGGGTGAGGGCTCGATCACGCGAGCTATAGAGGGGAAGGGATAATACGCGTTCTTCTTGCCCCAAACCTTGCCAAGTCCAACAAAGGGAAGTGACATAAGCTTGTCGCCGCGCCTCATCATGATCGTCTTTTTAACGTCATCCGGGCGGTCGATAAACTTTATCTCCTTGATCTTCCAGACGTCGGGTGAGGGGAGCTTAATTCCCGGGTCAATATCGGCAACACCGGCGCGCTTGAAGTTCTTGAGTGCCATGTAGAGGTGATTTGCCATGTCAACGTTGGTTTCAAGTATTCTCTCGATCGGTCTGTAATTGTTGTATGCGCGGCCGCCCCACCATACGTCAAAGCATTCCTTTTCGGAATTGTACCAGAAGTTAAGCACATTCTCGTACGATCTTATGCAGTATTCGAGTGCAAGATCGCGCTCCTCCTCACGGATAAGACCTGCCGCAAATGCCGCAGAAAGTATCTCGGGCGCGGTCGAGTCACCGTGGCAGGCAATACTACGTCCGTAGGTAAGGCCACAGCCCAACTCGTTTGCCATAAACATCATTATCTCTGCCGCCACGCGCAGGTTGTCCTTTACAGTATCGGGTATGGAAAGCCCCGCCGCAGTTGCCGTATCTGCAAACTCGGATGACAAAACAAACGCGTATCTGTCAAATCTTCCATAAGGAAGCTCGTCGTCCATCCAGCCGTCAACAGACTTGTCCTCGAGTATTGCGACAAGCTTGTCCTTTATTTTAACGGCATAGCCGTCATTCTCCCAACCAAACTTTTCTCTGTATCCGGCACATGCCATAGCCACCTGAAAATAGTTGGTCGCCATGTTCTTAAGCTCAATTGTTTCCTTGTCAAAGAAGTCCTCATAGTTGGTCTTTTCCTTGACAAGTTCTATGTAATCGGGGTCAACGTGCTCAAGCAATCCGTTCTCGTAAAGCTCGTTGAACGCGCGCAGAATTGCGATCTTGCCCCAGGTCTTACATACGTTCGATGCCGCGATCTTGATGAAGTAGTGTATTCTCTTAAGCACCTCGTCACATCTTTCGTCGCCTGTTTTCGCATAATGCACGTAGAGTGTTGCCGCCGCGTTAACCATCGCACCGTGTGTGAACTTTATATCGTCATCAAGAACGCGGATACCGTGCCATACAGTATCCTCACCGCCCTTATAAACCATGTCCGTTATTCTTTCAAGAAAGGGATAAATAAAATCTTCAATGGTTTTTCTAAGAGTTGCCATGGCATATACCTCCTGCTTTTTAATAAATATTAGCACAAACGTTCATTCATGTCAACATAAAGCACCTAAATGACATAAAAAAACACCTATTTGATAAAAATAGAAAATAAATTTAAAAAATATCTATTTGTTCATACTTTCGACACATTTGTTTGTTATAATAGCGTTCCGCGTGTATGGATAAGAAAAAATCCAAACAAAATGTGGCAAAAAGTACCCGATTAAATAATATGTATACAAAAGGGAACGTCACCTGTGGTGTGCGCTCCGTTTTTTGTGGAAAAGGGAAGGTAAATTGATCATGGTTTTTCAGAATACTAAAGTTACACATAAGACCTTCGGCGAGGGCATCGTTACCAACCACGAGGGCAACTACATCAACGTTAGCTTCGGCGGTGCGATAAAGAGATTCGTTTACCCCGACGCGTTTGACAAGTTCCTTACCGTTGATGATGAGAGCATTCTCTCTGCTATCAAGGTAGACATCGACGCTTCCAAAAAGGCAAAGCAGATAATTATCGATAAGAAGAAAGAGGAAAACTACCGCGCTATGACCCGCGGCATCGTTATCCCCGGTAAAGAAGCAACCAACGAAAACGAGGGTGAAGAGGACGAGTTTCGTAACAAGGAGCTCGACGAGTTCTGATCCTCTCCATACAAGCAAAGGCACTCGCCGATCGGGCGAGTGCCTTTGCTTTTTAATTTGCCCTTGGCTTGCCCGTACGTTTGTGTTAAAATAAAACGAAAGAATTGTGAAGGAGATCGCAATGACACCCGAAATTAAAGGCTATATCTTCGCCGTATTGTACGTTGTCGCCGTCGTCGCGGCAGCACTCGTGCTGTACAAGCTCGGCTTGCCTAAAAAGTTCACGCGCAAGCTCGTACATATACTCGTCGGCTTTGAGTGGGTCATACTCTCGCATTTTATGGGCCCGACCATACATTTTCTTATAGTTTGCCTTGCCTTCACGGCGGTTTTGCTTGCCTCCTATTTGTTAAAGCTACTGCCCGCGATGTCCTCTGATGAGGAAAACGCACCCGGCACGGTCTATTACGGCGTTGCCATGTCGATAATGGCACTCATTACGCTTTTTCTGCCCGAAATGCTCGTGCCCTTCGGCATCGGCGTGTTTTGTACCTCCATCGGTGACGGCTTTGCAGGCGTTGTCGGACAGCTTGTAAAAAAGCATAATCCCAAGGTTTTCAGAAACAAATCTCTTTACGGCACTCTCACCAACCTCGTCGTATCGACCGCCACCGCCATTGTCCTTTCGTCTGTGTTCGACCTCGGACTCAGCGTATGGTATTGCCTGTTTATAGGCATACTTTCAACCGGACTCGAGCTTATCGGCGCGTGGGGACTTGACAATATTACGATCACCGTCGGAGTCGCCTTTTTCACCTATTTCCTCGTTAATTTCGACGCCACCGTGGCATATATCGTTCCCATCCTCGTAACTCCGTTCCTCATCGCCGCCGTTATAGGCAAGCGCGCTCTCACAGGCTGGGGCTTGGTCGGCGCAATGGTACTCGACCTTGTCGTATCTGTTGCCTTTGGAAACTTCGGATTTGTCGTTCTTCTTTCCTTCTTCGTCGGCTCTCTTGCCGTTGATAAAATCAAAAAAAGACGCAAAAAAGAGGATACGATCACTAAAAAAGAGGGCACACGCGATCTTATACAGGTCATAGCCAACGGACTTGTGCCGCTCATTATGGCGCTCCTTTATATAGCAACTCTTGAGCCCGCGTTCCTCGTCGGCTACGTTGCCGCCCTTGCCGAAGCGTTTGCCGACACAGTCGCTTCCGGACTTGGCGTATATTCAAAAACCACCTTCGATCTCTTCAAAATGAAAAAATGCGAGTGCGGCATCAGCGGCGGTATGTCGGTCATCGGCACGCTCTCGTCATTCGTCGCATCAATAATCATCTCGCTTATTCCTTTTGCGTTCGGACTTTACGGTATGAATTTCTGGCCGGTCACCATCGCAGCGCTTGCCGCGTTCGGTGGCGTGATATTCGACTCCTTCCTCGGCTCACTTTTCCAGATCAAGTACACC
>JAZOWT010000063.1:0-12725 GCA_045659365.1 Eubacteriales bacterium | reverse complement strand
TGATGGCTCGAACCAGTGAAATCATAATTCGTGCGCTCTGACGGTCGGGCGCACAGACGTGCGCATGACTCTATGTCACCGGTTCCGCTCCGCGCCCGTCAAGTCGCATAGTCGTAATGTGCACAAATCATAGATTTGTTTCATTACTTCTTGCTTTGTTGACTTCACTTCGAAAAAACAATACTCAATTGTTTTTTCTCGTTCACCCAGTTCGGGGAGCCATAGAGCAGTTCTGAAAAGAACTGCTCTTTTTTTGCTTTTTGCGGTCGAACCTGTGACATCAGCTTAACGGTCATTGTTTCGCCCTGCGAAACGGACTGTTAATTTGCTATTCGTCGGACGACACGACGAATAACGCAAGATACCGCCACAGGCGGTATGCACGATGTCACCGAGCAAAAAGCTCCCCGAACGGGCTTGGATCTGTGACATCATGGTGACAGTCATGCCGCTTTATCACAACTTAGAAATCGAAATAGCGAGGTCGTAGCAAGCATAAAACAACTGAGTGTTGTTTTTGCGAAGCGAAACCGCCCAAAGCAAGGAGCGAGCCGATCCGAGTGTACCGAGGCGACAGGTCGCGACTATGCGACGGTGGAGAGACGTGCGCATGACTGCATCTTTTCAAATGTGCTATTCTTTTGCCTTTGATGGCTCGAACCAGTGAAATCATAATTCGTGCGCTCTGACGGTCGGGCGCACAGACGTGCGCATGACTCTATGTCACCGGTTCCGCTCCGCGCCCGATTTTACATCTTTTTCAAGAAAACATATTGACAAAATCGGTGGGTGGTGGTATACTACTTTCATCATAAACCGTTGATGCGGAGATAAAGCCATTTAAGACTACACAGAGAGCCCGCGATGCTGTGAATCGGGTTAGACACTGCTTGGCAAATGGACCGCGGAGGGTGCAGTCAAAGGCGCGAGTGTGCGCCGAGTATTCTGCGACGTGTGACACGCGTTAGTGGTCAGGGGTATCTTTTGTATCCTTAAAAGTGCGCGGCTCGAGGCATTCTGCACCGGGCCGTGAAGCAAGGTGGCACCGCGGTTAAGTTATTATTCGTCCTTGACAGAATGGGAGATTTCTGTCGGGGCGTGTTTTTGTTTTTTTATACACGTTAGCGTAAAATCAGTACAAAATGGAGGATTTTTCAAAATGCATGGAGATAAAAAAGTAGTTTTCTCGGGCGTTCAGCCGTCGGGAAATCTTACGATAGGAAACTATCTTGGAGCTATTAAGAACTTTTCAAGATTCAGTGAGGAGTACAAGACATTTTACTGTGTGGTTGATTTGCACTCGATCACTGTAAGACAGGTGCCTGCGGAGCTTCGCCGCAGAACGTACGAGACTCTGGCGCTTTATATGGCATGCGGACTCGACGAGAAGAAGAACACCCTGTTCGTTCAGTCGCACGTACCCCAGCACGCGGAGCTTGGCTGGATGCTTAACTGCTATACAATGTTCGGCGAGCTTTCAAGAATGACACAGTTCAAGGACAAGAGCGCAAAGCACTCACAGAATATCAATGCAGGTCTTTTCACCTACCCTGCTCTCATGGCGGCGGACATTCTGCTTTATCAGACTGACGTGGTGCCTGTCGGTATCGACCAGAAGCAGCATCTCGAATTGGCAAGAGATATTGCGATGCGCTTCAACCAGATCTATTCTGACACCTTCACGGTTCCTGAGGGATACATCTCGACCGATACAATGAAGATAATGTCACTCGCAGAGCCGACCTCGAAGATGTCAAAGTCGGACGAAAACCAGAACGCGGTTGTGTATATTCTCGACTCCAAGGACGACATTATCCGCAAGTTCAAGCGCGCGGTGACCGACTCGGGAAGCGAGATCAGATATGCAGATGACAAGCCCGGTATCTCCAACCTTATGACGATATACCGCGCATTTACCGGCAAGACTATCGAGGAGATCGAGCGCGAGTTTGACGGCCGTGGCTACGGTGACTTCAAGCTTGCAGTCGGTGAGGCATGTGCAGACGGACTTGCGCCTGTGCGCGAGGAGTTTGCAAGACTTATTGCGGACAAGGCGCACCTTGAGGCAGTAATGAAGGCGGGCGCAGACGAGGCCGCATATTACGCAAGAAAGACCATGAGCAAGGTCAGAAGAAAGATAGGATTTGTAAATTAATGCGACACGGGTCGGCACAATGATCATTTTGATCGGTGCCGACCCGTATTTTTTTGTCTTGCCGCGGAAATACTGAAAATAAAACGGCAGGTAAAGTTATGTGCACGAGTATTGCTCTTACAGGAGAAAATTTTTGCTTTGGAAGAACGCTTGATCTTGATCGGAACTTTGGTGACGGGGTTGTTATATCTCCCAGAAATTACGTACTGTCACTGCGATGCGGTGACGTGATAGCGCGGCATCATGCCTTTATGGGAATGGCAACGGTGGTGAACGGATTTCCGCTTTATGCAGACGGAATGAACGAGCATAGATTGTGCATTGCGGCACTGGATTTCAAGCAAAACGCGTACTATCCTCCGGAGCCGCCGGGTGCGAGACGAGGTATCGCGCCGTTTGAGGTTATTCCCTACGTTCTTTCGCTCTGTAAGAGTCTTGCGGATGCACGGCGCGTGCTTGAAGGCATTAGTATTGTTGACCTGCCATTCAGCGACGCGATTCCAAGCTCTGCCCTGCACTGGCATATAGCAGACAAAAGCGGCTCACTCACGTTGGAGTCCGGGGCGGACGGCATGAAAATATACGAAAATGAATATAACGTGCTTGCGAACAATCCGCCCTTCCCCTTTCACCGTGACAACTGTACCCTTTACATTAATTCAACGAACAGAGCATCAAGGGATAAGCGTGTATTTTGTAACGGTGTCATGGGACGCGGAATCCCTGGTGACTACTCATCTCCCTCCCGCTTTGTCAAGGCGGCCTGGCTTGCGCGCTATGCAAGGTGCCGTGATGGCGAGGAGGTGGCCACTCTTTACTCCCTTCTTGGCGCTGTTGCACCACCCAGAGGCACGGTAACCGCCGAGGACGGAAGCGAGCATTTCACACAGTATACCTGTGTTATGGATCCAAAAAGCCTGTCATACACCTACAAAACCAGTAATTGTACCGAAATTTTGCATACGTATATGAAAAAAGAGAGCCTCGACGGTGAGACTCTCATTTAAAAAGCTTATGCTTGATTTTACTTGCCAAACGGCGCAAAAGGTGGAGAAAATGTCGCACGGGGTAGATGTAATGCCAGATTCTGGAGTAAATCTTATATCCGAGATCCTCGGTCGTATGGTGCTTTCCGTGACGGTTAAACTCGGTAAGAATTCCTATGATTTTTGTGCGCGGAATATACTCAAGACGGTAGGTGTTATCACCACGGATTATGAGTGTATCACCGTCAATACGGATTACCCTGTGCATGATATATTTGTTTGACGGAGAGGTATAAAGAACGACGTCGTACTTCTTAAACTCGGCGGGAGGTGGCATAATTATCACCACGTCGCGGCGAGTTTTAAAGAGGGGACGCATACTGACACCGCGCGTCACCGAGGCATATGAGCCATGGCGCGCAAGCTCGGTTTCGATCACACCCTTTTCGACTGTCAGGGTAGTTTCAGTTGCCTGCATCACTCAAGTATTCCGTTATCTCTGAGAATCTTTTCAAAGGCAATTACGTCGGCAAGAACTACGTCACGCGGAGCATCATAGGTGGACAAAACCTTATCAACAAGCTCATCAAACGTAAGCTCGTCATCGGCAAGGCAGTTCCAGAGGAATGCGCCGGTGGAGTTAAGTCTTACCATGCTGGAAAATTCGGCAGCGCGTTCTCCAACCGCTACGGCAAGAAAGCTGGTGCCAACCTTTTCTATTACAAAACCGCTTTTTATCTTCATAAATACCTCCGGGTAACACGAATTCAGGTTACAATTATTTTATCACATAATGCGGTTTATTTCAAGTATATTTTTAAAATATGTTCCCTCTTCGACTAAATATTTACCTCATCTGTGCTAAACTGTAACACATCGGCAAAGGACGGATATACTGAAAGCAGAAGTAAATGGAGGTAGATATGAAGATACATACTGTAAAGGAGGGCGAAACCGTCTTTCACATAGCGCGAAAATACGGTGTGAGCCCTGCAAAGATAATCGAAAACAACGGACTTTCAAACCCCGACAGGCTATCCGTCGGACAAAAGCTGCTCATTCTGACACCAACGCGCACCTATACTGTCAGGGGCGGTGACACGCTTGAGAAAATATCCAAGCGCTTCGGTGTCAAGGAACGTAGCATACTGCGAGCTAATCCCTACCTGTCCGGGACCGATGCCACCTACCCCGAGGAGGTTCTGGCAATCAGGTATGACACTCCGACACACGGCGCGGCAGTGCTAAACGGCTACTATTACGACGGGTGTAGCCGAGATCGTCTGATGCTTGCCCTATCGCATTGCAGCTGCATCACCGTTTCGGCATATCGTGTAGAGGACGGTGGGAGGCTCAGGCGGGTATTTGACGACTCGGAGGTTATAAGGCTGACGCGTGAAAGTGGACGGGCGGCAATAATGCGGGTGTACGATCCGCGCGAGTACGAGGATCTGATCGGGAGTGAGGAAATTTTACGCGATGGGATAGTCACAACCGCGAAGAAAAACGGATATGCCGGTGTTACACTCGGTGCCTACCGGGCGGCCAAAAATCCCCTGATAAAGAATTTTATTTTTGCACTTAAAAAGGATCTTTTGGCAGCCGGACTGCACCTGTTTTACGAGTATGACGGTGAGGGGTGTGAGGACGGGTGCGAGATTGCCGACGGGTGCATTCTGATTTACGAAAAGTGCGGACTTGATAACGTGCCGAGCTTTGAGGACGGAGAGAAAAAGTTCTACACGGAATATGCCGAGCGACAGGACAGCTCAAAGGCCTTTCTCGATCTATCCCCCTTTGCGTATGCAGGTGGCAGGTGCATTACGCGAGCCGAGGCGGACGAGATCGCATACAAAATGAAATGCAAAATAGGATACGACCCGGAAAGAATGATATGCTCATTTGACTATGCAAGCTTCGGCAGAGGGGAGCGAGGTCGGACGACGGTCAGGTATGAGGCTAGGGAAAATATAAAAGCCAAGCTCGACCTTGCAGGTGAGCTTGGCTTCATGGGAATTAGCTTTGATATTATGAGAGTGCCGATAGATCATCTTATGATGATATCGACAAGCTTCGCGTGTGGAGCCGATTACGTATTATCGTCCTTTGAGATGTAGTCACGAACCTTGAGGGTGATACCAAGATCCTCGGCGATTTTGTAGCATTTTTCAAGCTCTTCCTCACTCAAGGTCTGTCTGACGACGGATAAATAGGTTTTTTGCACATATTTGTTTACATTTTTCGCAAATGTCAAAAGTGCCTGAAATGCCGTTTCCCGATACACGGGGTGGCATATCTCAACATATTTTGCCGCATCCGGAGTGTTCAGACTGATCGACACGGAATCGAAGGCATCCTTAAACAAAGGTGCGGTGTCAGTACCCGCAATAAGATCGGAATGACCGTTAGTATTGACACGAATTTTGATGAATGGGTAGCGTTTTTTGATACAAATAGCGATTTCACGCATATCGTTAAGCCTTACGGTCGGCTCGCCGTATCCGCAGAAAACAAGCTCGGAATATTTGGTAAGATCGCGTGAAAATACGTCAGCGAGAACCTCGTCGACCGTGGGCTCGCGCTCGAGCCAGAGGCTGTCAGAACCGTATGCTCCGTCACCGTTGTTGCGAATACAGAACTCACAACGGTTGGTGCAGCGGTTGGTTATGTTTATATAAAGGCCGGTGTCGACCTCGTAGGTTATGGTCATAGCTTTAGTTATCAAGGCCAAAGAACCTCCTTGCATTGTCGCGTGTGAGAGCGGCGCACTCCTCTGCCGACATACCAAACACCTCGGCAAGGGCTGCATTGGTGTAGATAAGGTTGCCGGAGTGATTCAGGGTGCCGCGCTTGGGGTGGGGTGCGAGATAGGGACAGTCGGTTTCGATAAGCACCGAATCGTGCGGAAGAATGGCGGCAACCTCGCGGGGCTTACGCGCGTTGGTAAATGTGAGCGTGCCGGAGAATGAGATCATATAGCCACACTTGAGTACCTCCTTTGCCATCTCACAAGAGCCCGAGAAGCTATGGAGAACACCGCGCACGTTTTTATGCCTTTTGATCATTTCAAGCACGTCCTCGTGCGACTCGCGATCGTGGATAACGACGGGGAGATCAAGCTCGGCGGCCATCTGCATCTGCGCTTCAAAATATCTCATCTGCAGTTCCCTGTTGACGGGCTGCCAATGATAATCAAGACCAATTTCACCGAGGGCAACACACTTGCTCTCGGGATTTTTTATAAGAGCTTCAATATCCGCAAGGGCATGATCGAGGGGGATGTCAAGCGCCTGCGCATCAGAGGGATGAACACCGAGTGCGGTGTACATTTTTTCAAAGCGCTTTGCCTGATCGATTGCCTGGCGGCAGGTATCGGGGGACGTACCGACGTTTACGATGCCGTCTATCTCTGACGAAAGGAGAGCGCCGATAAGGTCATCGGCGCTCCCATCATATTCATCGCCCTTGAATCTCTCGTCATAGTAATGCGCGTGAGAATCAAAGTATTTCATTAGTGGATACGCTCTCCGTTCTTTACAGAGTCATCAATAAACACCACCTTAACGTCCTCTTCACCGGATGCAAGGATCATACCGAAGCTATCAACACCGCAGAGCTTACAGGGCTTGAGGTTTACGATAACAGGAACCTTTTTGCCAATGAGCTGATCCGGGGTGTAGAACTTTGCAATTCCCGACACTACCTGACGCTTTTCGTAGCCGAGATCGATCTGAAGCTTCAAGAGCTTCTTTGCCTTGGGAATAGGCTCGGCAGCGATTACCTGACCTACTCTGATCTCAACTGCGGCAAAGGTATCAATGCCGATCTCTGCCTCGTGCTCGGGCTCGGGTATGGGTGCGTTTGCCGCCTCGGCAGCTGCGCGCTTTGCTTCCATTTCCTCAAGGAACTTCTTCTCATCGATTCTTGCGAAGAGAGTGAACGCCTCGCCAAGGGGCTTGCCGGACTCAAGTGCGCCGAACTCCGAAACGGTAGCGAACTCACACTTGTCGGTGGCGAGCTGAGAGAAGATGTTGTCAGCGGTTGCGGGGATATAGGGAGCGAGGAGAACCGCACCGGTGCGGATAACCTCAAGGAGATTGTAGATAACGGTAGCAAGTCTACCCTTCTTGCTTTCGTCCTTTGCGAGTGCCCAGGGCATAGTTTCGTCAATGTACTTGTTTGCACGGCGGAGCATGGAGAATATCACGGACAGGGAGTCTGCAACGTGGTACTCGCCCATAAGCTTGACTGACTCGGCGATGGATTCCTTAACCACGTTCTTAAGCTCGTCGTCAAGAGGATCGGTAACGTCGGGAGTGGGAACGATGCCGTCAAAGTACTTCTTGGTCATTGCATGAGTACGGCTCACGAGGTTGCCAAGGTTGTTTGCAAGGTCGTTGTTGTATGAGTTTATAACGCTCTCGTAGGTGATAGAGCCGTCGGAGCCGTAGGGCATTTCGGAGAGTGCGTAGTAGCGCACGCCGTCAACGGTGAATACCTCTGCAAGCTCGTCTGCAAATACCACGTTACCCTTAGACTTGGACATCTTGTCGTTGCCGAAGTTGAACCAGGGGTGACCGAAGATCTTCTTAGGCAGGGGAAGATCAAGTGCCATAAGGAAGATGGGCCAGTAGATGGTGTGGAAGCGGAGAATATCCTTGCCTATGATGTGAACGTCACAGGGCCAGTTCTTCTTAAACTTCTCGCACTGATCGTCAAGGCTCTTATCGGGATCGTAGCCGATAGCGGTGATGTAGTTTACAAGTGCATCAAGCCAAACGTATACAACGTGCTTATCGTCAAAGTCAACGGGGATACCCCACTTGAATGAGGTTCTCGAAACGCAGAGATCCTGAAGACCTGCCTTAAGGAAGTTGTTTACCATCTCCTTTTTGCGGCTTTCGGGCTCGATGAAGCCGGGGTTGTCCTCGATGTGCTTGATAAGGCGGTCGGCATAGTTGGACATCTTGAAGAAGTATGCCTCCTCGCGTGCCTGTGCTACGGGGCGGCCACAGTCGGGACACTTGCCGTCAACCACCTGTGTTTCGGTGAAGAAGGACTCACAGGGGGTGCAATACCAGCCCTCGTAAAATCCCTTATATATATCGCCCTGCTCGTAAAATTTCTTGAATATCTTCTTAACGGTTGCAACGTGATAATCATCTGTGGTACGGATAAAATGCTCGTACTTTACGTTCATAAGATCCCAGATGCGCTTGATCTCACCTGCTACACCGTCAACGTATGCCTGGGGTGTGATGCCTGCCTCCTTGGCAAGATTCTCTATCTTCTGACCGTGCTCGTCAGTACCGGTGCAAAGGAAAACGTCCTTGCCCATTCTGCGCTGAAAACGGGAGAAAGCGTCAGCCATAATGATCTCATAAGTGTTGCCGAAGTGCGGCTTGCGCGATGCGTATGCGATCGCAGTTGTCATATAAAACTTTTCCATATTTCCTCCAATATTACGCTCGCTAATGAAACTCGCGTATTACTAACATAACATTTTAGCACATTTCAGTAGCAATTACAATATTTTTTGCAAAAAAGGTGGAAAATTATGAATTCGGGGGTATTTTTTTGCATCGTTGGTATTCTCCCTCTCTTTAATATGGAAAAAAATGGAATTTACTTGACTTTTAAACTTTTTTGTGGTATAATAAAGAAAAAGTGGTTTTCAGCCCCTTTGTATTAAACCGAAATATGTATGCACGTAAGGGGCGATAGGCTCTTTATGTGCTTTTTTTGATTTTTGAGAAAGGAGAGAGGTTATGAAAAGGCTTTTAATTTTGGTTTTATCATTAGTTTTATGTATTGTGGTGCTTGCAGGCTGCGGCAAGGAGCCCGACACCGATGAGCCAAACATTGATGAGCTATTAAGCATAGGAATGACTTATCAGGAAGTAGCAGAGATTGTCGGCCAACAAGGCATCACCTCGGAAATCTGCTCAAATATCATGGTCTGGGATACATGCAGCGATGAGGATCTTTACGTATGGTTTAACAGATTACCCGACGATCCGTTAGCTACCGTTACACGTGCTGAATTAAGGAGTAATCTCGAGCCGGAAATCGCTATGACACGCGCGGAAGTAAACACGTTGTTAGGCTCAGTCGGAAGAGAACACAATCGTGCTTTGAACATTTATGTTTGGGAAGCGCCCGGCGAAAAAGACCTTTACGCTTGGTTTGACAAAAACGATATGCTCTTACGCTACGATCTCACCGCGTCGCCAAATGATCACCTAATCGGTATTACGTACAGACAGGCTGTCGATTTCTTCCGCCGCGAAGGCACTCCCGTAAATGATATATACGAGGTTTACGGATGGGAAACCTACGTACCCAACAAGTATATATACCTCGCTTTTGACAACGGCGTGTCGGTTGATGCGTTTGTGGATTCGGAAATATCAATAAAAGTCGGAGCAACCTACGAGCGCATTGCTTACATATATGCCAAAGACGGAGTAACCGTTGGAAAGGGCGCTATATATTCGTGGCCTACATCGGAAAGCACTATCGGTATTTTTAAATTCAAAAACATAAATTCAACACTCGTGTTAGAGCAGTTTGTATTAGATGCACACGATCTATCCGGAATGACGCTCGCTGAAATTAACGAGCTTTTAGGCACCGAGGGCATCGCTGCCGACGATACGTCAGAAAGCGTTTATAAATGGGACAGTGAATTTGATGAAGATATTTACGTATGGTTTGACTCTGGTATGATCGCTACCAAATTCAGTTATACCACCGGTGCGACAATAAAACTGGAGCCTGGCATTCGCAGAGATGAAGTCATTTCTCTGCTCGGCGAACCGATTGAAAAAAGCGGCGGCAAGCGTTGGTACTATGACGGCTATTATGACGCATACATTGTGTTTGACAATGACCTTGTTGAAAAAGTTTACAAAGTAAAACACTTTGATGCGTATATCGGAATGACGGAAGAAGAGGTTCGCAGCGCTCTGCAGAATACCAATTTCTTTTCGTACGCATCCCGATACGGTAAGTTACTATATCACATGTATATTATTACCACAACGTTTTGGTATGACGAAAATGGCGACGCACTTGTTCTCCCCGAGAAAGTTGAATACTATATTCAAGTGTTCTTCAAAGACGAGGATGGAAATAACGTCGTAGAAGATATTGTGGTTTGGCCGGTTTCGTAAATTTTATAACAAAAAACAGGTTAACGATACGTGCAGAGAGTATTCTGTGCGTATCGTTTTTTATTAAAGCGACAAATTTAACTTTCCACCTTATAGAAAAAAGATTGACTTTTTGCCTATTTGAATGTATAATATTATATTGAAGTAGTAGGTTATAGAGAGGTGTGCGCTTATGGGTAAATATTTTTCTGCACTTTTTGGCAACGAAGCGACCAAGGCGCGCATCGGAAGAGCTATAACCGACGGCACGCTGCCGCACGCGTTTCTCGTTTCGGGCCCGGAGGGCTCGGGCAAGGCGACGCTGGCAACCGAGATCGCCGCGGCGCTCAACTGTGAGAGGCGCGGTGGGGGCGAGCTTCCCTGCCATGCTTGCAACAGCTGTCGCAGGATAAAAGAGGGCTCGTTTATCGACGTTAAGTGGCTTGAAAAACCAAAGGACAAGATGACAATTGGCGTTGGCGAGGTCAGAACGTTCAGAGAGGATATGTTCCTTTCCGCAACCGAGTCGGATTACAAGGTCTATATCATAGACGATGCGGACAGGATGACACCGAATGCACAAAATGCACTGCTTAAGGTGTTTGAGGAGCCTCCGTCAAACGTAGTCATATTTATGCTGACCGAGTCTGACGACGCGATACTTACGACCATAAAGAGCCGCGCACAGTACGTGGCGATGGAAAGATTTGACGAGGACGGGCTTATCGCATATTTCAAGAGCCGCGGCGCAAGATTGCCTGTGGCAAGCGATGAGGCCATGCGCGAGCTTATGATGTGCGCAGACGGACGTATAGGACGTGCAAAGGAGCTTGTCGAGGGTGGCGCTGAGGAAGCCAAGGCGGCAAGAGAGCTGACCGAAAGCTTTATCGCGGCACTCAAGCAAAGCACTCCCTACTCTACTCTTTACACCACAATACGCTCACTTCCCACGAAGAAGGACGAGCTGACCGAGGCACTTGAGAGCATTACGGTAGCATTGCGCGACCTCATGCTTTTGAAATACGACTCATCCGCGCCCCTGCTTTTCTACCCCGACAGGGCAAAGGCACGCGAGCTTGCCGACGTGATGAGCGCGCGCAGGCTTATGCGCGTTTACGACATCATATCCGATTCGCTTGACGACCTTGCAAGAAACGTTAACGTATCGGCGATGACGACTGCGCTTGGCGCAAAGATAAAGCTTATTTAAAAATGGAGATAGAAATGAACGAAGAAATAAAGGTAAACGAGCAGGAGGCCGAAAAGGTCGACGAGCTTGTTGAAATAATAGGCATAAACTTCCGCGAGGCGGGAAAGATATATTACTTCGCGCCCGGCAAGTATGAGCTTACCCCCGGACAGCGTGTTATCGTAGATACCTCACGCGGTGTCGAGATCGGCACTGTAAAGGTAGCAAACAAGATGATACCCTCGTCCGAGATAGTTCCCCCGCTCAAGTCGATCATTCGTCCTGCTACTGATGAGGATATCGAAAAGGACATGAAGAATCACCAGGCGGAGATGGACGCGGCTATAATCTGCAAAAAGAAGATCGCGCAGCACGGACTTGAGATGAGCCTTGTGGCAGTTGAATATACCTTTGACAACTCGAAGCTTATATTCTACTTCACCTGCGAGTCGCGTGTTGACTTCCGCGAGCTTGTAAAGGATCTTGCATCCACATTCCGCACCCGTATTGAGCTTCGTCAGATCGGTATACGTGACGAGGCAAAGATGATGGGCGGTCTTGGTGTATGTGGCAGAAAGTACTGTTGTGCAGGCTTCCTCACCGACTTCGTGCAGGTATCAATCAAGATGGCAAAGGAGCAGAACTTCTCCCTCAATTCCTCGAAGGTTTCGGGTGCGTGCGGCAGACTTATGTGCTGCTTACGTTATGAGCATGAGGTATACGAGGAGGCGATCAAGGTTACCCCCCCTGTAAACTCGGTAGTCAAGACTGCTGACGGTGTTGGTGTTGTTATAGAAACCAAGCCTCTTGCCGGTCAGATCAAGGTCAAGCTTAACGACAATGACAAGGATGCGCCCAAATTCTACAAGTCTGCGGATGTAAAAATCATCAAGACACCCGGACGTCAGGAAAAGGTAGAGCTTGAGGATGGCGAAATTCAGGATTAACTCTTTTTTCTGATTTTTTTATAAAAGACTCTTGATTTTTTCTATATTTATGCTACAATATAAGTAACCCAAAATACACGGAGGTAATTTCCAATGGCATACAAGATTACTGACGAGTGCATCTCCTGCGGCGCATGCGCAGATGCTTGCCCTACCGGCTGCATCTCTGAGGGTGATGGCAAGTTCGTTATCAATGCTGACGAGTGCGTTAGCTGCGGTTCTTGCGCAGAGACCTGCCCTGTTGGCGCTCCTGTTGAAGAGTAATTTATCTTCACTAACATAAATAAAAAACGG
>JAZOWT010000062.1:0-49884 GCA_045659365.1 Eubacteriales bacterium | reverse complement strand
CCTAAAATATTGGAAATTTTGTTATGCATTGACGAAAGAACGCAGATGTGATATAATATTATGGAAATACTGATAAACTCAGTAAAATAATTTGTGGAGAAAATACTGCATGAAAAAAATCATAAGTTTATTTCTAGCCGTAACCATGGTTTTTGGCGTCATCCTCTTTACAGTTGGATGCGGAACAGATGGCGAGACTCCTTACATAGGAGATAACGGCAATTGGTGGATCGGCGACACCGACCTCGGTGTATCTGCTACCGGCCCCCAAGGTGACAAAGGTGAAAAAGGTGACCCGGGCGAGACCGGCGTTGACGGCTACACTCCCTACGTAGGCGAAAACGGAAACTGGTGGATCGGTGATACCGATCTGAACATCCCCGCAACAGGTCCCAAGGGCGAGGATGGCTCTCACGGACAGGACGGTGCTCCTGGTGAAGATGGCACAACTCCCACTATTGAAATTAGCGCTGACGGTTACTGGGTGATCAACGGTGTTAAGACTGAGTATAAGGCAATCGGTACCGATGGTACTCCCGGTCAGAATGGCGTAACTCCTACTATTGAAATTAGTGCTGACGGTTACTGGGTAATCAACGGTGTTAAGACCGAGCACAAGGCAGTCGGCACTGACGGTACACCCGGACAGGATGGCGCGCCCGGTCAGAATGGTGCAACGCCCACTGTTGAAATTAGTGACGACGGTTACTGGGTGATCAACGGTGTGAAGACCGAACACAAGGCGACTCCTACTATTGAGATTGACGATGACGGTTACTTGGTTATCAACGGTGTAAAGACCGAATTAAAGGTCTACACCGACGACACTACTCCGGATGATGGAGAGGAAGACGATGGCGAGGCAACTATTACGGCTGTCAAGACTGCATCTCACTCTATAGCACGCACAGTCCATCCCGGTGCAGAAATCAAGTATTTCATTATTGTTTATAACAAAGGATCTATAGCTACAGACGTTGCTATTACCGATAACGTTCCCGCGCTTACTACCTACGTTGACGGCACTGCTACCAACAGCAACGGAACTCTTACCTGGAACGTTAACGTTCCTGCGAACGATAGCGTTATGCTCGAGTATACCGTAAAGGTTGATGACAATCTCGAGCTTTGCGATCAGAATGCAATAATCGAAGCTACAACCGCGAAAATTGGCGAGATTGAAGCAACCGCAAACGTCGTATACGTTGAGAAAACTCTCAACGCGGTTGATATTAAGTTTCTTGATACTGCGATTGATGCTCTCTCCGGTTCTGACTGGAACAATTTTATACTCGCAAAGTGGATCTACTACGTAGCATATACCACCGGCAATTCCATCATTACCACCAACTGTGGTGATGAATTTGACGAAACAATAAGCAAGCTTATAGGCGGATCTGCTAACGAAGCGCTTCTTGATATGGTTGCACCTACTCTTTATGGTGGAACATCTATTTTCCGTACCATAAACGGCATCAAGGGTGCCCCTGCAACTGCTGTTACCGAAATGGATCTTGTGCCCGGTGATATCATTATAAGCGAGTCAAACGGCACTCTCGAATCTTACATTTACGGAACATACGGTCTTTATTCCTTGGCATCCGGATGTGAAAAGGTAGACACAGATGAGGTTATTTCATCTCTTACCGCACGTGACATTTACTTCGTTCTTCGTCCCTCGATCTCGATGACCAACTTTACTCATAGCGATCCCAATCTTGTTCCCCAAACACTTACCGCAACACAGAAAGCTATTGTTGAAACCGCTAAGTACTATCTCCTTCGCGGTCAGTGGCTTCAGTACGATGACACCTACATGGTTTACTCGCAGACTGACTATGCAGGAAACGAATCTCGTTGGCAGTATGCCGAGCATGCACCCGAGGAATACACCGAGGACCTTTGGGGATACATCAACTGTGCCGCATTTACTCACGACGTATACTGGACGGTGTTTGGTGAAAAACTTCCGGGCGGTATGTACACAACTGCAAATTATTCAAGCAACTCCGCCTCGAACAATATGAAGGTATGGAGCTATACAAGAACGAGAAATCAGACCCATACCGATGAGGAAAAAGCTAGAGTATCCGAAGAGTTTCTTAACACTCTCCAGCCCGGAGATACTCTCATAGTTCGACGCACTCTTGAAAGCGGTGGAACTAGTGGACACGCGATGCTTTATATCGGCGATGGTATATTTATCCATAGTACCGGCTCAAGCTACAACTTTAATGGTACTGTTGGTAACTCCACAGGTATAGGTATAGAAACATACGATCCTACAATAAGATTCTGCAAGGTGCAGGACTACTTCCTCTCTCCCGCTTCTTCAAACGGATATATCTTTGGTCCTAACGTAACCGAAACCTGCGTAGTTCGCGTTCTTAACAACTCTACATGGGCAAAGAAGGCGGTTACACAGGTTACAAAGGATAGAACCGAATACCTCCCCGGTGTTATCGGACAGAAGCTGGTGAGCGTTGCTCCCTCCGTAAGCGTTAACCCCGGTGACGAGATCACTTACACGATCTCTATCAACAACACCAACAATTACGACTTGACTCTTAACGTTACCGATGTTGTTCCTCAGTACACAACCCTTGTGTCTGCAGGTGATGCAACCGTAAACGGAACCAATCTTTCCTGGAATGCAAAGGTCCCTGCTCGCTCAACCGTGGAGCTTACCTTTACAGTTAAGGTCAACACCGACGTTGTGAGTGACACCGTTATCAGCAATGACGGATGCACCATAGCCGGTGTTCCCTTCAAGACCTACAGCACTACTGTTAAGCGTACACTTACCCCCGAAGAGCAGCAGAAGATAATTGATGCATTCAACGAGCTCAAGAGCGAGGGTACAACGCTCACTGAATTCGCACTTGTAAACGAGATCTACAAGCGCGCGCTCGGTATCGAGAATATTTTTGATGCAACTAACAAGACCACGATTATGCAGGATAATACCAATGGCGTATTTACCAACCTCAAGCCCAACGGAAGCGCGCTTCCCAACGTTGGTGGTAACCCTGGCTACCTGCTTAATACAAACGGCTATTACAACAATTATCTCGCCGGCAATCTTTTTGGTGGCCGCCGTGTGGTAACAGGTCACAAGATCACTGCAACCTATAACCTGAGAACCAGGCTTGCAAGACAGGAAAACCTTGTCGTTGGTGATATATTTGTAGGAAGAACCTCTTCGTCTACTACTGTTTGGATGTACTTGGGAGGCGACAACTTCTATAAGATCACAAGCGGTATTTCTCTGGATTCTGTTTCAGTCAACACCAGACTCGAAAGAGGTGCAGGTTACTCTTACTACTATGCAGTGCTTCGCCCCTCATACGGTATTGATCAGTAATTACAATCATTAAATCAAAAAGAACACCACCGACGCATAAGTGTCGGTGGTGTTTTAATTAAATCGTCACATAAAACAAAGCAGAGTCGTACCGCAATTGAGTTGACTCTGCTTTGAGTTTATATTACTTTGCCTGCTTTGCCTTGCGCATTGCGAGTATACGGTTCATTTCGTTATAAACGATCATGTAACCCTCGTCAACACCCATACCGGGCTTAGCAAGTATCTGTACGGGCTGAGTTGCCATAGCACAGTGAACGCAAACCTGAGCTGATCTATCGGTCTCGTTACAGGTACCGCCCTGGTAAGCGCCAATTCCCTTCTCCTTGCAGTAAAGAACTGCCTCGATGGTGTTGTTGATACCGCCAAGGTCAGGGGTCTTGATCTGAACCATGTGGCCCGCCTTGTTATCAGCGAAGAGCTTAATATCCTCAAGGGTGTTGCACCACTCGTCTGCAACAAGCTCTACATCGCATCCGCGATCATCAAGCTCCTTGGTAAGACCGGCAAGAGCAACCATCTGAGTTTCTCTATCGGTATCACAGTCCATAGGACCCTCGATACGAAGGTGGAAGGGCTTTGCAATCTTGCCAAGCTCTTCAATATAGTCAGCCATAGCCTTGTAGTTGTTGTTGCCAAAAATAGCACCGATAGTTCCGTAAACGTCCATGTGCATTACAGGAAGATAGCTGGGATCCTCTCTGTTTTCAAGGATACGGTCACGAAGCCAGCCGATATACTCTGCAAGCTTCTCGCCCTTGGTACCAAGCTTGGATTCAACATTATTAATAAGAGCATGAGGAAGAACCTGTGCGCCCTTGATGATCATCTTGTCAGCGTTGTTGTAACGATCGTCACCGGACTGGGTAAAGATCGGAATAGGAGTCTCGGTTACGGTGCACCCGTACTCATCTGCTACAACCTCACACATCATTCTTCCGGTAGCCTTTGCAACAGCATCAAGGATCGCCTGTGAAAGTCCGTAACGGATGGCGGTGTGAAGACGCTTGCCCTCAACCTCAATAGCCTCCATCATAGCGCAAAGCTCACGGAAGTTATCCGCCTCTTTGCCAACAAGCTGGGGCTTGATGTACTTATCGATTACAGGAATGAACTCCTCTGCAAGGAAAAGAGGGTCACGTCCGCCTGCTCCGGAGTACTGTACTGCTGCACAGTCACCAAAAGCAACCTGGCCGTCCTCAAGGACGATCATTACAGAGATAGACTCACCTGCCTGACGGATAGACTTGAAGCCTGCGGTAACAGGATCGCCTACGTAGAATACACCGTCATGGCCTGCACCATTCTTTATAGCTCTCTGGTCATCAAAGTAGAAACCGGTACGACCAGCAGAGCAAACAATGTTAGTTATTTTCATGATATGTAACTCCTGAATGTAATTTTATGATCAATACTTAGGGCGACCAACAAGACGACCCTTACCAATAGCATAAACGTCATCAACAACCATCTGGAATGATGCCTCGCGCTTCTCTGCCTTTGCGCGCTCGTCGATCTTCTTTGCGTGGAAGTCGATAAGATCCTTTGAGAAAGGAAGGTTACCGGTCTTAAGGATACGTACTGCACCGTCATTGTCACGGCACGGAAGCATAATTCCCGCATTTGCACGGCAAGGTGCAAACGGAACGTCAAGAACACCTGCGGCAACACCGCGACAAACACCGACAGCGATATCGCCGTTTCCAAGCTCGAAGCACTTGTCAACGATCGCACGGGTCTCAAGACGGATAATTTCCTTTTCCTCATCAAGTCTGGAATCGGAGAAGCTCTGGTCAGCAAGCATATTAACTACCTGCTTGGTGCAACGAAGTCCCTCTGCATTAGCCTCCATGGTAGGAATACCAACTGCCTCGTGAGGAGTCTTAACAATAACCTTAGTTGCCTTAGAAAGCGCAGCGATAAGAGAACCGCTAGAGATAACGCCAAATGCCTTAGCCTCATCTGCGGGGAATCCACCCATCCACTGGTGAAGAACGGTGGTCACCTCAACGTCTTCGTATCCATACTTCTTGAGGTACTCATCGGTCAGCTCCTCAAGAGTTCTGATAGCGGCGATATCCTGAACGAGGTTACCGCACTGACCGTATCCGACGGTGATATTCTTAACACCCTGCTCTGCTGCAAGGAGTGCCTCGATAATAGCTGCCGCATGAGAGATACAAGGAGGAACAAGAGTTCCGGTAAGAGGACCATAGGGCTCTCTGTTTATGGAAACACCCATTTCCTCGTAAAGTCCGGTAAGTCGGTCAACGTACTGCCAGTCACGGATAGTACGCTCCATGGGGATATTCTTACAGTAAGGAAGGTTGTAAGAGATACCGCCTCCCTCATAGCTGGTAAAACCGCCGGCATAAGCTATCTCGGTAAGAAGACGAGCATCAGGAGTACCGTGACGAACCTGCATAGGAACACCTACGCTTTCGATAACCTGACGACACTTTGCCACACCGTGGTTTACCGCGGGGAAGCCGTTCATCATCGCTCTGCCAAGACGGATAGACTCTGCTATTCCGTTTTCTGCCTCAGTATAGCGGTTCTGACGGGTATATGAGTCGATAGTGGTAGGAAGAAGATCTGCTTCACCAAACTCCTCAAGATACTTCATAAGCTTGATGTGTTCTTCCACAACAGGAACGCCTGCACGGGGCTGAACGAGAGTCTTACCCTCGCGCTTTGCGTCGAGAAGCTTCTTGGAGAAGCACTTTGTTTCGGGCATCGCTTTATGATAAGCAACCGCCTCCTCAAGGTCAACATCCTTACCGGTAGGCCACTGTCCAAGAACCTCTTGGTGCAGCTTGTAAAATTCCTCATCACTAAGACGTTTATTCTGAATGTCCATAATGTTGGAGCTCCTTTTTCATTATTCTGAGTGCCGCTTCGGGATAGTATGATGACAAAAGTCCCATTGCAGCTAATATGTATGTTCTGTCCACCCAAACCATTGCCTTTTTCGGGCGAAGCGACTGCGGGTGATTGTGAGAATAGAGCGCAAATTTTGCGATCTCCTCAGTTCTCTTTGTATGGATAAGGCTACCACCGGTAACTACAATATTTTTTACACTCGTAAGGTTCTTGCCCTCTTGAACGTATGTAAGTCCCATCATAGTATAGGTTTCGGAGATCGTTCCGGCATGACGTGCAACCGCCTCATCTATTGCTGAGGAAGCGAGTGCAAAATCCAATGCTTCAAGCTCGGCATCTCCATTAGGAACCTTTTCTGTGCATGACCTGAGATCATCAACAAGCTCAAGCACGCGTTCTTTTGTAAGTCCGGAAAGCTCCGAAATCTTTCCAACACCGGCAGCATCAACTATTCCGCCGATACTATATCTCATTCCTATATCGCCCTCAACCGTTCTTTTTGCATAAGGCTCAGGAAGTCCCTTGAACACGGTGTTCATTTGCTCCGGCATACCGTCCGCGATCGAATAAACGTCCGTGGTGGCACCACCTACGTCAACCGCAACGAGATCGCCAATTCCAACTTCATCGTTGCATCCGTCTGCTAAAAGCTGCATAGCCTTCAAAACAGCCGCGGGGGTCGGCATCATTATATCCGAAAGCAGCTCCGTAGCCCTGCTCAGTCCCTTTGCGCTTACGATACGCTCAAGAAAGATCTCGCGTATTTTCTTCTGTGTCGGCTCAATGTTCAACACTCCGAATTTCGGCATTACGTTTGGACATATATAAACCTCACATCCTTCAAGAATGCGCTCACACTCTCTTGCAGCAGTACGGTTTCCGGCTATGACAATAGGAAATTCAGGCTTCATTGATGCAAGCATTCTTGCATTATGAAGAATGCACTCGGTATTTCCTCCGTCAGTGCCACCGACCAAAAGAAAGATGTCCGGCTTAAGCGAACGGATCTCGTCAACATCATCCTCAGTTATCTGGAATGAGTAGATTCCAACCGTTTTTGCGCCTGCGCCAAGGCTGGCAAGCTTGGCCGCCTCGCTTGTAAGTTCGGGAACAAGACCGCTAGTAACCATTCTCAGGCCACCGGCTGCAGATGAGCATGCATAACAGTCTGCAAACTCAAGCTTCCCTACCTTTTCCTCGAGCAAGGCCAATCCGACACTTAGTCCGTCGTTGATATCGGTTTCTATTGTCGTGTATGCCGATGCAGTACCGAGAATTCTTTCCGACTCTATGTCTACTGCTGTCAGCTTTGTATATGTACTGCCGAAATCTATCAACAGTATGTTTTTCATTATTTGTTTTCCTCTATACCAAGAAGTTCTCGAAGTGCCTGGATAGTTGTTTCGGGAGTTGTGCCGGGAGGAAATGCTCTATCAAAGCCCATTGCCTTGAAGCGCTCTTCAACCTCTTCAAACTTCTGCTTTCCGATAACAATATTGCCTCCGACTACAAGCGGAATCCCCTTAAGGCCTGCCTCGTCACACTTTTCTCTCATTCCCCTACAGTCAAGCTCACCCTGGCCGTAAAGCGAAGAAACAACAATTGCATCTGCGTTAGATTCGATCGCAGCAGCAATATACTCTTCCTGCGAAACCATAACACCAAGGTTAACAACCTCAAAGCCAGCCTCGGTAAATGCGTGGTAGAGTATCTTGTTTCCAACCGCGTGAACGTCGGCGCCTATTACGCCGATAATCAGAACCTTTTTTTCTCTATTGTTCATTACAACACCTCTTAATACGATCGCTATACGTTAATAGCGATTATTTCACAAGTATATAATATATTATTATATAGTTGTTGTCAATAGCTAAATGCGAAATATTTGTCCAAATTAAAAAGCTAATTTTCCCTATTTACTTCCGTCGCTCATATTGTGCAAAAAAAGACTCGGGCAATACAATTAAGCCCGAGTCTTTTTTAATTAATCCATTGTAGCAAGATATGCAGCTCTGCCGCTCTCGTAAAGATTGTTACCCTCGCTATCGATTATAACGATAACAGGAAAATCCTCTACCTCAAGACGTCTGATCGCCTCTGCACCGAGATCCTCGTATGCAACTATCTCTGCTTTCTTTATGCACTTACTGAGCAGAGCTCCACAACCTCCGATGGCACCAAAGTAAACTGCGCCGTGCTCCTTCATAGCCGCTATAACCTCAGGGCCACGCTTACCCTTACCGATCATACCGGTCTGTCCCTGCGCGATCATTGTAGGGCTGTAAGCATCCATACGGTAGGAGGTGGTAGGACCTGCGGATCCGATAGCCTGTCCGGGCTTTGCAGGAGTAGGTCCAACGAAGTATATTACGCTATCCTTTACGTCAAAAGGAAGCTCCTTGCCTGCCGCTACAAGCTCACAAAGTCTTTTGTGTGCGGCATCGCGTGCGGTATAAATAACACCCGAAATAAGACAGCTGTCGCCAGCCTTGAGCTTTCTGACATCCTCACGGGAGATAGGGGTTTTAATTGAAATAGCCATTAGAGCACCTCCGATTTGTGTCTGGTAACGTGACAGTTGATGTTTACAGCAACAGGAAGTCCTGCGATATGTGTGGGGAACTTCTCGATGTTAACTGCAAGTGCGGTGGTCTTGCCGCCGAATCCCTGCGGGCCTATGCCAAGAGCATTGACCTCTTCAAGAAGCTCTTCCTCAAGCTTTGCATAGAAGGGATCCTCGTTTCTCTCATCAACAGGACGAAGAAGCGCCTTCTTTGCAAGGTACGCAGCCTTGTCGAAGGTACCGCCTACACCAACACCAACAACGATAGGAGGACAGGGATTGGGGCCGGCCTCCTCAACCGCGCGACGAACAAAGTTCTTAACACCTTCAAGTCCGTCAGAGGGACGAAGCATTGCGATCTTGCTCATGTTTTCACTACCGAAGCCCTTAGGTGCTACGGTTATCTCGATCTTGTCACCCGGAACAATGTCATAATAGATCATTGCAGGGGTGTTATCGCCCGTGTTAACTCGGTCAAGCGGATCACGAACAACACTCTTACGAAGATAGCCCTCGGTATATCCTTGGCGAACACCCTCATTGATAGCCTCGTTGATATCACCGTTTACGTGAACCTCCTGGCCTATCTTAAGGAATACGCAAGCAACACCGGTATCCTGACATACAGGCTGGTTCTTTTCGTCTGCGATCTCATAGTTCTCGATAATGCGCTCAAGGATTTCCTTTGCCTGAGGCCAAGTTTCCTGCTGGCAAAAATCAGTGATACGATTCTTGATATCCTTTGAAAGGTGACAGTTAGACTCTATACAGAGCTTTTTAACTGTTTCTGTGATCAATGCTGCATTAATTTCTCTCATATTTTTTCTCCTAGCTTATTTGTCTGCAACTATATTGTATATGCGATCCGAAATCTCACCGTTTCTTCCTATTACCTCAGCAACTACCCTGTCGCCCTTAGGAAGTTTTGCGGGAGTTCCGGTAATCTTTTCGGTTTTTGCCTTAAGAACCTCAATATCAACGACAGGAAGTCCTTCATCAAGAAGTCTTGCCTTAAGGTCTTGTCTTTGGGGATTGACTGCAATTCCGCCCTGGGTAACAAGAACATCTATGTCCTTGCCGGGCGTGGAGATGCAAGTAACTCTATCAGTAACAATAGGCAACCTAGCGCGGAACATAGGTGCAATTATCATAGAAAGTTTTGCACCTGCAGCAGTATCACTGTGTCCACCGGATCCACCCATGATATAGCCATTAGAGTCCGTATGAACGTTGACATTGAAATCGGTATCAATCTCGGTTGCACCGAGAATAACTACGTCAAGGCTGTCAACTGCCGCGCTCTTAGACACGGGGGAGGCATATCGCATAGAGGATATTTCCATGTGTCTGGGATCAGAGCGTATCGACTCTACCGCCTTCAGGTCAAAGCACTGAACGTCAAGTAGTCGCTCAAAGCATCCCGCCTGAAGCATATCTACCATATAACCCGTAATTCCGCCAAGACCGAAGCTTCCGCGAATCTGCTCGCGAAGCATTATGTCCTTAAGGAATTTGGCGGCCGCAAGAGAGGCGCCGCCGGCACCGGTCTGGAATGAGAACCCGTCCTTCAAAAGACCTGAAGCCTGTATAACCTTAGCAGCATTTGCCGCCATAACAAGACCAACAGGATCGCGGGTAATTTGCGTAGTACCGGAAACGATTCCCTTAGGATCACCGATCGCATCAACGGTAACAACATAATCGATGTAGTTCTCTGCTATAGAGGGATCCTGCAACGGATAAGGCACGAGGTTATCCGTAATAACAATTACCTTTTTGGCATACATAGCATCTGCGAATGCATAACCAAGGCTTCCGCAGGCGCTTTTGCCGTACTTACCGGAGCAGTTACCCATCGGGTCTGCAGTGGGAGCAGCAATAAAAGCAACGTCTATCGGAGTTTTGCCCGTAGAGATGGCTGCGGGACGACCTCCGTGAGTGCGGAACTGTATGGGATTTTTGAGAATACCACACGAAAAGGCGCGACCGAGACCGGCAGATATGTAATTCGCCGAAATACCGGTAACAACACCGTTTTCGATATGCTTTATGAGGGGAGCATGAACGTCAAACAATGAGCTGGCATTTACGTTTATATCCTTAATTCCGGCATCCGCGATCTCCTGCATTACCATATTAAGAACGTAATCGCCGTTTCTGAGATGGTGATGGAAGGAAACGGTCATTCCGGGCTTTATTCCAGCTAAAGCTACCGCTTCGCGAACAGAACTGACAAGCTTATTCATCGCTATCCCTCCTATCAAGTCCAAGTGCAACCGCCATAGCGATCGTCTGCTCGGCGCGTGCAACGATGGGCGCGTCGATCATCTTACCGTAAAGTGATACTGCACCCTTGCCCTGCTTTTTAGCAAGCTCTATTGCATCGAGTACCTCGTATGCATAGTCGATCTCGGCAAGCGTGGGGGAGAACACCTGGTTTATAACCTCGACGTGTCTGGGGGAAATGGAGGCCTTGCCGGAGAATCCGAACGACTTCGCAAGTGCGGCATCCTTAACTATTCCCTCGTCATCGTTAACATCGGTAAACGGTGTATCGTAAATGTCAACGCCTGCAGCTCTTGCGGCTACAACAAGCCTCTGACGTGCATACTCGATCTCGCGGCCCTCCTTGGTGCGCTTACAACGAAGATCTGCAGTGAGATCCTCGGCTCCAAGGAACAAAGCGCAAATTCGCTTTGAAGCCGAAGCAATTACATAGGCATTTTCCACACCAAGAGCAGTTTCGATCAAAGGCATCAGTGCTACCGCACCGGACTCAAGTCCGATTTTTGCCTCAACCTCACTCATGTATGCATCAACAGCAAGGACGTCTGCCGGTGTCGATGCCTTGGGAAGAAGTATAACGTCGGGTGACTCCGGAAGTATAAGATCAAGATCTGACTTCCAGTAATCGGTGTCAACCGAGTTTATACGTACTATAACGTCACATCCGGAAAGATCGGAGTGACGAAGAGTGTTCCTTACAAGTATTCTCGCGGCATCCTTTTCGGCAGGTGCTACGGCATCCTCAAGGTCAAATATAATAGCGTCTGCCCCAAGACAACCCGCGTTAATTATCATATTCGGGTTATTACCGGGCAAAAACAACATACTTCTTCTCATATCAATTCTCCTTTGCTCGAAGAATTGCGGTTTCAACTCTTGCGCGGATAACACAGTCAAGCGCGCCTCTGTCGACAACCCTGATATTTGCATCCTGAATTTCGTATTCTTCGCACACGTCCTTTGTGGATGCTTCAATTTTTTCTCCGAATTGCTTTTTTACTACCGACTCGATGCTGATGTTCAACCGGCCATTGCCCGGCTCGATCTCAACGTACGCATCACTGGACTCCATCGTTCCGGCGGTAGCAGACCTAAAAATCTTCATTTTTGTTCAACTCCATTCATATGAGAAACACAAAATTATAAATACAAAGATATTATATAATATATTTAAAGAAAAAGCAATATTTTTTTGCTTTTTTAGAAAAGTATCTTTTCATATCTGAAATAATGTTGTATAATAATATAAGAATTTACTTTCAGAGGAATCAAAAATGAATGTTGAAATTGTAGGCAAGCTTCGCGGTACAAGACTTGAAGCATGGGAAAGGCTGCTACATGATGCCAATCTTACATGCGGCGAGCCCATAGAACGAACCGCGCTTGTGTGGGATGGCGACGAGCTAGTTGCAACCGCTTCCCGCTTTGAAAACATATTCAAATACATAGCTACAAAGCAATCCAGGCAGGGCGAGGACCTCACCGCAACTGCTATTTCTGCGTTGCGCACCGATGCTTTTGAAGACGGGCACAAGCATTTGTTTTTGTATACCAAGCCTAAAAATGAGATGATATTCTCTTCCCTTTTCTTTTACCCAATCGCCTCAACCGACAAGGTTCTTCTTATGGAAAACCGTCAAAACGGCATCTGCGACTTCGTTGCATCATTAGGCGTAAAGCAGCATACGGGACGAATAGGCTCTCTCGTTATGAATTGCAATCCTTTTACCCTCGGGCATCAGTCACTTATAGAGACTGCATCCTCTGAATGCGACCACGTTTACGTGTTTGTTTTATCCGAGGATAAAAGTTACTTTTCCGCAAACGACAGAATAGAAATGGTCAAGCTGGGTACCGCACACCTTGAAAACGTTACGGTACTGCCAACCGGCCCATATCTTATATCCTCCGCAACTTTTCCGACTTATTTCATAAAAGAGCGCGATGCAGCGACAGAAATACAGTGTGCGCTTGATATCGAAATATTTGCACGTTATTTTGTGCCAGTTTTTTCAATTAACGCACGTTATGTTGGAGCAGAACCGCTCTCTCCGCTTACTCAGAAGTATAACGATGCACTCGCGGCGGCCTTACCCAAGCGAGGAATTGAGCTTGTTGAGATTGAGAGAACCAAGGCGGCCGGCAAGATTATAAGCGCTAGCCTCGTACGTGAATATATCAACCTCAATAAAATAGATATGCTAAACGACCTACTACCAAAGACAACACTCGATTATTTGCACAGCAACAATTTGATATGATCAAGGAGAAAACATATGCTTGACCGTCAGGAATGTCATATTATAAGTAGTTATTTTGCGCCTAGAGGCCACAACAGAATGTATGCACTCGGAATGCAGCTGGCACAGTTATACCTTTCACCGTTCGACAAGCTCATCGGTGTTATTGGCGAGGCGGGATCCGGAAAAAGCGCGCTTATTCGCGGAATGTTCCCCGGCCTCGAGCTTACTAATGATGACGACGGTGTTTACGTTCGCCCCTTACCTCTACTTGACCAGGATGACGATTATGCTTTCTTTGCTCCGCACACCTATCACGTAGATATACGATTTGAAAATGCATTCACTCAGATGAGCGAGCTTGCCAATGCTATAACTCAAGCACTCAAAAAAGGAAAGAGAGTCATTGTTGAGCATTTTGATCTTGTCTACCCTCTTTTGGGATTCAATGCTAATCTGCTTATAGGTGCCGGAGAGCAGATACTCGTGTGCCGTCCTACGATATTCGGTCCCGAGCCATCGGAGATTAAAAAGAACGTATACGATTCGCTCCCCTACAGACTTATGGCGCACACCGCAGAGGACCTTTGCGAATTCTGTATGCCTGCTGACGAGCTTGCAAGATGCGGACACGATGACGTCAAGCATGGCTTTGTTATAAGCTTTCCCGAACGCAAGCCGGAGTTCGATATTGCAGAGCTTGAGCAAAAGGTAAACGATATGATTGCAAAGGATCTTCCAATTACCTATCTCGATGCGCACCATGTTTCTATTGGCAGCGAAACACACTATTGTACCGGTCCTCGCATACACGTATCACGAACCGGACAGATCAAAAACTTTCACTTGCTGCACCACTTTATATATAATCGCCTTACGGGTAAATATCTGCTCATCGGTTGTGTTGGCGACGATGCCGAAAAGACACTCGAAAAGCTGGATGCACAGCAAAAAATGCAATCCGAACTTATCATTTGACAATGAGGAAAAACATATCAGCTGTGCGAGAGGTAACACTCGCCGAGATCTTAAATGCTCGTGATGAGCGTTGCGAGATGCAAAGCAGGATCTTGTCAGAATATCACTCGACTTTGCTATCATTTACTATGAATATTGCAGGGCCTGTGAAAAATACACCTCTTATCGAAAGAGCCTTTGAGTATGGCCTTGCAGAGCTTTTTGCTCGTTTACCAAGCGAAAAAATACTTTTCAAGCACATACATGACGACAGTTGTGGCAACTTTGCGATTATTGCTCTCGGATTAGCTCCCGAAAAAATCAAATCAATCTGCGTCGACATAGAGGAAGCAACTCCTCTGGGGCGCCTGTTTGACATGGACGTGCTCACGCCCTCGGGCGAAAAACTAGAGCGAAGAAATCAACGCTCATGTATCGTATGCGGTAAGCCGGGACGCGAATGCTCGGCAGGTAGACTGCACCCTGTCGAACAGATAGTTACGGTTACAAATAATATAATTTGCGATCATTTTGCGCGTCTTGATGCAAAAGAAATCGGAGCTCTTGCCACAAAGAGCCTTATAATGGAGGTTGAGACAACCCCAAAACCCGGCCTTGTTGATTTAAGAAACAACGGAAGTCACTCCGATATGGACGTTAATACGTTCCGCAAAAGCGCTTATGCGCTAGAAAGTTACTTTACCGAATGCGTAAGCATCGGCATAAGCACAAGAAATTTCGCGCCTGCAGAGGCATTCAATATGCTACGCTTAGCCGGAATTCAAGCAGAAAAAACGATGTATGCATATACAAACGGTGTAAACACCCACAAGGGCTTGATTTACTCCATGGGAGTTCTGCTTGGTGCAATCGGCCGCACGTGGAATCCAGAGCAGCCCATATCCGAAAACACCGTTATAATCTCAGAGGTCAAGGCGTTAGTTGAGAAATCCGTACGTGAAGATCTTGAAAATGCTAACGGTACAACCGCTGGAGAAAGGATATTTCTCAAGCAGGGGCTTACCGGTATTCGTGGTGAGGTTGCCTCGGGCTTCTCTTCCGTGTTTAATCACTCGCTCCCTGTATACAAGTCCGCAATTAGTGACGGTTTATCTTCCAATGATGCAGGAGTTCTCTCACTTCTCTCCTTGATTTCTTCAATTGAAGACACCAACATTTACAACAGAGGCGGTGATGATGGGGCACGGTTTGCAAAGGAAAGCACATCGGCGCTGCTGAAAATAATGCCGGATATACAGCTCGTACAGAAGTTGGATGACGAGTTTATACGACGCAGACTTTCTCCGGGAGGTGCCGCCGATCTGTTAGCAATAACCTACTTCTTTCACATGATAGAGAAATTAAGATCATCATACACATAATAACAAAAAGCGGTCTCCAATTTTACCGGAGGCCGCTTTTATCATTTGTCGATTTTTCTATTGTTCTTTGCCATCTCAGAAACCTCACGGAGTCTGGAGCTTATGTACTTATATCCGTTTTCAGTATGAGGAATGAGACATGCTGAGCAATCCTTAATGCCGTCCTCGATATACACGAAGTTTCCGCCACACTGGTCTCCTAAAGGAAAGAGCGGGCAGCAACAAAACATACAGTTAAAAACATCACCTGTTGTTTTGTGGCAAGGAAAGTATTCGCATTCTTCGTTTTTAAAATACATATATCCATTTTTCATGCGCATCACCTCTATGCTACAATTATATAGAATGTCGGCAAAAAAATCAACCCGTTTTACAAATTTAATGATAAACGACCGTAAAAATCTCACGGTCGTTTTTTTGTTTATTTCATTGTATTGAAGATATCATTCGATGCAGCCTGCAACGAATCAATAGCATTACCGAGAACGACTTTTGCCTTGGTAAAATGCTTGTATGCCTTGGCATCATCGCCATGAATATCACTGCCTAAAGCGACCACGCAACCGCGATCAGCCCAATCGAGTATATGCTTCGGCTTGAATATCTTAGCAAGCGACTCGGCATTGACTTGAAGCATATTAACACCTATATCCATTAACTGCTCAATATTTTCCTTGGAATATCGATCAACGTGCGCCAATATAACCTTATATCCAAGCTTGATTATTTTTTCAACGGTATCAACGTACTCGCTTCTGAAATCAGAAAAAGGAAGTTCGAGAAGCAAGTATTTTGTGCCTGAAAGACAGAGATTTTCGAGCCCCAGGAACTTATCAAGCCCTGGACAAAGTAAAACCTCTGCACCAAGCTTTACCTCAGGCAACGTGCCGTCGCAAGCATCAAAGAGTGCTTTTGCACATGCAGCTCTCTTCTCCAAAAATTTATCAAGTGTATGTCTATGCGGATAGAAGTGCGGAGTTGCGATGATTCGTGTCACTCCCTCGCCCGATGCAAGCTTCAGCTGTTTAATTGAGGTTTCAATCGAGTCTGAGCCGTGATCGGCGCCGGGGAGAATATGAGCATGGAAGTCGACTACGTCGATTTTCCTGTTATCCATTTATATATCCTCGATTAGGTTGAGTAATATCCGGAGTTCTTGTAGGTTTTATAAGCGCCGCCTGCATTCTTCGGGTTAACCGATGAAAGAACAACACCAAGCACCTCTCCACCTACGTTTCTTACTATCTGAACTGCCTCGGAAAGAGAATTGATATTAGAATAATCAGCTCTTGAAACCATAATGTAACCGTTGATCTTATCTGCAAGAAGAACTGCATCGGATACTACGGTAACGGGAGGAGTATCAAATATGATATAGTCGAACATCTCGGAGCATTTTTCGAGAAGATCGTTCATTCTCTTTGAGTTTATGAGACCGATGGGGTTAGCATTTTCAGCACCGGAAAAGAGAATTGAAAGATTAGGAATGTCGGTAGATACAAGGTTAGGCTCGTTGTGAATTCCGGCAAGATACTCCGAAAGACCGCCGTCCTTTGCATTATCCTTATTATATTTAGCGAGAATTCTTGCAACTCTGGGCTTTCTCATATCGCAGTCAACAAGCAAAACGCGCTTGTTAGCAGAGTTTTTCGCCAAAGTAATAGCAAGGTTTATCGAGATATAGGTTTTACCCTCGCCGGAAAAAGCACTGGTAAGTGCAATCTTGCGGCACTGATCCTCAATGGGAAGATAAAGCACCTTAGTGTAAAGCGCTCTGAAAGCCTCGTTTATAGCAAAAGGAGTGCTATCGTCTATAAGTCTGAGCTCATCAACTCTATCGTTGGAATGTGCCTTTTTATTACGCATAAACATTATTCCTTACCCTCCTCTGCTGAATAAATCTCATGTCTGGGTATAACTCCGAGAATCGGAACATCAAGATTATCCTCGATCTTCTTCGTAGAACGGATGATAACGTCGAAGAAGGATCTTGCCCAAACGATCAGAGCGGTAATTATAAATCCAACTGCAAATGCAATTATCGCCTTTGTTACAGTACCCTTGCCGTTAGGCGCGGTAGGAACCGAGGGATCCTCAAGAACGCTTGAAAGAAGCGCATTCTTAACAAGTCCACTCTCACCCTGAATATGAGCCTCAATACCACTGGTAATAGCAACTGCTATGTCATATGCAAGAGTAGGATTGGTTGAAGTAATGCTTACCTTGAAGACGGCCGTTTCATCAACCTGTGAAATACTGATCATGCTCTTTATAGCAGCAGGTGAAAGCTGATATTTAGAAAGTGACTCACTGTTAGCAATAACAAGCTTTAAAAACTTTTCGCTCTTAATTGCAATATTGTAGACACTAACCATCTGCTCCGCAGCCTGCAAATCATTAGTCGAAGTTGTGGTCGAATTGGTTCTTTCATTATACACGTAAACTATCGAGGACGAAGTATATGTCTCGGCCTTGACAAAAACACAGTATACTGACACAAGTGCCGCAAGCATAGCAGCAACAAGAATCATGAGCCATAATTTGGGAAGGAAAATTTCTAAAATATCCTTAAACGTTGTTTCTTTGCTTTTCTTAATCATGCTAACCTCTATGGTAGTTTTATTAGTACTACTTACAAGAAAATCGGGAGCCAAGCACCCGATTTTCTATAAATCAATTTGCTGAGTTAAATACGGAAGCTGCGTTCTGCTTTGCTCCATTAGAAGCAACCTCTGCAGTCCAGCCAATCTCGTCACAATAACTTGCTACAAAAATGTTACCGGTGTACTCAATGTTCATGCGGTAGGTGTTCATCTCATCGCTAACCATAAGAATTTCGCCGTCAGCGGAAAGAGTGTAGTTGGTACCGTATACACCGTACTGAAGAAGATTACGAAGCTCAACGTCGCTATTAAGCGCGTAAAGAATCTGCATTGCGCGATCGTCAACAACATCGTTGCCGGTATCAACTATCGCAAATGCGGTAGAATAAGCCTCTGCAAGGTCAACGGTAGGATTCTGAACTATGTTACAAACATTTCTGTTGTCCGCCTCAAGCTCACCCTTAAGAGAATAAGATCCGTTCTGTATGTAAACATACTCATCAGGATTGTATCCTGCCAGCTCCATATCATTGCGAAGAGCCATGGTAGAGTCGTAAGTGGTGTAGCTAAGAAGCTCGGTGTAACTGTACTTGAGCTGCTGCTCTGCTACCTCTCTGTCAATAACGAGGTACTGATACTCACCGATAACGTGGTTGTTGGGAAGCGCATAAAGGAGCTCGTTGCCCTCTTCGTCCACACCCCAGGTACAAGCATCGATAAGAGTGGTAGGAATCTTTACATTAAGAGTACCGTAGCTGGGAAGCTTAAGGTAACCGCTAAGGTTTTCAAGCTTTTCGGTATTTACAAGCTTCTTCATAAGGTCATAAGAGTTGACCAAAACTATATTCGCTGCATCCGCACCGGTAGAGTTAACAGCACCAAGCACAACAGTCTCATACTCAGCCGCGGAAACGTACTTAACATTAACCTCGGTATAGTAAGTAGAAAGAGTGTGCTGTGCAATCATACGGCTTACGGTCTGCATTGCGTTATCGGAGGTTGCCTCCTCAACGATGATGTATAAGTTAAGCGAAACCTCTTCTATTTCAGGCTTGGGCTCAGGATAATGATCGGGTACGTGACCGATTTCATCATCACAGCTCACGAGCATGAATGAAGCAAAAATCAAGCACAATATTAAGCATAAAATCTTCTTCATTTTGGAATGAAACCTCCAGGAATATATGTCATCTTAAATATTTTACAATATAATAATCAAAATGTCAAGTGATTTTAACATTAAATGCTAAATAAACCCATTGTTTTTTGAAAATTAGTTAGCAAGATAATCCTTGAGTGTCTTGGAACGGGAGGGGTGTCTGAGCTTTCTCAGCGCCTTTGCCTCGATCTGTCTGATACGCTCACGGGTAATCTTGAACTGTCTACCTACCTCTTCGAGGGTTCTGGGACGACCGTCCTCAAGACCGAAGCGAAGCTTAATCACCTCCTCCTCACGAGGTGTGAGGGTGTGAAGAATGTTGCAAAGCTGCTCACGAAGAAGCGCATAAGAAGCACTGTCGGAGGGGGCGGGAGATTCGTTATCCTCGACGAAGTCACCGAGATGGCTATCCTCTTCCTCGCCAATGGGAGTCTCAAGTGAAACGGGGTCCTGTGCTATCTTCATGATCTCGCGAACCTTGTCTGCGGTAATACCGAGACGCTCTGCGATCTCGTCGGTGGTAGGCTCCTTGCCGAATTCCTGAAGAAGCTGACGCGCGGTTCTGGATACCTTATGGATTGTTTCAACCATATGTACCGGAATACGAATGGTACGCGCCTGGTCAGCAATTGCACGAGTGATGGCCTGTCTGATCCACCATGTTGCATAGGTGGAGAACTTGTATCCCTTGCTGTAATCAAACTTTTCTACTGCCTTGATAAGACCAAGGTTACCCTCCTGAATAAGGTCAAGGAAGTACATGCCCTTACCTACGTGGCGCTTTGCGATACTTACAACAAGACGAAGGTTAGCCTCGATAAGCTCGTCCTTTGCAGACTTAGAGCCAAGTGCTATCTGCTCTGCAAGGTATTTCTCACGCTCGGGAGAAAGAAGCGGAATCTTACCGATGTCCTTCAAGTACATACGTACGGGGTCATCAATGGCAAGTCCCTCCTGGAGAAGAAGCTTCTCCATCTTTTCGACCTCATAGGCTTCAACATCCTTCTCTATTTCCTTGAACGCATCGCCGTCAAGATCATCGGGAGCAAGATTATCGAGATCTGCCTGGGTAATATCGTAATCGATATCCTCAAGAGTCTTCATAATATTGGAATTAAGAATACCTCCGTCATTCTTGGAGTCTATAATGTTAGATGCCTGCAATTTTTCGTTTGCCATATTTACACCATCCTTACGTTTTATTTTTCATTGAATTGATCAAATTGTTAAGCGAATCATAGGTCGTTGCTGATGCGGCATTTTTCTTTGCCATAGCATCCTTGAGCATTGATATGCTCTCCATAAGCGCCTCGTTACCGTTGAATGTAAGACTCATTCTGGCAATTTTCATCTTTGATACCCTGCCGACCTCATCGGGTGAGAAATGAAAATTAATATCAAGATTTTCACCGTCGGGCGCTTCGTAGAGCAATTTCGCATATTCAAAAACCCTGCGGTTAAGATCGGTGAAGAAATCATCAGTCTTCAGGAGCGACTCGGTAAACACCTTTTTTCTGTGCTCGGGATAAAGAAGAAGCAGACCGAGAACGTTTTCCTCCTGGCCGGCCACTGCTGGCGCCTTTGCATAATCAGGATTAACCCTATCACCAAATCCGGCAGCCTGTTGTTTAAGCTTTTCGTTGTCACCCTTGCGCTGTGCAAAAAGATTTTTCTTGACTATGCGCTCTACGTCATCACGTACGCTCTTGGGATCCACACCAATTTTTTGCGAAACTGATTGTATATAAATGTCTCTTTCTGCCTTGGAATTTACCCAGGAAATCATCTTTTCCAACTCTAGCAAGGCGTTGATTTTATCTTGCGGTATATTGAGATCATGCTTGGAAAGAACGGATTCCATGTTATACTCAAATTTTGTTTTAGAGCCTGAGATAACCTCTCTGAACTTTTCCTTACCGTACGTCTTGATGTACTCGTCGGGGTCCTTGGCACCTGGCACTTTTATTACTCCGACTTCAAGTCCAACCTCATCGAGCATCTTCATCGCTCTTTGCGCGGCCTTTTGTCCCGCCTCGTCGGCATCGTAGGATATAATTACCTTTTTGGTATACCTGCTCATCAGTCTGGCCTGCTCCGATGTGATCGCAGTACCCAATGTTGCAACTGCGTTTGTGAAGCCCGCGGAATGCATAGCGATTACATCCATGTATCCCTCACAAAGTATGAGCGACTCTGCGCACACCTGCTTTGCAAAGTTAAGAGCAAACAAGTTTCGGGATTTTTTAAACACCGGTGTGTCCATGGTGTTTCGGTACTTTGGCTTCGAGTCATCCATAACTCGACCGCCGAATGCGATGACATTTCCCGACACATCGATTATCGGGAACATTACTCTGTTACGGAAGCTGTCAAAATAAGTACCTCTGTCGCTTTTTGAAGCAAAGAAGCCCTCGACCAGCTCATCCTTGGTATATCCGAGCTTTGTCATGTAGTCGAGCGTAGCATATCCACCGTCAGGAGCAAATCCCAGTCCAAAATGCTTTATTGTAGCAAGTGACAATCCGCGCTTTTCGGTAAAGTACGCGAGAGCCTCCTTTGCCTTTGGATTCTGGCTGAAAAGCATCGCATGAAAGAACTTAGCCGCATCGACGTTCATTTTATAAAGACGATCTTTAGAAATACCGGTGCTCTTCTGATAATTATTTTCGTTATCTCTGACCACTGTTATTCCGGCTCTTTTTGCCAGAAACTCCACCGCATCCGGATAGTCCAAATGCTCGATCTGTCTTATAAACGTAATTGCATTGCCGCCTATACCGCAACCAAAGCAATAGAAACTGTTATCTGCGGGATAAACTGTAAAGGAAGGAGATTTTTCACTGTGAAATGGGCAAAGACCCTTGAGATTAGAGCCGGCACGCTTAAGAGAGACGTAGCTGCCTATAAGCGACTCGATGTCGTTTCTGATCAAAACTTCATCAACCGTTTCTTTCGTTATCACGTTTTACTCCTCCTTTCAAAAAAATTCAACGTAATATACGATTACATAAATAAAAACACTTTAATATTTTAGAAATCAAAAATTTCTTGTATAATTTCGCTTCTTGCGCGTCCCGAGGTCGCCTCATTTATTGTATTGATAAACTCGTCCGCGCGATTTTTACTTATACGTCCGTTCAGTACCACCGATTCGCTATATGCGGTATCGGCAACGCGGAACCCGAAGTCAGCAATTATCGGTGTTATTCGCTGATAATCAGAATACGAAACAACAAGCTTGATTTCGATATAAATATCGTACGTGATTATTTCTGCATTTTCCAGCGCGCCGACCGCTGCCGCAGAATAAGCACGAACAAGTCCACCAGTACCCAAAAGAGTGCCACCAAAATAGCGTATTACCACTACCGCGGTATCCGTGCATCCGTTTTTACGGATTGCATCAAGAACCGGCATACCTGCCGTTCCCTGCGGCTCGTGATCATCAGAAAATCTCATTGTAGAGTTTTCTCTGAGTACATATGCATACACGTGGTGACGAGCATCCGGATATTTCTTTTTAATAAATGATATAAACGCCAAGGCATCCTGCTCACAAGAAACAGGAACCGCAGTGCCTATGAATATCGACTTTCTGTCCTCATATTCAAAAACACCCTCACGTCGCACAGTAGTATATGCTTCCATACTTCCCTCTTTTTACTGATCTTCTACGATAAGTTCGCGATACATACCGCGTCCGCGCTCGTCAAGAGTAGCCTCAACCAGAACACCGGCATCCGTATATTCGGTTGAAATTACTGTGAAATTGGCATAAAGCGAGTTAACCACAGTCTGTCTGTCATAAGGTACGAGTAGCTTATAATTGCGTTTCAGATGTGACAGTTCAGCTTCTATTCTTGCAAGAAGCTTGTCAATACCGTAACCGGTCACAGCGGAAATGAAAACGGTATTTTCAGTATCGTTGCCCTGAAGCTCACCATCGTAGAGATCACACTTGTTGTATACGTAAATTCTGGGCTTGTCCGCAGCACCGAGCTCTTCTATAACCTGCTCGGTCACCTTGATATGCTCCATTACCTCGGTATCGTTAATATCGGATACGATGAGTAATATGTCAGAGTAGCAAACCTCATCAAGTGTCGACTTGAATGCGCGTACCAGATGGTGCGGGAGCTTTCTTATAAATCCAACGGTATCCGTAAAAAGGACACTTTCACCTGACGGAAGCTCCGCCTTTCTTGTGGTAGCATCCAATGTTGCAAACAATTTGTTTTCCGAAAGAACGTCAGCACCGGTCAAATTATTCAGGAGTCTGGACTTTCCCGCATTGGTATAACCTACAATACCGATTTTCGGTATGGCACTTCTGTCTCTCTTTGCTCTCATGACAGCTCTGTTTTCCTCGAGCTCTCTTAGTCTTCCCTCAAGCGCAGATATCTTCTCCTTCAGGTGACGTCTATCAGTTTCGAGCTTTGATTCACCGGGACCGCGCGAGCCTATACCACCGCCCTGTCGTGACAGCTCGGTTCCGTGGCCCGTAAGTCTTGGTGCAGAATACTTCAGCTGCGCAAGCTCAACCTGTAATTTTCCCTCGCCGCTTGTAGCGTGGAGTGCAAAAATATCAAGAATGAGCATGCTTCTGTCAAGAATTCTAACGTCACATGCTATATCATTTTCAAGATTACGGATCTGCGCCGGTGAAAGCTCAAAATCGAAGACAACAAGGTCGATGCCGTTGTCTCTACAAATATCGGCAATCTCCCCAACCTTACCTTTACCTATGCAGGTGCGCGGATCAAAGGAATCCTTGACTTGGATCACCCTTGCAAAGGCTTCTGCCCCTGCTACGTTGAGCAGATTTTCAAGCTCATTTAAGCTACGGTCACATTCTTCAACCTCAGAACCGGACGAAGCAATGCTTACAAGGATAGCCTTTTCGATCACGTTATCAGACATAATATACCTCCGCTCGACATAAAAATGATAGAAAAAGGGCGCCGTCGACCACTTACGGACTAAACGGCGCACTTTTGCGGTAATTACTTACCAACCTTAGCAAGACGCTTCTTGAACTTGTCAACACGTCCGCCAGCATCTACAAACTTCTGCTTACCTGTATAGAAAGGATGGCACTTGGAGCAAATTTCTACGTTCATATCGCCCTTAACAGAGTGAGTAAGAACGGTCTCGCCGCAAGCACATCTAATGGTAGCTTCCTTGTACTCGGGATGTATTCCTGCTTTCATTTTTTAACACCTCTTTACATAGTTATTCATTTTAATTGCTCTTCATTATATCATACATTTTCTTGTTTTGCAATAGATTTTTTAAAAAAATTATATTTTTTCTTGAATTTTTTTACGGAGATCCCTCATTATTTTCTTTTCGAGCCTGGAAATGTAGCTTTGTGATATACCAAGAGCATCCGCAACCTCCTTTTGTGTCAACTCTTCATCTCTGTCAAGGCCGTATCTCATCTCTATAATGACGCGTTCCCTGGGACTTAATCCCTTAACTGCTGAGCGTAGTATTCTCCGCTCCTCGTCGTCCTCCATATCACGATAAACACTGTCGTTTTCGGAGCCGAGAACATCCGATAAAAGCAACTCGTTGCCATCCCAATCTACACTCAGTGGCTCGTCAATAGAAACCTCTCGCTTTTTCCCCGATGTCTTTCTTATAAACATAAGTATTTCATTTTCGATACAGCGCGAGGCATACGTAGCGAGCTTAATGTTTTTATCGAGATTAAACGTGCTTATCGCCTTTATCAAACCTACCGTTCCTATCGATACAAGTTCCTCGATGCCGACACCAGTGTTCTCAAATCGTTTAGCAATGTACACGACAAGGCGCAGATTGTGCTCTATAAGCTTATCTCTTGATTCCCTAAGGTCGATATGCTCGAGCAAATACTCCTCTATTTCCTCCTCAAGAGGCGGCGGCAAGGTGTCGGTCCCGTTTATATAATATACCTTTGCCGCAAGCCGGCGCAAAAAGAAGCACCGAATCCTAAATATCAATCGTTTAATACTCATTTAAATTCTCTCCGAAATGCTGGCCGGAACGAGCGCGTCGTATCCACCAAAGTTACCCTCTTCCCTATCTATAATAAATGTAAGCTTAGTTTCTATTTCTTCCCTTTTATTCAATATCCATACTCGCTCCGGCCTGATCCCGGGCTCGAGAGTAACACTGCCGTTTTTTCTTACAGGTATCAAGCGCATGAATCGGATAAACTCATCGTTATTAACCTCAGAAGAATCAGGAACACCGTTTGGAAATAACCCCTTTACCGCTTCAGACTTTATAAGCATTACCGGAGTAAGATCAATTGGATCCTTAAGCAGATTTCCCGAATCGACCAGCGCATCACATTCCACCCTCCTCCCGAGGAGCTCAAGCCTCAAACGTACGCTTTTCTCCGTCTTGAAATGAAAAAACATTAAAAGCAGTATACGAATGATGCCTATGGAGAGTAAGACCAACATGGAAAGTATAAGTAGCCTGCGATTGTTAAGCGATGCCATCGCCTGTTCCGGAAAGTAAAATTCAATCAAGTTAAAAGCGCAGTATACAAGACCTCCGATTATGGTCAGAAAAAGCAGAAATGCGACCATAAGCTTAATACGTCGCACAATACTTATCTTGCCTACCAAAATATAGGAGATAACCATCATTGAAGCGAGTGATATTAATCCCATGAGCGCCACTGTCATATTTACAAAAACCAAAGCACAAGCTAACAGTGCACTGACAATACTGGCACACACCAGTCTGAAGCTTTTAACAAAGACGTGGGAAAAGAGAGATGCAAAGTGAAATGCCAGCAAGTCAACCGTAAAGTTTATCAAAAAATACACGTCTATGTATATAGTTCTCACCTTTAATCCATCCTGGTATCAGAAATCTCATTACGTTATTATTTTAGCATCTAAGAGGTGTGATATATTGTCGCAACTTGCAAGATGGCAAAATAAAAAAAGGAGCCGGTCGGCTCCTTTTTTTATTACTTAAAGCTTTCTTCGATAAGATTAGCTGCGGACTCGAGATAGTCGCCCTCGAAAAGCTCGATAACTCCATTGTCGCAAAGTGATGCGAGCTCGGGATCGATCGGAATTCTTGCAAGAACCTCAGTGGAGTGCTCCTTTGCAAGCTCGTCGATGTGGCTCTGACCATAAACGTTGATATGCTTACCACAGTCAGGACATACAAGGTAGCTATAGTTTTCAACCAAGCCGAGAACCTTAACGTCCATCAAGGATGCCATATTTACAGCCTTTGCAACGATCATAGAAACAAGGCTCTGAGGAGTGCTTACAATAACAATTCCGTCAAGCGGAAGGCTCTGGAATACCGTAAGGGGTACGTCTCCGGTACCGGGAGGCATATCTACGAACATATAGTCCACTTCATTCCAGACAACGTCGCTCCAGAACTGCTTTACAGTTCCTGCAATAACGGGACCTCTCCAGACAACAGGCTTAGTTTCCTCGTCCATCAGAAGGTTTACACTCATTACCTCGATACCGGTCTTGGTAACAGGTGGGAACATTCCGAGGTCGCTACCGGTAACACATCCGGGCTTAAGACCAAATGCCTTGGGGATTGAGGGGCCGGTGATGTCGGCATCAAGTATAGCCGTCTTATAGCCTCTTCTCTGCATAGTAACAGCAAGCATAGAGGTTACAAGTGATTTTCCTACGCCGCCCTTTCCACTTACTACGCCAATAACTCTTTTTACCTTGCTCGCTGCGTTAGCGGGTGCCAAAAGGGATTCTTTGGAACACTTTTCCGAGCAGGTAGAACAATTGTGTGTGCATTCTGCCATTGTTTATCTCCTAATATTATCAAATTGAACTTATTTGTATTTCATCATTCTCGATGGTAAGGTGTATGCCAAGCAAAGAAGTCTTTGCCTTGTCGATGATCAACGATGCTATGCTATCCTCGACCGAGCGCTCTACGAATCTGCGCATGTTTCTTGCGCCGTACTTTTCAGAATAAGACTTTCTAGCAATAAATGTAAGCACATCTTCTGAGTACGTCAGGCGTATTCCCTTTTCATTCATATGCGTAGCGAGCTTTGTAAGCATGATATCTGCTATTCTTACAAAATCGGATTCATCAAGGTGACGAAAAACGATTATCTCATCTATGCGGTTTATGAATTCGGGACGAAGGAAAGATGCAAGCGCCTTCTCTGTCTTTTCCTTTGACTTTTGCTCCTTATTATCAGCAAAGCCGGAAATAGAAGTTGACACCTCACTACCTGCATTAGTAGTCATAACTATAATCGTGTTTTCAAAGTTAACCTGTCTGCCTTGCGCGTCGGTTATCTTACCGTCGTCAAGAATTTGAAGCAGGATGTTAAGCACATCGGGATGTGCCTTTTCGATCTCGTCGAACAATATAACAGCATGAGGACGGCGACGAATCTTTTCGGTCAGCTGACCTGCCTCATCATATCCGACGTATCCGGGAGGTGCGCCGATTATTCTCGAAACGGCATGCTTCTCCATGAACTCAGACATATCAAGTCTTATCAGTGACTCAGGCTGCTTAAAGAGCTCGTCCGCAAGCACCTTAACAAGCTCGGTTTTACCGACACCGGTAGGTCCTGCAAAAATCATGGACACCGGATTTTGTCTGTATGAGATACCCGCGCGCTTGCGCTTAACCGCACGAACAACGGCATCAACCGCCTCTGACTGACCGATTATACGAGCGCTTATGCGCCCCTCGAGTCCCTGAAGCTCCGAAAGCTCGCCCGCCTTGATATCAGATGCAGGTACACCTGTCCATATTTCGATTACGTTTGCGAGGTCTGCGATCGTTATCGCAAGCTTGCTTACTTCCTTTTCAAGTTCAACCTGTCGTTCCTCAAGCTTGATCTTTTCGACCTTTACGTCAGCGATTGCTTTGTAATTTTCCTCAGTTTGACCGTCCGGCTTTTCGATTTCCGAGGAAAGCTGATTTTCCTTCTCGATTATCTGAACAAGCTTCTTTTCGTTTCGAATCTTTTCGTTAAGAGCTGGAGATGAAAGTGCAACTCTTGCAGCCGCTTCATCAATAAGGTCGATTGCCTTATCAGGCAGGAAGCGATCGGTTATATAGCGCTCCGAAAGAAGAACTGCCGCACGTGCAACCTCGTCGGATATTCTTGCGCCATGGAATCCCTCGTAATACTTCTTGATTCCCTGAATTACCTGCACGGTTTCATCAACCGAGGGCTCATTAACCATAACAGGCTGGAATCTGCGTTCAAGCGCGCTATCCTTTTCAATATATTTTCTATATTCCTTGAGAGTAGTAGCGCCTATAACCTGAATTTCTCCGCGCGAGAGCGCAGGCTTAAGAATGTTTGCGGCGCTCATGCTTCCCTCGGAATCACCTGCACCGACGATGGTATGAACCTCGTCGATCATGAGGATAATGTTGCCGGCAGCCTTAACTTCCTTTATGAGGCCGAGTATTCTTGACTCGAACTGACCGCGGAACTGTGTACCTGCCACAAGTGCTGTAAGGTCAAGAAGCCATATTTCGGCATTTGCCAGGCGTTCGGGAACTGATCCATCCACTATTTTCTGAGCAAGAGCCTCCGCAATTGCGGTCTTACCTACACCGGGCTCACCTATCAGGCAGGGATTATTCTTTTGTCTGCGACAAAGTATCTGTATGACTCTGTCAAGCTCGCGATCACGACCTATAATTCTATCGGTCTTACCAAGACGGGCCTTTTCGGTCAAATCGGTACAATAGGTCGAAAGAAGCTTCTTTGAATCGTCGACCTTAGCCTCTCCCTTATCCTTTGCTCCCTTAGGACGCTTAGGGGTTCCCTGAGCACCAAACGGCATACCGAAGCCGGAAAAGAGTTTCTGAAGATCGAGCGCGGGAGCACCACCGTCGGGCTCCGTGGTCTGTTCGTCTGCAGGTTCGAGTGCGGTGAGCATTCCCTCGACCTCGCCTGACATATTTTCTATATCCTCTTCGCTCATTCCCATGTTTTTGAGAATATCGTTAACCGGCTTGATTCCAAGCTCCTTTGCACAAACAAGGCACAATCCCTCGTTGTATGTTTTCTGATTATCCATACGAGTTATAAAAACCACTGCGGGGCGTTTTTTACATCTCGCACATCTCTGTATTTCCATTAATAAACCTTTCTGAAACGCGGAATATACTTACCGCTGAAATGCGAATTAAAAGCCGAGCAAAAGATCGAGCGGGCTTAAATTCAAGAAGAAATTGTAAATCGGACCACCAACAAACTCAGATGCCCAAGAAACCTCTGACATTGAATCGAGGTGGATGAAAAAGTGAAATACCAACACCGATATCCACGCTGCCGCACCGCCAATAATAGTATTTAAAGCACAACCGACTATTTTGTTAGGGATAACAAGCACGGAGGAATTGAATATCGAATCAAGTATCTTAAACAAAAGCTTCAAAACCAACCTGGATACAAAACACAAAATGATAAACACGACTATGAGTGAAACGATGTGTACCGTGGGAGAAGCAATATCGACTATTATCTGTTCTATAGTCTTCCCCTCAAGATCAACATTTACTATACTCGCGGCAAGCTTTACCAGAGTGGGGAGCTCGGCCCCGGGGTCGGAGCAATGGTTTATCAGATACTTTGAAATCTGATTAGAGAGTGAGGCGCCAATCATTGGCTCTACGATTTTAACCGAAATCGGATTTGCAAGCAAATATGAAAGTGCAAGCGCACCGACAAAACAAAGAGGAGACTGAACGCTTCTGATAAATCCGCGCTTAAGTCCTACAATAAATCCAATTACAATAAATGAGACAAGAATTACGTCAACCGTTATCCATAATCCCATATATATCACTCCTTTCATGTAATGCTGTTAGCCGCGCAAAAAGCGTGTCGGCACGCGCGGCTTATTATTTTAAGATAACGTTGGAGTCGCCAAACGTCGTTTTAAGACGTGACAAAACCTTTTCACTGGGTGAAATTTTTACATCCTTCAATCCAAAATACGTCTTCGAATCCAACTCGTAAACCGCGATTCGCGTGTTTCCGGGATTCAAGAGCGCCATTCGAGTCAGAACGTTGATACACTTGGCATCGCGAGTCTGCACCCTGACGTAAAGCGTCTCTTCTTTTTTTGGTGTTTTAGGAGCACTGTTAAACTCTGCATTGTTCGTGAGGGGGCGAATATTGGATAAGAGAATCCTTACTTCATCTCCGTCCTCATATGAAACACTTCCCTCGATAAACACTGCGTTTTCAACAAACAATTCAGAGGCGAAAGCGGAATACTGCTTGGCAAATACAATAACCTCCACCTCACCGTATTTATCCTCGAGCTTGATGAATGCCATTGTATCGCCGTTCTTTATAACCTTTGTTTTTTTGTCGGTTATTATTCCAGCCAATTTTACCGTGGCACGATCCTCGTGCTTTCTTGCACCATCGCTTTCGTCTGTTGGGAGTATACTCGATATCTTATCTACCTTAAGCGACTCTGCGTGCATTGAGTAGTTGTCCATCATATGGCCAGAGAAGTACATGCCCGAGCTTTCCTTTTCAAGCAGCAAAAGCTCACGCAACGAATACTCAGGAATGTCCGGATACTCAAAAACAGAGGATGCGGTGCTTGTCTCAAATCCAAACGAAAACATATCGAGCTGACCGCTTATATTATTTCTCGCCTTGCCGTGCTCTGTTTCAAGAATGGTTTCATAGCATGACATGAGCGCGCTTCGGGTAACGCCCAAAGAATCAAATACTCCGCACTTAATAAGCGACTCAAGAGTCCTCTTGTTAAGGTCGGCAGATGACATTCTGGTCACGAACTCGTCAAACGAGGTAAAAGGCTTTTTTAGTCTCTCGTTGATGATCGATACAGCCACCGAGCGTCCGACATTCTTAATTGCCAAAAGGCCGTATCTGATGTTTCCACCGGAAACCGAGAAGTCGGTATCACTGCTGTTTATATCGGGAGGAAGCACACTGACACCATGCTTTTGCGCATCGGCAATATATTCGCGAAGCTTAGTAGCATCACCAAGAACACTTGTAAGAAGCGCAGAAAAATACTGGGCAGAATAATGAGCCTTAAGATATGCCGTTCTATATGAGATAACGCCGTAAGCGGTAGCATGGCTCTTGTTGAAGGCATATTTAGCAAATCCGACCATCTCTTCAAATATTTCGGAGGCCGCATCAGCAGGTATGCCGTTTTTCGCACAGCCTTCTATAAAGCTTTCGGACTCAGCAAGCATTACGTCTGCCTTTTTCTTCGACATTGCGCGACGAACTATGTCTGCATGTGCATATGAATAACCCGCGAGACGTCTGCATATTTGCATTACCTGCTCCTGATACACGATACATCCGTAGGTTATATCGAGTATCTCCTTAAGCTCGGGTATTTTGTATTCGGTCTTTTCCCTGCCGTGCTTTCTCTCTATAAATTTATCAATAGAATCCATTGGGCCGGGACGATAGAGCGCGATACAAGCAATTATGTCCTCAAGAGTGTTAGGCTGCAGGCGCGAAAGCACCTGTTTCATACCACCGGACTCAAGCTGGAAGACGCCTTCGGTGCGAGCCTCTGAAAGCAAGCGCATCGTTTCCGGATCATCAAGCGGAATGTTGGTAATATCAAAATCAGGAATTATTTTTCTGATTTCGAGCTCGGCATCATGAATTACAGTGATGTATCGAAGACCGAGAAAGTCGAACTTAACAAGGCCGAGCTTCGCGTCGGTATTCATATCAAACTGGGTAACAACTCCTGTGCCACTGTATGAAAGGGGCACGTAGTTATACGTAGGCTCTTCGGTGATAACCACACCTGCGGCATGAGTAGACGCATGGCGAGGCATTCCCTCAAGACTCTTACTGACGTCGAGCAAGCGACGAACGTCGTTGTCGGTATCATAAAGAGTGCGAAGCTCTTTAACCTCAAGCGCGGATTTGATAGTGACGTTCAACTCGCGAGGTATGAGCTTTGCGACCACGTCAACGCGATTGTATGGCATACCGAGTGCTCGTCCGACGTCGCGAACTGCAGCACGCGCAGCAAGTGTACCAAAGGTAACGATCTGAGCAACCTTATCGTCTCCGTACTTTTCTTTAACGTAATCTATAACCTCTTCACGACGGTTATAGCAAAAATCTATATCAAAATCGGGCATTGATACTCGCTCGGGATTTAAGAATCTCTCAAAGAGAAGGTCAAATGCCATCGGATCGACGTCGGTTATACCAATGCAAAAGGCAACAAGGCTGCCCGCACCGGATCCTCTTCCGGGACCTACGGGAATATCTGCTCTTTTTGCAAAGGAGACAAAGTCGCTGACTATAAGGAAATATGCATTAAATCCCATAGAGTCTATGACAGAAAGCTCATACTCGATTCTCTGTTCATATTCCTCTTTTGTATGACGATTGAAATCGAATCTGCCGGCGGACGCACGCTCCGCAAATCCGTTGTATGCATCCTTACGAAGTTTTTCTTTGTGAGTGAGGCCATCCTCGGGTCTGAAATCCGGAAGATGAAGCTTGTTGAATTCAAAATCAAAGTTGCACTTCTCTGCAATTTTTACGGTATTTTCTATGGCACCGTTGAATGCACCGAAGAGAGCGCGCATTTGCTCGGTTGACTTGAAGTAAAATTCGTCCGTTTCAAAGCCCAATGGCCGTCCGTCGGTTATCACATTGTTGGTCTGTATGCACATCAGGGTTGCCTGTGTATCGGCATCCTTTGCCTCAAGATAATGCACGTCATTTGTAGCAACAAGAGGAATGCCATGAAGCTCGCTTATTCGCTTAAGACCGTATGCAACCTTAAGCTCGTCATCCATACCGTGATTCTGGACCTCTAGATAGAAATCATCGCCAAATATATCACGCATTAGAAGTGCTTCTGCCTCAGCCTCCTCAAAGCTACCACTGAGTATAAGTTGAGGTATCTTTCCTCCTACACATGCAGAAAGAGCTATAAGCCCCTCCGAGTGTGCAGCGAGAAGTTCCATATCAATTCGAGGTCTTGTGTAAAATCCGTTTGTAAAGCTTTCGGAAACCATGTAGCAAAGGTTTTTATAACCGATCGCGTTTTTGCAAAGCAGTATCAGGTGGTAGCCCGAGGAATCCTGCTTACCCTCCTTTTGGAAGCGAGAACGCGCAGCAACGTAGACCTCACAGCCGATAATCGGCTTTATACCCTTTGACTTGAGCGCCTCATAAAACTCGACAACACCATACATAACACCATGGTCAGTAATGGCTACGGCGCTTTGTCCCTCGCGCAGTGCCTTGTCGGCTATCTCTGAGATTCTCGTAGCGCCATCGAGCAAGCTATATTCGGTATGAAGATGAAGATGTACGAAATCTCCCACGCGAGTTTCCTCCTTTATTTTTTAACGCCCGGTAAGAGCGTTTCGGAATATTCCATAATTTTTTTGAGTCGGTGCGATAGTCCTGATTTAGAGATGGCAGGCACCGAAACTGCCGCAAGCTGTGACAAAGACAAGTCACGGTATTTTATTCTTAATCTGGCAGTAGTCTCAAGCTCCTCGGGCAAGGATGATAAAAGATTAGCTCTCTCAAGCTCCTCTATCACCGAAATTTGCTTATGTGAAGCCGTGACCGACTTGCTGATATTGTTTGTTTCACAATTTACTATTCGGTTTGTATTGTTTCTGAATTCGCTTTCAATCGTGGCATTCATAAATGCAAATGCGGCTGAGTTAAGTCCGATAAAAGCGAAAAAGTCTTCTATAACTGCACTCTTTTTGATGTATAAATCTGTTCTGCCGCCTCGCTGCGTAACGCGCGCGTCTACACCTATCTCAAGAAGCGCGTCCTTAAATTTATCACAACAGTTTACCGGTGAGAATTCGAGTAAATACTGCTTCGTGGGATCTGATATTCTTCCTGCGGCAAAAAAGAGGCCTAAGAAAAATGCCGATGCACAGGCGGGACATTTAGTAACGTATAGCGGCTCGTTAAGATTTATGGCATTAAGATAGCGAGTTGCACTTTTTGACGAAAAGCTTAAAACACGGCATCTGCCACCGCTTTTGGGCCGTTGAATTTCAGGTGTAGCACCGAAGAACTCTGAAATGTATTTGACCGCCAGGTTGCCCTGCGTATCGTTCTCAACGTTAAGTTGTATACCCGAGTCAACAAATCTGCCCTTTGATGAAATAAGCGCCGAAGCAAAGGCCTTACGACAACAGGAGGTCTTTATGGGTTGTTCAATTATTTCGGCCTTTAAATCCGAAGAAAAGGACATATCTGTACCTCCTGGAATAATTTCGATCAATTTGTAGATTTATCCTACATCAGGTTTATCTCTTCCTCGAGAAGAATGCCGCATTGTCTGTAAACCTCGCGCTTTACCCGTGCGATAAGCTCGCAAAAATCGGCAGCTGTAGCATCACCTGTATTAACTATGAATCCGGCATGCTTTGTGGAAACCATTGCTCCACCGACTTTTAGTCCTTTCAATCCACACCGGTCGATAATCTGACCGGCAGAAACGCCGTCTATCTTTTTAAATACACTGCCAAGGCTTGGATGATCTACGGGCTGAGATAAGGCTCTCATATCCCTTATCTTTCCCAGCTTTTCTCGGATGATTTCAAAGCTACTTTCGTCAAGCTCCAGTTCTGCCGCAATAATAACCATATATTTTCGCAAAAACAGACTGTTTCGGTAAGAAAAGCCAATCTTTTCCTTGTCAATCGTATGCACTTGATCATCGTCCGGAGAATAAGCCCTCACGCTCTTTACGAAATCGCCAATCTCCGTCCCGTAGGCTCCGGCATTAGAAACTATCATACCGCCAAGGGATCCTGGTATGGCATACAACGATTCAAGTCCACCAAGGTTAATCCTGGCGCATTGCAGTATCAAAGAGGAAACCGAGACACCGCACTCTGCAATCACGGTAGTACCCCGACAGGTGTAATTATCCAACAATCTTGTAGAAACAAGAACACCTGTGTACTCGCAGTCACACGGCAAAATATTAGTCATACGACCGATCACACGGTATTTAATCTTATTTTCGATCAGGAACCTAACTAAATCAATCAACTGATCCTCTGATCTTGGAAATGCGACAACCGAAGCACAGCCACCTATACGTACAGAGGTGTACTGCGACATTGGTTGATTTATATCATATTTAACGTCCTTTTTGATCAAAAAATCAAAAAGTTCATCCATCGATTAAGCCCTTAAATAATCTTCCTTTTCGTCAAGCATATCCTCTGCGGCCTTTCGCTGTGCCTCAGTAACATCTATACCTCCAAGTATGCGCGAAAGCTCGGAAATTCTGCCTTCTCTATCAAGCTGCTCGACAAAGGTTTGTGTAGCGGAGTCCACCTCGCGCTTTCTGATAAGAAAATGTGTTTGCGCCAAGGATGCTATCTGAGCGCTGTGCGTGACGCAGAAAAGCTGTGCACTGCGTGCCAAGGAAAGCATCTTGATTCCTATTTTACGCGCGGTCTTACCCGAAACTCCTGCATCTATTTCATCGTAGATCACGGTTGCGATGCCGTCCTTATCCGATATTGCGGATTTAAGCGCAAGCATAATACGTGCAAGCTCACCTCCGGATGCTATTTTTCCAAGAGGCTGTGCATCTGCGCCCCTGTTTGCACTTATATAAAACTCAAGCTTATCGTATCCGTAAGGTGTAAGCAACTTTTTACCATCGGAGAAATCCGACTTTATGGAGGTGTAAAAGACTACCTTAGGCATATCGAGAAATTCGAGAGTTTCTTTAACCGATGCTTCAATTTCACGCGATGCATCAACACGTCTGGAATTAAGCTTATCCGCCAACACAAGCGCAGCCGTATAAAGCTCACTCTCTTTCGCCTCAAGCTGCTTAAGAACCTCATCTGAGTTTTCGAGCATGTCAAGCTCTGCCTGTGCCTTATCTCTGAAAGCTATTACATCAGCAAGTGTAAGCCCATACTTGCGCTTAAGCTTTGCGAGCTTGTCAAGTCTGGACTCTATCTTATTGAGTGTTTCGGTAGGATCGGAATCCATATCGGCAATTACGGCATATACCTCCTCACCGATATCGTCTGCCTTATAAAGCATGTCGCGAAGAGTTTCCGCATATCCGGCAAAGCTCGGCACAACGTCCGAAAGTTGCTCCAGCGCGCTTATACTGCGTTCAAGAAGAAATGATACACTTCCCTTTTCGCTGCCCTTTAAGGCCTTAAAAACGAAGCCGGCGTTTTTAGTGATCTTTTCACTGTTTTTGATTTTGAGCTTCTTGTCTATAAGCTCCTCTTCCTCACCGTCGTGTATCGCTAGATCATCAATATCCTTGATCTGATACTTTAATATCTCGACCAGGCGCTCGCGCTCTGCCTGTTGCTTCAAAACACTGCTTATTTGACTTCTTACTTTTTCAAGCTCTGAATAAAGCTGTTTGTATTCTTCAAGCAAGTCAGAATTAGCTGCGTATATATCGATCAACTCGAGCTGCTTTTGAGGATCAGATATGGAAGCAGTATCGGACTGACCGTGTATTGCCACTAGGGACGGAGTTATGCTTCTCAAAACCGAGAGAGTTACCGTACGCCCATTGATTTTAATTTGTGAGCGCCCATCTGAATGCATAGAGCGCTGTATGAGAATATTGCCGTCCTCATCACATCCGATTCCTACCTCTGCAAGTGCATCAAATGCACCTTTAGTAAGCTGACCGAAAAATCCGCTTACCATAGCATATGCTTCTCCGGTGCGTATAAGTTCCTTATCGGCTTTTGCACCAAGGAGAAGATTTATAGAATCTAATATGATTGATTTACCTGCACCGGTTTCACCGGTCAAGACGGTAAAGCCGGACGAAAAATCCAGATCAAGCGACTTGATCACGGCAACATTTTCAATATGTAAGGAAAGAAGCATTTTCCCCTCCTGAGATATTATTTAACCGAAAAGGCTTCCTTAAGCTCTTTAGCTACCTCGTGTGCAACCTCATCGCTTCTTACAACCAAGAGTATGGTATCGTCACCAGCAACACTGCCAACAACGTGAGCCTTTTCAAGAGAGTCTACACAAACTGCAAGCGCGTTTGCCATGCCGGGGTATGTCTTTACAACAACTATATTTCCTGCGGCCTCAATGTGAATTACCGACTCGGTAAGCGCCGAATTCAATACAGGAATATTTGTTTCGCGCTTGCTTCCGGGGCGGATGTACTTGTATTCACCCGTGGCGCTCATGCCCTTTACAAGCTTGAGCTCTCTGATATCACGCGAAATAGTTGTTTGAGTGGCATTGATACCTGCCTCGCGGAGTCTATCTATCATAGCCTCCTGGGTATCAATATCATAAGCATCAATAAGCTCGAGAATTTTCTGCTGTCTTGCGTTTTTCATTTTTCTCTCCCGAATTTAAATATTTTCAAAGCGTTTCATTTTTCCAAAAAGTGTTGAGAACATGTTGCCATGACTGAACGTTACCATACGGAAACGCTTGTCTGCGGCTTTCACAATACAGATCTCGTTTTCACAAAGCTCAGCAAAAAGTCTGCCGTCAACAGTTATGTTGAGCGTATCCTTTCCGTGATTGCAAAGTGTAAGCTTCTCGGACGGATTAAAGATAACAGAACGGTTAAAGAATGAATGCGGGCAAATTGGGGTTGTAAGTATCGAGTCGATATCATGCGAAACGATCGGACCGCCGGCAGAGAGCGAATATGCAGTAGATCCTACCGGAGTTGAAAGTATCAAGCCGTCCGCCCTGTACTTAACTGTTGAACCGTTGGAATCAGTGAGTGACAGCTCTGCCAATCCCAAATAAGCCTCGTGTGAAATTATGACGTCGTTGAGTGCAAGTCGCTTGGACTCTACAAGCTTGCCGTCTTTTTCAACAGCAACGGAAAGAAGCATCTTTTCCTCGACCTTGTACTCACCTGTAAATAGTCGCTTTAACTCTTCGATATTTTCAGGCTCGACCTCTGCAAGATAACCGATGTTACCGAGATTCACACCTACAACAGGTAAATTGTGCTCGATTGCCGGTACAGACGCATCTATTATCGAGCCGTCACCGCCTATAACAACTATAAACTCAGCATCAGACGGAACAGACTTACAAGCAGTCGCATTACCGCAAAGATCTGTGCCGTATTTTTCTTCGACATACACGTGCGCGCCATGAGATGCGAGGAAGCTCGCAACCTTAGAGCTGACCGCAAAATCGGTATCCTTAAGCTTGTTCGGTATGATTACTATGCTTTTCACAGTCATCCTTTCCGGCATTTCTTTAATGTGTTATTTTTTTGAAATGCGCCAAAAATTCTATATTACCGTCACCGCCAACAACAGATGAGCGAGTGACTCCCAAGGTTTTAAAGCCTACGTGCTCCGCAAAGTCAACGACCTTATTTACCGCGGATATGCGCACCTTGTCATCCTTGACGATACCGCCCTTGCCGATATTGGCACGGCCGACCTCAAACTGAGGCTTGATGAGACATATGAAATCCGCGCCATCCTTCAAGCAGGAATAAAGCGCAGGAATGATGTAGGTCGCAGATATGAATGAAACATCCATAACCGCGAGATCGGGCTCGTATGGTAGGTCTGATAAAGACATATACCTGGCATTATACCCCTCCATGACGGTTACGCGATCATCGTTGCGCAAGCTTGCGACGAGCTGATCGGTGCCGGAATCTACCGCGATGACCTTTGTTGCACCGTTCCTCAGCAAGCAGTCGGTAAAACCGCCACTTGAAGCACCGACATCTATCGCGAATCTGCCCGCAATTTCAAAATCGAATGCATCTATTGCGCATTCAAGCTTTCGCCCACCTCTGCTGGCATAGCGAACTCCGGCATCTGCAACTTCAACCGTTGCCCCGGGCTCAACGTCGTAGGCAGCCTTGAGAACCACCTTGCCGTCTACCGTGACGAGCGATTCCAAAATCAACTGCTTAGCCTCGGTGCGGCTTGTAGCATAGCCGTTTTCAAAAAGAAATACATCGAGTCGCATATCACTCGACATCAAACGGCACGTCGGTAACTGTACCCTCTGCATTTTCTATGAGCATCTTAACCTTTTGCTCTGCAGAATTTATTTTCTCGTTACATATCTTTATGAGCTTAACCGCGTTCTCGAACGTAGCCAACGATTCATCAAGCGAGAGAGAGCCCCCCTCAAGCTTTGAAACCGCTTCATCTAATGCAAGCAAAGCTTCCTCAAAGGTAACGTTATTTTTCATTGTTTTTCTCCTTTCGGGAGATCCTTATAGAATTTATCGTCGCGTCAGCAACACCGTCCTTGAAACGAAGAGAAACCTCATCGCCAGAAGCGAGGCTCTTGGCATCAAAAACAACGTTGCCATCCTTTTCGACTATCGAATATCCTCGTGACAAAACACTGAGCGGACTCAAGGCATTAACCTTGCCTGCAATCACGCGAAGATCGTTTGACTTATCCTTAATAACACTCTTTATAGCATTATCTGCTCTATCGCTAAGTGCAGTGAGTTCGTCACGGCGATCGGAGGAAAAGAGTGCGGGATCCTTGAAGATCGGCTTATCGGCTAGTCGTTCAAGCCGCTCGCGCTTGCGCTGTGCAGTCATGCGCAGTGCTGATACAATACGATCAGAAGCATTGTCCAGGCTTAAAATTATATCCCGCAAATCAGGAACGGCAAGTTCTGCCGCAGCTGACGGTGTGGGGGCGCGCAGATCTGCAACAAAGTCGCAGATCGTAAAGTCAGTTTCGTGTCCGACTGCCGATATAACAGGTGTTTTAGCAGCATAGATGCGTCGCGCTAAGGCTTCAGAATTAAAGGCCCAAAGATCCTCAATTGAACCACCGCCGCGGCCGATTATAATCACGTCAACGAGGTTCGACGATTCAAAATATTCGATCGCCTTTACAAGGTCTGCTTCCGCTCCGTCTCCCTGAACAAGCGCCGGATAAAGATAAACCTGCGCTAACGGATAACGGCGGCCTGTAACGTTAATAATATCACGAACAGCCGCTCCGGTCGGCGAAGTTATTACACCTATGCGCGAAGGAAAGCGAGGGATCGTTACTTTATGCTCATCGTCAAACAAGCCTTCTTCCGCAAGACGCTCCTTCAACTGCTCATAAGCCTTGTACAAAGCACCGAGGCCATCGGGAGCCATGGAGTTAACGTAAAGCTGTACCGTTCCGCCCTGCGGATAAAGTGATACCGAGCCGTGAACCGTAACCTTCATTCCCTCTTGAGGAGCAAATTTAAGGCGTGATCTTGCAGATCTGAACATAACCGCCCTGATCTGCGCTTCAGAATCCTTAAGAGAAAAGTAAAGGTGACCACTACGGTGATCGGTAAAATTCGATATCTCACCGGTTACGGTTATTGCTGCAAGTGTGCGGTTGGTATCAATGAGATTTTTGATAAAATTATTCAGTTCGGTAACTGTGAGCGATCCTTGTGAGGGACGTTCACGGAGAGCTGAAATATCCATTATTTTTTCTCCGAATTATATGCTCGCATCGTAAGATATGCAATACCTACCGCATTATCGGCAGAGCATGCAGGAGTTGCAAACGATGCGTTAAACTGCTTCGAAAGAGCTGATTTTATTATAGAGTTGCTCATCACACCGCCCGCAAACACAAATTCCGTGCTACCGTACTTTTCTTCGTATGAAGCGGCAAGCAGCGAAAGTGCCTTTGTAACGTATGCGAGCACGTAGGCAGACGTCAAGCGCGCATCCGCGGTCTTCTTGTAAAGAGAGACGGCTAAGTTTTCCGCGCCAGAAAGGTTAACCATACAATCATTAGCCTTCAACTTGATCGGCGGGAGCTTGGTTTCATTTTCAAGAGCCAGGGTCTCTATGTGCGGACCTGCCGGGAACTGAAGTCCCATATGTACGCCTATGCGATCTATAAGCTGACCGGCATTGATATCGGCGGTGCCTCCAACAAGCTCGGCACGAAAAGCCACACCGGCTTTGCTTACGCGCAAAACCTCGGTTGTTCCACCGGATACATGAAAGGCGCAAAACTCCCTTTCAAGCAGATCGGTACGACCGGATGAATAAAGAGCCGCCATAATATGACCGCACTGATGAGAAAATTTATAAATCGGCACATTCAAGGTCGCTGCAATGCTTTCAGCCACAGCAAGACCTGAAAGAAAGCAAGGCATGTACGAGCCGTCAACGTTTCTTGGCTTTTCACTGACACCAATGGCAACAATAGTGGAGTTCTCCAAATACTGGCGGGCCTCATCCATAGCAGACGGAATATTCTTGACGTGTGCAAACACAGCGTCAGACTGTCTGAGTCCTCTCTCGCCAAGCTTGACCGGAAGAGGGCGCTTGATGTTGGCGATCAGATCACCGTCGGTGCAAACTATGGCAACGGATGTCGTATAGTTGCTCGTATCAATGCCGAGAATTACTTCTCTTTTCATTTTCTGCCGAGCTCTTCAGCAACTTTGTTAAGAACACCGTTAACAAACGAGTATGCCTTGTCATCGTCATATCTCTTTGCAAGCTCGATTCCCTCGTTTATAGAAACCTTTGCAGGGATATCATCCATAAACATCAACTCGTAGGTTGCAAGACGGAGTATCGCAATTGAGGAAAGCGAAATACGGTCTCTCGCCCACCCGATCAACGACTTCTCTATGCACTCCTCTATCGCGCGTGCATTCTCGTAATAGCCAAAAAATACAGTCTTCACGTATTCATCGGTCTCCAAGAGTCTGACAGAGGTTGCCTTTTCGAAGATCTCCTCTGCAGTTTCATCCTTTTTGCTTGCTCCCTCGAAAAGGAGGATAAAAGCGTTTTCGCGTGCTATCTTTCTATTCATATGCAATACCTCGCGTAAAATATATATAATAATTATAAATCTTTTTTTGGAAAATGTCAACCGATTTGCACTCAAAAACATTCATTTTTGCATTTTTATTCATTTACACAATGCACCTCCTCCCTTTTTGGGAATTTTGCCCTTTATTTTCGCAAAAGTACTTGAAAACCAACCGCTTATGTGATATCATTTAAATGTTATTCTCTTACGAAAAGGATGTTTATAATGAAGAGGCTTGAAAAGCTTTTATATCACACCTGCACATTCACAGTGCTCATATATTTACTTTTTGTAATGTTCACTCTCATCACCACGGGCAAGAATGAAATTTCCGTTGATGCCAGCACTTTTTTTGTCATACTTCTGTTCTCCTTGATCATATCAATAACCAATATGATTTTCGAGGTAAACGTACTCAAAATTTATGTTAAATTACCCATTCACTTCGCAGTTTTGTTCATAGCATTCTACGTTATTTTCGCCAACAAAGGAACGCTCGCTGTTAATTCTGCCGCAGATTTTATAGTTATATTTTGTATTTTTGCTTTCTTTTATGCACTCTTCTCCGCTATTGCGATCTTGGTCATAAAAGGTGTCAGAAAGCTTGACACCAAGCTTCCCAAGAAGAAGGCAAAGGCAACCGAAAAGTCAGATTATTCCCCTCGTTTTAAGTAATTTTTCCAACGTCGCGCGACTCTTTACTGCCGTCGCGCACCAATGTCGGTGTGTTGGAATGGTAGACAAGATGGACTTAGAATCCATTGTCGAGAGACGTGCGAGTTCGAGTCTCGCCACCGACACCAAAAAAAGACCTTGCTACCCGATCAGGATAGCAAGGTCTTTTTCTTTTTGCAGTTAATAAAGCGCTTTGGAAAATTTAGCTCTTTTTCTTTTTAATAACGAATACAACTGCTGCAGCAATAACAACTGCACCGGCCACACAAATGATAATTACAATTGCATTTCCGTTATCAGGTTCCTTGTCCTGCGAGTCGGAGTCAGTATTGCTGCCTGGGTCGTTCTCCGAATTGTCACCGGTGCTTCCCGATCCTTCTCCGGACCCGGAGTTGCCGTTCAAATTCTCGCCACACGTATCACACTTTCCATCGTTGTCACTGTCGGTGTGGCCGGGAGCTGATGATACTCTCGTTTCATGAGCATCACAGGTATCACAATCTCTGCGCTCTTCTCCGTTGACGGTACAAGTTGAAGCATTGGAGATAGCCCACTCGCCCCAGGTATGGTCGGATACAGGAGTCTCGCTACCCATGTTCACAATCTCACCGCAATCATCGCAACGAGTTTTTCCGGTGTGACCGGGCGTGGTACAAGTAGCCGCAACCGTGCCAATAACAGTTGTGTTGTTATGATCGCAATCGGTGGTATCTGCGCCTGCATAAACAGTTATGCTATATGCACGAGCCTGTGCAGAAAGATTTGCATACGTTATAGAATCTACAGGTGTGCTGAACTCAACCGTGATAACCGAGCCGCTCTGGGTTGCAGTTGCACCGGTGGGTGCATTCTTCCAGGGGGTGACATACTTTGAATCAAGGCCTGAGCAATTTATCTCTATCTTGGTTATGTTAGGATAAGAAATAATAACAGTCGATCCCTTGTAGAAACGCGCAGGATTTGCATAATCGGCAACGTTGCTCGTAGCGGATGCCTTATCATTTGTAACGGTAACTCCGTTCTGCACCCAAACCTGCTTAGAGGTTGTGAACTCAGTACGGTTTGCTTTATCTGTAAAGCTAATGGTTACAGAGGAGCTTGAGGGCTTTGCCGCGCCACAATCAATACATACACCATTTGTGTAAGCATGGCCGTACGCCGTTACCTTGTTATCTGTGTAGGAGTGGTTGCAAAGTGAACATGTATAGGTTGTATATCCGTCCTTGGAGCACGTAGGCTTGGTTACGTTGATCGTGTAGCTGTGCTGGCAGGAGTCATCGGGAGTATCAGAGCCGGCACCAATCGAATAAAGACGCGCGATATAGTCGCTTGTGCCCATCTTGTCTGACTGCAGAGTACCCATATTGGTATACGTGCCGTAGTTACCCATGTAACAAACCTTGCCGCCTACGGTAGTTGCGAGCGCATTTTTAGCAGTATCCCATGTAAACACCGTGGTAGCGGTAGCACTATATGTAAAGTTGATATGCGTTCCGCTTTGAACAATATTTATATACTGCTTAGTGCCATTGTTAAAATACAAACGGTATCCGCCGTTAGCCTCCTCGAGGAACATATCGACACCCTTGGTGTAATCGGTATCGGTTCCACCGTAATACTGGTTAGAGGTACTCATAGTACCGGTGAAGTAGTATTCCTGACCATTAGAGTGTAAAAATCCAAGCTTGTATGCCTGGCCGACAGTAGGTGAGGTTACATATTCTGGTGCAGCCACCTCTGCCTCGCCACATACGGTACAAGCGCCGTTTGTGTAGCTGTGACCATTAGCGGGAGTAGAGTTACCCTTGTAGCTGTATCCACAGCCTGCGGTACGGCAGGTGTAAACGGTATAGCCGCCCGCGGTACAGGTAGCTGCAAAAACAACACCGGAATCGAAGTTGTTGTGATCGCACTTTGCACTGCCCTCGCCGGAGGGAGTAGGCATATCATCGGGAATTTCCGCACCGAAAAGAAGGAAGCCAAGCTCGGGATAGTCAACGAAAACGTTACGAGTGCCGGTTACAGCTTCAACAGAGTCGTTACGTCCGAGCTCCCAGGTATCAACGGGGTCTGCTTCCATCCACTCAAGCAAAACGTCAAGGCTTTCCATAACACCGGAGGAGCCCCAAGCATATGAGGTGTTGCCCCAACGAACATAAACATAGAGGAAAATACGAGCAACGTCACCGCGAAGGTCGTACTGGCCGTTAGATTCGCTATTAGGGTTATAATAGCCCGAGCTCTTGCCGTATGCCTTATTGCCACGGCTGGAGTTTTCAGACGTTGAGGTAGGACGCAGCATCATAAGGTCGTTTTCGTCATCTCCACCCAATCCCTTACTGTTAGGCCAGGTGTGCTCACGGTTCCATGACGAGCCGCTATCCCATGCAGGGCCGATCGACTTTCCGGAATAAAATGAGGATATTTTGCTTCCGTTCGCTTCGCAGTCGGTGTACTTAAAGAGATCTCTGGTTGCATTGTAGCTGGTGATGTAGGAGTGAGCGCTGGTCATAAGGCTCTTCAGCTCCTTGTAAAGATCACTGCTAGGAGCATTTGAGGTACCGGTGCCGCCGGAATAAGCCGAAAGCTCGGTATACGAGGAGTACTTCTCATAGAAATCTTCTGCATTGGGCGAGAGGAATGTTGCGACCTCGCCGCGCGTTCCCCAGTTATATATGTAGCTGCCACTGTATTTGTAGTCTACGGTCGCTGCGCTTGCATCAACGGTAAGAGCAGGCACGAATGCTACACACATAGCAAAGGTCATAACCACTACCAATAGCATAGCGAGACTACTTTTGAATTTGTTCGCCATAAAATGACTCTCCCTTACAAAATTGTTTTTTTAACGTTAATAGTCTAACACATATCGACAACAAAAGCAATAGTTTATTTAATATTGCCTCGCGCACGAGCGAAAAAGGTGTTTTTATCGCAAAAAGCAAAAAGCCCACCCGCTGAAAAATTCACACGGGTGGGGGCTTGATCTTACATCAGTTGAGTGATTTTTTATATTCGAGATACTCCTCGTAGGTGCAACGACGGTCAGTAAAGGTGCCATCGGGGTGAATCTCGATGATTCTGTTTGCAACGGTGTTGACTATTTCATAGTCGTGAGACGAGAAGAGGATGTTACCCTTGAATGCCTGCATACCGTTGTTTACCGCAGTGATCGACTCAAGGTCAAGGTGATCGGTCGGCTGATCGATAATAAGCATATTAGAACCGAACATCATCATACGGGAAAACATACATCTTACCTTCTCTCCACCGGAAAGAACGTTAACAGGCTTGAATACCGCTTCATTGGAGAAAAGCATCTTACCAAGGAATCCACGAAGATAAGTTTCGGTCTGATCCTTTGAATACTGACGCATCCAGTCGAGTATTGACTCATTGTGTCCATCGAAGTAAGCGGAGTTATCATGCGGGAAATATGAGGTCGTAATGGAAACACCTATCTTGAATTCACCGGAGTCAGCCTGCTCTTCCTCGTTAAGTATCTTGAAAAGCTGAGTAACTGCAAGCTCGTTTCCGAGGAACGCGATCTTGTCATCCTTGTATACATGGAACGAAAGATCTTTGAAAAGAAGGTTGCCGTTGAGCGACTTAGTAAGTCCCTCTACGTGGAGTATTTCCTTGCCGGGTTCTCTATCCATATCGAATCCAATAAAGGGATAACGGCGGCTGGAGGCAGGAAGCTCCTCGATAGTAAGCTTATCAAGAAGCTTACGACGTGAGGTAGCCTGGCGCGACTTTGACTTATTTGCCGAGAAACGCTGAATAAAGCTCTGAAGCTCTGCAATCTTCTCCTCGTTGCGCTTGTTCTGCATCTTTATCATGCGCTGAATAAGCTGGCTGGACTCATACCAGAACTCATAGTTACCAACGTACATCTTAATTCCGGAGTAGTCGATATCAACAATGTTTGTACAAACGTCGTTAAGGAAGTGACGGTCGTGTGAAACGACAAGAACTGTACCGAAATAGTCGGATAGGAAGTCCTCAAGCCAAGCCACCGCATCGATATCAAGACCGTTGGTAGGCTCGTCGAGAAGAATAATGTCGGGATTTCCGAAAAGAGCCTGCGCGAGAAGAACCTTAACCTTTTCACTCTCCTTAAGCTCTGACATCTGCATATACAGGTAATCGTCTGTAAGACCGAGGCCCTGAATGAGCTTGGAAGCATCAGACTCCGCTTCCCAACCGTTGAGCTCCGCGAACTCACCCTCAAGCTCGGATGCGCGAATACCGTCGTCGTCGGAGAAATCGGGCTTTGCATAAAGCTCGTCCTTTTCCTTCATTATATCGTAAAGGCGCTTGTTACCCATTATAACGGTATCAAGAACGGAAAACTCCTCAAAAGCAAAGTGGTTCTGCTTAAGAACGGACATTCTGACGGTTTCGGGAATGTAAACGTTACCCTTGGTGGGCTCAAGCTCACCGCAGAGTATACGGAGGAAAGTGGACTTACCCGCTCCGTTAGCACCGATTATGCCATAGCAGTTTCCGGGAGTGAATTTAAGATCAACATCTTTAAAAAGTATCTGACCGCCAAACTGGAAAGATACGTTACTTACTGTAATCAATTTGATAAACCTTTCTTATATTCTATTGTAAAGTTCGCGAATGTTTTTGAGTATGTAGGTAGGCTTAGTGTCGGTGTTCTCCGCGTCCTCCATAGTACCCTCACCGCTAAGAACAAATACTGTGTCAACACCTGCGTTATAGCCGGATGCTATATCGGTATAAACTCTGTCGCCCACCATTAAGGTTTCTTCCTTAGAGTAACCAAACTTCTGCATAGCGAGAAGAAGCATTTCGGGTTGAGGCTTACCGATAAAGACGGGCATCTTTCCGGTTGCGCGACGGAGCATATCTACGAACGAGCCACAATCAGGCACGTAGCCGTAAGAGGTGGGACAAACCCAATCAGGGTTGGTTGCAATGTACTCAACACCGCGACCGAGGAGTATGCAAGCATCGTCGAGCTTCTTAAAGGTAAGTTCCTGATCGTTAGAGATAACGAGGCCGAATATGTCATCCTCGAGAGTTGTTGTAACGTTAACACCCGAGTCGCGAAGCTGCTGGGTGAATGATTCTGTTCCGAATGAATAGAATTTTCTGCCCGGAAATTTATCGTTTAAATAAAGAATCGTAGCATCTGTAGAAGTCAGGAAGTCATCTTCAACGGCAGGTATACCGATCGTGTTCAGCTTCTTAACATAGGCATCTACACCCTTTGAAGAATTGTTTGTAACGAATATATAACGACCGCCCTTTTCACGCACCTTTGCGAGAAAATCAAGAGTTCCGTCGAAGAGATCGTTATCGAGATATATAGTACCATCCATATCAAGGAGGAAAAATTTCTTATCTTCAAGCGAAAGCATCATCATCAACCTTTCATAATTAAAGGGGCTCTTGTAAAGGCCCCTTTCGTTGTTTATTAGTTGTCAGGGTATCCGTCAGGATTCATTCTCTGCCATCTTGCAGAGTCCTCACACATCTGCTCAAGGCCGCGTTCTGCGCGCCAGCCAAGAGTTTCGGCAGCCTTTTTTGGATCTGCATAGCACTCTGCGATATCACCTGGACGACGAGCCGCAATCTTGTACTTAACGGGTGCGCCCCATGCCTTTTCAAATGCTGCGACCATTTCAAGCACGGAATAGCCGTTACCTGTACCAACGTTGATGTAATCAATTCCCTTCATGTTGCCGGTATACTCGATTGCCTTGAGATGTGCAAGAGCAAGGTCAACAACGTGAATGAAATCGCGAACACCGGTTCCGTCCTTGGTATCGTAGTCGTCACCAAAAACGCTCAGACACTCAAGCTTACCTGCTGCAACCTTCGCAATGTAAGGAAGAAGGTTGTTAGGAATACCCTTGGGGTCTTCACCGATGAGGCCCGACGAATGAGCGCCGATCGGATTGAAGTAACGAAGCACGCAAACCGAAAGATCGGGATATGCCACCGTGCAATCCTTGAGTATGCGCTCGATCATAAGCTTGGTTTCACCGTAGGGGTTGGTGGTGGAAAGGGGGAAATCCTCACTGATCGGTACACTCTTGGGCAATCCATAAACAGTTGCAGATGAAGAGAACACGATTCTGTTAACACCATGCTCGCGCATTGCAGTGAGAAGATTGAAGGTTCCGGTAAGATTGTTGTGATAATACTTAATAGGCATTGATACCGATTCACCAACTGCCTTAAAGCCGGCGAAGTGAATAACGGATTCTATATTTTTGTGCGTATTAAAGACCTCTGTGAGCTTCTCCATATCAAGAAGATCGCACTCGATAAACTCAGGGCGCTTACCTGTAATCTTCTCTATTCTATCAAGAACGCAGAGCTTACTGTTGGAGAGGTTATCAACGATAACTACCTCCTCGCCGATATTTAACAGCTCGACAACTGTATGCGAACCGATGTAACCGGTACCGCCTGTAACAAGTATGGACATAACAAACCATTCCTTTCCAAGCTTTATTTTTAGCACTTCCATTATATCCCCAAACTATGAGAAATACAATAGGAAAAAGAATTATTTTTATGTAAAATAGAACAAAAGTTATCTTTTTTTACCATATAAAACAAAAAAGAGCAGTTAAACTACTCTTTTTTGAAATATTAGTCAGCAGCGTAAACGCTAACCTGCTTCTTACCGCCGGAAATGTGCTCGAACTTAACAGTTCCGTCGATGAGTGCGAAGAGAGTATCATCAGAACCGATACCGACATTCTTGCCGGGATGGATCTTGGTGCCGCGCTGTCTAACGATGATATTGCCTGCGATAACTGCCTGTCCGTCAGCCTTCTTAACGCCAAGGCGCTTAGACTCGGAATCGCGGCCGTTTTTAGTAGAACCTACGCCCTTTTTGTGAGCGAAGAATTGCAAACTGAGCTTCAACATTTCTTATACCTCCGTATTGATTTGAATGGCATTAGCCGTGTTTT
>JAZOWT010000061.1:0-4601 GCA_045659365.1 Eubacteriales bacterium | reverse complement strand
AGATTTTACGCATGCAGCCTCAGTGCCGTCGTCCATGGTATATATCTCATATTCGATGCCGCCGGAGGTCACCTTGCCCCATTTGAGCCAAAGCTCGACAAAGCCGTTATCGTTAACCTCTATCTTGCCGCCAAGGGTGGTATAATCTCCACCTGACCTATCTGCGGTGTATCGCATCAGTACGTATCCGTCACGAACGAACGTGCCGTTCTGATACACTGTGTTGGGCATATAGTAGTTCTTGCTATAAAAGGTCTGGTAGTAGTAATCCTTGCCATCCTTGGTGGTGCCGCCGTTTGTACGGTAAAGGATCACGTAATGGTTGTCATCAACGAAATTTGCAACCGGAGTCTTACCTACCGGGATCTTGAACTCTCCGCTCTCCTCCTCGCTGAGAAGCTCGCCACCCTCCTCTGCGGGAACATCGTACGTCCAGCAGATAAAGTGACAGCCCTCCTCCGCCTCGGGTGCGGTGAGCTGAACGATTTCGGTATCCTTCTTCGGCTCATCCTTTTCCACCTCTTCATCATCCGCGCCACCGGTAGAGCCGCCTATGATGATGCCACCTCTTTTCAAAACGACCGAGATAGTCGTGGGGTATCTGACCGCGGGGACAGTAAGCACCCCGTCAACAAATTCACATCCGTCGGCAAAGGCAAAGTCGTAGCCGTCATCGATCTCGATCGTAAAGGTGGCACTGCCGCCCTTGTTGACCTTGACGGGATTTTGCGAGGTGACCTTATAAAACTCTCCGTCCTCAACACTGACGGTAATCATATCCTGTATTTCGTGATATGACTCAGAATCATCGGGAAGCATAAAATCGGGTATAAGCTCCTCAAGACCGCACGAGCACAAAAGGAGTACAATCATCGTTACACAAAGCAGCAGCGCGGTTATTTTGATTCTTATTTTCATAGGCTTTACCGTCCTTTCGGAGTTGTTGAGAAAAAGAGTCCCTTGCCCTCATTATACATATTATTTTTTCGTTTGTCTACCATAAAACGCGCAAAAATAAAAAAATGTTGCACACGCGTATGCATATACAACATTTTTAAGAGTGTATTTTTGTTTATTGGTAACAAGAGGTTATCTGTTCGTTATAACTCCGTCAATATCCGAGACGTTGCAAAGGGTGTTGAGATACCTTTTTCCAAGCTTACTTTTACCGCAAAGGAGGTATGACTTTTTTGAATTTTTGATCATTATACGTCTGATCGAATTTTCAAGTACCGAGGTGTCGGTGATCGTGCCGTCATCGTCAATTCCGCGGCAGGCAAAAAAGGCAACGTCGGCATTATAGCGGGAGAGTATGGTTTCGGCATCTCCGCCGACACAGGCATAGGCCTCAACGGTTACCTCACCGCCGGTGCAGATGGTCTTTATTCCCATAGCCGCGGCCTCAAGCGCGAGCTTTGAGCCATTGGTGATAAGAATTATATTCTTAAAGGTGGCAAGATGGGGCAAAAGGTGATACGACGTGGTGGACGCGTCGATCATGACGGTGTAGCCGTCGCATATGTGCTTTGCCGCCTTTACGGCAATCTCGGCCTTTTCATCACTGTGCTCGAACTCGCGCACAAAAAGAGGTATGCGCTGGTCGGAGTAGCGGGACTTTAGCTTGACTGTACCCGCCTGCGAGCTGACGAGGTCCTTTTTCTTAAGCATTATAACGTCACGGCGGACGGTGGGCTCACTGATAAAGAGCTTGTCGGATAGCTCCTTTACAGTGTGGGCGCGCTCGGCCAAGAGCTTTATATAATCATCCTCGCGTTCAACAAATGACATAAACCTGCCTCCTTATATATTTAGAAATGATCATCTTTAATCATAATTATAATCAAATCGTGATCGTTTTGTCAATAGAAAATGAAAATATTGACTTTCCCGCGCGTAGTATGGTATATTGAAATCAATATAAAGGCACTCTTTTACAAAAGAACGGAGATTGCTATGACATTTGGAACTATCAAGGAAAACGGCTGTAAATGCGGCAGAGAGCACAGGTGTGCGCTCGAGGAGCTTCTGGTCGGTGCAGGTGTAGTTAACCGCACCGCCGAGGTGCTTGCGGCACGCGGCATCAAGCGACCGTTTTTGCTTGCAGATGTCAACACATACGAGGCGGCAGGACGTAAGGTTGCATCAGTGCTTGATTTGGCATCAATGCCCTACTCCAAGCACGTATTTAACGAAAAGAGCCTCGAGCCTGATGAAAAGGCGGTCGGATCTGCGATCATGCACTTTGATACAAGGTGCGATGCGGTTGTGGCGATCGGCTCCGGTGTTGTCGGAGATATAGCAAAGATACTTGCCAGAACGTCAGGCCTCCCCTACGTGATCGTGGCTACCGCGCCTTCGATGGACGGCTATGCCTCGGCAAGCTCGTCAATGGCGATGGACGGAGTAAAGGTCAGCCTTAATTCAAAATGCCCCGAGGTCATAATCGGTGACGTAGATATACTCAAGAATGCGCCCGAGGAAATGCTGATCTCCGGACTTGGCGATATGCTGGCAAAGTACATCAGTATTGCCGAGTGGCGCATATCAAATCTTATCACGGGTGAGTACTACTGTGAGGAAATCGCCTCCCTTGTGCGCTCGTCCTTGAAGCTTTGCGTTGACAACGCGGACGGACTGCTTAAGCGTGATGCGGCGGCGGTTGAGGCGGTATTCAACGGACTCGTTATTGCCGGTGCGGCAATGAGTCTGGCAGGTGCATCAAGACCTGCATCGGGTGTCGAGCATTATTTCTCCCACGTTTGGGATATGAGAGCGCAATCGCTTGGCACTGCGGCATCCACCCACGGAATTCAGTGCGCGATAGCAACCCTTATCGCCGCGAAGCTTTACGAAAAAATTCTTACCGCTACCCCCGACAGAGAAAAGGCGGTGGCTTACTCCGAGGCATTCTCCTACACCGACTGGGCAGATACCCTGCGCGAATTTATCGGCGAGGGTGCGGAGGCGATGATCACCCTTGAAGCCAAGGAGGGTAAGTACTCTCCCGAAAAGCATGCCGCAAGAATAAATACCATTATCGAAAAATGGGATACCGTTACCGACATCGTTAAAAACGAGATCCCCGGCAGTGATGAAATCGAGAGAATTCTCGACTCAATTAAATGTCCCAAAAGCCCTGCCGAGATTGGCATAGATAACTCGTTGATCACCACGACCTTTAAGGCAACAAAGGATATAAGAGATAAATACGTTCTTTCCAGACTTGCGTACGATCTTGGTGTAATAGACACCGTCGCAAGCGACCTTTACTGAAAGGAGCAAACGGAATGAAGAACATTTTTGTTGAGGGACATCGCGGATTTTGTGCGAAGTATCCCGAGAACACCCTGCTTTCCTACGAAAAGGCGATCGAGATCGGTGTTGATGCGATCGAGTTTGACATTTGGCTCTCAAAGGACAAGGTTCCCGTGCTTATGCACGACGGAAACGCGTACCGCACCTGCGGTGTTGATGCCGACCTGCGCGACCTCACCTTAGACGAGATCAAGCAGCTTAATCCCTGCTTTTCCAAGGTGTTTGGCGATGAATTTCGTGACACGGGTCTGACCGTACCCACTCTTCGCGAGCTCTTAGAGCTTTGCAAGGCGAAGAACCCGAAGCTCCGCCTTGGCGTTGAGATCAAGGAGTACACCGAGGAAACGGTTGACCTTACCGTAGCGATGTTAAAGGAGTACGGCTTCTTTGACGACTGCTGGTTCTACGCGTTTAACGGCAGAATTATCAAGTACATAAAGACAAAATATAACGGTCGCACGATGGGTTACCCCGACTTTCAGATGCAGGAGTTTGAGGCGGACACCTACGACTACTATGACGAGATCGGACTTTCGCACAACATTGTGCGCTCCGAGGTTGCAGACGTCTTTATCGGCAAGGGACTGCCGATCCATATGTACTGCGCGGACGATGAAAAGACTGTCAAGCTCTTCATTGACAAGGGCGCAGACCTCATCACCGCAAACGACCCCACCGCACTTTTGAAATATTTAAACAGGAGATAAATTATGAACTACTGGACTCAAAGCAAAAAGAACATTTGGGTTGCTGCACACAGAGGCTGGTGCGACAAGTACCCCGAAAACACCATTCCCGCATTCCAGGCGGCGATCGACATCGGCGTTGACCAGATCGAGCTTGACGTACGCGTAACCAAGGACGGCGAGCTTGTCGTTATTCACGATGCGGCAGTAGACCGCACCACCAACGGCACCGGCCTTGTAAACACCAAGCTTCTTTCCGAGATCAAGGCACTTGATGCCGGCATTAAAAAGGGCGAGGAGTTCCGCGGTGTGCAGGTTCCCACCTTTATCGAGTTCATGGAGCTTATAAAGGATCACCCCACACTCACCATCGACATCGAGCTTAAGGAGTACCCCAACACCCCCGGCAACGAGCAGATCGCATACGAGGTCTGCGACAAGATCCTCGCGATAGTTGACGAGTACGGCTACACCGACAGAGTTGTAATAAACAGCTTCTCCAACCAGCTCAACGAGTACGTCTACAAGAAATACGGCAAGAAGTACCGCCAGCACGTGTTCTACCCTATCAACTGGATGAACGGCCCTGTTACAGTTGAC
>JAZOWT010000060.1:0-16457 GCA_045659365.1 Eubacteriales bacterium | reverse complement strand
CTTGACACCGTCCCAGATATTACCGAGGCTATACTTTTCATCACCGACGAACTGGTGGCAGGGATAAAGCTCACCCCAAGGGGTAACTGCCATATACTCGGTTCCCGAGCCACAGCCGGTAATTCTCTTATAGATGCAGGGGCCGTGCTTAAGGTCAAGCATATAGTGATAGAAGGTAAAGGGTCTACCCTCTTTTTTGCGCTTGATCATTTCCTTTGCAAGGATCTCGTACTGCTCGAAGAGCTTAGGAAGATCCTCATCGGTAAGGGCATATGGATCGCCGGGAGGACAAACAACAGGCTCCATGGAAAGCTCGGTAAATCCGAGGTCTGCCATATGTATTATATCATTGGTAAAGTCTACGTTATTGTGGGTATATGTACCTCTTACGTAGTAGCCCTGGTTATTACGGCTTTCAACAAGGCGCTTGAAGTTAGGAACGATGGTATCGTAGCTTCCCTTACCTGTATAGTCGCGGCGGAAGTGGTCATTTACCTCGCGGCGGCCGTCGAGAGAGAGAACGACGTTGTGCATCTCCTTGTTGATGAACTCCATCATCTCGTCGGTGAGGATCATGCCGTTTGTGGTATAGGTGAAGCGGAAGTTCTTGTTATACTTACCCTCGATGCTTCTTGCATACTCAACGAGCTGCTTTACTACGTCGAAGTTAAGTGAGGGCTCACCGCCGAAAAAGTCAACCTCAAGGTTACGGCGAGTGCCGGAGTTAGCGATAAGGAAATCGAATGCCTGCTTACCTACCTCGAAGGACATAAGCGCACGGTCACCGTGGTACTTACCCTGGCTGGCGAAGCAATATGAGCAGTTAAGGTTACAGGTATGGGCAACGTGAAGGCAAAGCGCCTTTACTACCTTACTGTTATTCTTATAATTGTATGCAAGCGACTCGTACTTGTCCTCTGTGAAAAGCTTGCCTGCTTCCTCAAGAGCACGAATATCGTCAAGGCAGAGGCTGATATCCTCACGAGTAACGTCAGGAAGATTGCCGTATCTTTCAAGGATAGTGGCGATTATCTCCTCCTCGGTGTGAGTCTTATACATTTCAATGATATCGTAGGCAACCTCATCCACTGTGTGAACCGAGCCGGATACGGTATCGAGAACGATATTATAGCCGTTGAGCTTATACTGATGTACCATTTATATATCTCCAAAAAGGTTTTTTGACAAGTTTAAGGGGCTGTCCTTACGGCAGCCCCTTATTACGAAAATTACTTGTTATTTTCGCACTGCTGATTTGCAACGCCGCAAGAAGTCTTGCATGCAGACTGGCAGGAGGTCTGGCACTCGCCGCAGCCACCGTTCTCAACGGTCTTTGCAATATCCTTAGTTTCAATAGTCTTAATTCTGTTCATTGGTATTACCTCCAAGATTAATTAACGATGATATTATATCACACGCTTAAAATAATGTCAATAGCTATAAAAAACTTTTATCAGCTCTTTTTTATCAGTCTGACGTAGAATTCAACCGTTTCTCCAATCTTTGAAACGGGAAGTCGCTCGTTGTTGCCGTGTATGGTTGCGTTTTCCTCGGGAGTGAGGCGCATGGGGGAGAAACGATATACCTTATCGGATACAACACCCCAGTGGCGAGCATCGGAGCAAGCGGTCATAAGATAGGGGGAAACTATGGCCTCGGGCCAGGTGGACGAAACGGCATCGGTAAGTCTGTGCCATCCCTCACAGCTCGTGCTGGAAACACGGGAGGGATTGTGGCCACCGATGGCGCGAACCTCAATAGAGTCGTCCTTTACGGTCTTTCTGATATACTCAACTGCGCTCTCTACGGTTTCACCGGGGAGGATGCGGGAGTTAGAGCACATTCTTGCATATGGGGGAATGACGTTTATACCCTTTGAGCCCTCCATTTGTGTAAATGCGAGGGTCGTACGGACTACTGCATTGAGCTGTCCGCCCGATTTTTTAGCGATTAAATTTAACACGGGTCCGAAGCACCAGAGATTTGCGAAGATCATTCGGTACAAAAACGTGGAGTAGGGACAAACGGTGTCGAACATCTGCTTGGTGGGGGGTGTAAGGCGATATTTAAAGGGGTGATTCTCTACCCTGACGCATGCCGCGGAGAGCTTGCCGACGGGGGTATGAGGCTTGGGAGCGGAGGAATGTCCGCCACCTCCGTTTATTGAATACTCGGCATTAAGCATTCCCTTTTCTGCTATGCCGATAACGGCACAGGACTGCTTTACACCGGGGAATACGTTGTTTACAACCGCACCGCCCTCGTCAAGAACGAGTGCAGGTGTTATGCCGTGCTCCTTGAAAAGAGCAACGATGTCGCGCGCACCGTGACCGTTGACCTCCTCGTCACCGGCAAATGCGAACCAAATATCATGCTCGGGGGTGAAGCCGTCCTTTATAAGCATTTCCGCGGCATTCAGAACGGCATTCAAGGTACCCTTGGTATCGATGACACCTCTGCCCCAGAGGACACCGTCCTCGATAATGCCGGCAAAGGGTGGCTTATCCCATTTCTCCTCCTCCACGCTTACGACGTCGTAATGCGCCATAAACACGGTGGGATCACCCTCAGTCTTACCCTGCCATTTGTAAAGGAGGGCGCGGTTGCCGACGCGGGAGGGTGAGCAGGTCTTATGCACGTTCGGGAAAAGCTTGGGGAGAAGCTTGACGAATTTCTCAAACTCCTCCTCATCGTCAAGGGAGGGATCGGAGTTTGAAACCGTGCGGCATCTGATCATCTCGGCAAGGTTTTCTGCCGCGAGATCGGGAGATACGTTTACAGCCTCGGGAGTAGGCTTTTCTACCTCTTTTGGCTTAAATTTGAGGGTACGTATAAGAATTATGAGTACAAATGCGAGAAGAAGCGCACCGATAATATATCCTATCATAGCTATCAGATGAGTCCCTTCTTATAGAGTATTCTCGACACAACGAGAGTGAATACAACGCCTACGGGAACCATAATTCCGACGGTAGAGGTGTTGATTGCGGGGACGAAAACGAAGAGGATAAGCATGAGGACTACGGGTGCTATGGATATCTTCCAGTTCTTTGAAATGAACACTACTCCGAGCGCACCGAAGAGTGCGGGAAGCATCTGATCGAAGGCGGGCTGAAGCACGGGATTTGAAAGAATGGGAGAGAGAGGAACGATAAGAACAACACCGATGATAATGATCACGGTGGTAACTATCGAGGAAACTGCAATAGCGATAGTGGATACGATCTCACCCTCCTCGCTTTGCGCCTTTACCTCGGCATTTTCGAGTGCGTTGAGAGCACAAGGGAGCTTGAGGTTGGAGATGTTACCGGTTACGAAGGAGAGGTAGGAGCCGCCGGCACCGAGCATAGGAATAAAGGTAATTACCTCTACCACACCAACTGCCCAGTACATGGGGGCAGTTGCAAGCAGGCCAAGACCTACACCGCGCCAGTCGGGGATAGCCTGGAAAATGAGTCCTACAACAATGGGAAATGCGATCAGGATAAACATTACTGCGAGGTTCCATATCGTACCGTCGCGGTGGACGGTATCCATATACGATTTTTCTTGTTTATTGTTTTTCATCGTATCAACCTCCTTATCCCAACCAGTTTGTGAGAGGAATAGCGGCCGCCATACCAATCACCATACATAAAGGAAGCGCGTAATCGTTAAGCCACTTCCACTTAAGCTTCTTCATTGCGAGGCCGCAAAGGAGCATGCATACCATACTTACAACCATAACAAGAACAGGGATAAGACCTGAGGTGGAGGTGAACGTGTTCACTACCTCCTCACCGTTATCACCGGTGGTGACAGTGGTATACACACCGTCCTTGGACAGCCAAAGACGACAAACGTCGGAGAATACGTATCCGACAAATGCAGAGATCATACCGATAAAGAGAGAATTCTGAAGAATATCAGACCACTTTTTATCCTTTTGCTCAAACTTTACAAGGCCGCGCTGCATTCTTTTTGCAACAACGGGAACGAGCCATATACCAACCAGTATAGACACGGTCATAACGATCGAAACGGTAATGTACTGAGATGCAGTCATTCCCTTTGCAAGGTCGGAAAGAGTCACACCCATGCCGGACGCGGCATTTGCGGCGGCGATGGTTTCATAGGAAAGCGAGCCAACAACCGAAAGGCGGAGCCACGGAAGTGCAATACCAAGGGAGTTGGAGAGCGCTATAATTGTTATGACGATAGAAATCGCGGGAGCTATGGTGAAGATCGCGGCAGTAAGGATAGTCTTCTTAATTTTGGACATATCCATACCGATAGCCTTTGCGCGGCGGTAGGACTTCACAAGGAAATATACCGACTGTGCCAGAACGACGGCTATGATAATTCCGACGAGCAGGAACAGTATAGGATGGTTGACGCTGAATGTCATAATTTGCCTCCTTTTTATCGGTTATCAGCGGTGGAAGAGCTTTTTGGTCTGATACTTCGGCTCGGTGGTAAGATATACGCCAAGCTTACGGAAGGTATCGTTATCAACCTGGGAAAGTATTACGGTAGAGTGAACCTCGGAATAACGGAGCTTGGGAAGAGCCTCGAGAGCGCGGCGGGAATATGGATCGTCAACCGCGGATATAGCGAGGGCTATAAGCACCTCGTCGGTATGAAGGCGAGGGTTATGGTTGCCGAGATTCTGAGTTTTGAGTATCTGGATAGGAGCAAGGATCTCGGGGGAGATGATGTTCTTATCATCAGGAATGCCGGCAAGCGCCTTCAGGGCATTGAGTATCGCGGCGGCAGATGCACCGAGAAGAGAGGAGGTCTTGCCCGTTACGATACGTCCGTCGTTAAGCTCGATCGCTACGGCAGGGGTACCGCCGTTGATCTCGGACTTGTCAAGCGCGGGCTTAACACATCTGCGCTCTATCTCGGGTATGATGCCCAGCTGCTGCATAAGTATCTCTATCTTTCCGATCTCGACATCGGAGCCGTTACCCTTTCTGCGATTTGCGATGGCGTTGTAGTAACGACGGATTATCTCCTGTCTTGCGGCGGCGCAGGTAGCATCATCGTCATAGATGCAGAAGCCTGCCATATTTACACCCATATCGGTAGGTGACTTATAGGGACATTCACCAAGTATACCCTTGAACATTGCGCGAAGCACCGGGAATACCTCAACGTCGCGGTTATAGTTAACAGTGGTGACACCGTATGCCTCGAGGTGGAACGGGTCGATCATGTTGACGTCAGCAAGGTCAGCGGTTGCGCCCTCGTATGCAAGGTTGACGGGGTGGGAGAGCGGAATGTTCCATATCGGGAAGGTTTCAAACTTAGCATAGCCGGACTTTATACCCTGCTTGCTCTCGTGGTATATCTGAGAGAGACAGGTCGCCATCTTACCCGATCCGGGGCCGGGGGCGGTAACGACAACAAGGGAGCGGGTGGTTTCGGCATATTCGTTTTTACCAAAGCCCTCATCGGAGACTATATGAGGAATGTTATGAGGATAGCCGTCGATCTCATAGTGCTTGTACACCTTGATACCGAGGTTCTCAAGCTTAGTCTTGAACGCGTCGGCGGCGGGATGAGGCTTATAGCGTGACATAACGACACTGCCCACGTACAGACCGTAGCCGCGGAAGGCATCGATAAGACGAAGCACATCGAGGTCGTAGGTGATACCTATATCACCTCTCACCTTGTTCTTCTCTATATCGGCGGTATTTATTGAAATGATTATCTCAGCCACGTCCTTGAGCTCGATAAGCATTTTTATCTTACTGTCCGGAGCAAAGCCGGGAAGCACGCGAGAGGCATGGAAGTCATCAAAAAGCTTACCCCCAAACTCCAGATAGAGCTTTTCTCCGAAAAGAGAGATGCGCTCCTTTATCTTTTGCGACTGCAATTTCAGATATTTTTCGTTATCAAATCCTTCTTTAAACATTCCGTCACCTCGAAGTTTTTTAAATCAATGCATATATTTTATCATAAACACCGGACATTTTCAAGTACGGTACAATAATTACGCATATATATTTTGGAGAATTTCGACATCCTTTTTGTGGCACATTTCATAAAAATCATTCACTTAACAAAAAAGTGTTGTATTGTTCAAAATTTAGTGGTAAAATTATAAGTACCCTATAAATACGCACTCGCATAATATCTTGTGAAAGGAATGCCATGAACAATAACTTCGATTACAATTACAACCCGTTTACGGGTGAGCCTAAATATGACTTTTACGACGAGATGGTGGTGAAGGACGCAAGACGCGCAACAAACCGCTCGATGCTTTCCCTGGTGCTTTACACTGTTGCCGGAATGCTTCTTGTGTATGCAATAGATTTCATACTTGCTTTAGTGCTGATATACGGACTTGGCAATCAGGATCTGTACATGGAGATTGTAAGCTCACCGGTCTACAGCCTCATCATCGGATCCGTACCTATGTATGCTGCGGGTATACCCGTTATCTGGCTGTTGCTTAAGAATATCCCAAAGAAGCAGAAGCCCCTTGAAAAGTCTAAGATGAGCTTTGGTCATCTTCTTATGATGATACCGATAGCACAGCTTGCTATGCTTACGGGAAGCTATATCTCCACCTACATCAACCTTTCATTTGAAGCACTTGGATTCGAAAACAACGACGTTGTATCCGATCTTATATCCTCGGCTCCAATGCCATTACTTATTCTGCTTACTGTAATTCTTGCTCCCCTTTTCGAGGAGCTTATATTCAGAAAGCTTCTTCTTGACCGTCTTTCGGTTTACGGAAGTAAGTTTGCTATCATTATCACAGCAGTTGCATTCGGACTTTTCCACGGAAACCTTGACCAGTTCTTCTATGCGGCACTTGTCGGCCTTGTGCTTGGCTACGTTGCGGTAAAGAGTGGAAACTGGCTCTACTGCGTGCTTATCCACATGGTAATGAACTTTATCGGAGGTGTGCTTCCCTCACTCTTCTATGATAGCCTCCTCGTATACGAGGAGTTTGCGATGTCGCTCATGGAGAATCCGGAGGCTTTCACTTCAATACCCACCGAGATAGCTGCCGACATTATGATCGGCATGCTTTACAACAGCATTTTTTCCGCCCTTGCTATTGCAGGTATTGTGTTCTTGGTGCTTGGACTTACAAAGAAGTGGTTCAAGGTTGACGAGAGACTTTCTATAAGAATCCCCAAGAAGAGAACCGCAGGTGTTATCTTCAGAGCTCCCGCAACTATCATCTTCCTTGTTATGTCCGGCTTGCTTATGATTCTCGATTTGTACCTGCCCGTGATCAATCAGATGCTTGAGCAGGCGACCAGCGGCGGCATGGGGGTATAACATGGGACTCAGAACACCTCACTTCAACGAGGCGATATGCGACGTGCCATGGAACGTGTATCCGAGGCCGCAGCTTAAGCGCGACTCGTTTTTGTGCCTGAACGGTTACTGGGATATCGCAATAACAAGCGAGGACAACAGACCGACTAACTTTAACGAGAAGATCCGGGTTCCCTTTCCGCCCGAGAGCGAGCTTTCGGGTATAGGACGCTTACCCGGTAAATACGATTTTCTGCACTACAAAAGAACCTTTACCCTGCCCGAGGGCTTCAACAAGGGCAAGCTTCTGCTTCGCTTTGGCGCAGTAGACAGGCTTGCGACTGTAAGCGTCAACGGCACGGTTGTTGGAACACATAACGACGGATATCTGCCATTCTTTGCCGACATAACGAGTCTTGTAACTGACGGTGAAAACGAGATATACGTCAAGGTTAAGGACAATCTTTCTCCTCTTTTCCCCTATGGAAAGCAGAGAAAAAACAGGGGTGGAATGTGGTACACTCCTGTGAGCGGAATATGGCAGACGGTATGGCTTGAAAGCGTGCCTGAGAACTATATTCAGAACATACGTATCACCCCAAGCATGACCGGGGCGGCAATCACCGTTCTTGGTGGTGCGGGCAAGAAAACCCTTACACTCAAGGAGAGCGGCGAGGTATACGAGTTTGACGGTGACACCGTTACCGTATGTCCCAAGGACAAAAGACTCTGGTCTCCTGAGGATCCATACCTTTACTACTTCACGCTTAAGACCGAAAACGACGAGATAGAGAGCTATTTTGCCCTCAGAGAGGTCGGAATTTGTCACACGGGTGGCACCTCGCGCCTTACACTCAACGGTGAGCCCTATCTTTTCAACGGCCTTTTAGACCAGGGATATTACCCCGACGGAATCTTTCTCCCCCCCTCGCCGAAGTCCTATGAGGACGACATTTTATTGGCGAAGAGGCTTGGATTCAACACCCTCAGAAAACACATAAAGCTTGAGCCTGCGATATTCTATCATTTGTGCGACAAGCTTGGTATCGTTGTCTTCCAGGATATGATCAACAACTCGAATTACTCATTCCTGCGCGACACCGCGCTGCCTACTGTTGGACTCAAGAGGAAGCCGGATAAATGCAGTCACAGAAATGCGCTTTCGAGAAAGGCATTCGAGCACTGCATGAGGGGTGTTATGAACACGCTCTACAACTATCCGAGTGTTATGTACTTCACCATCTTCAACGAGGGCTGGGGACAGTTTGCGGCAGATGAGATGTACAAAAAAGCAAAGGCGATCGACCCGACCAGAATAATTGACACCACCTCCGGATGGTTCCAGCGCAGAAAGAGTGACGTCAACTCGCTTCACATCTACTTCCGCGAGCTGAAGGCAAAAAATGACGGACGTCCGCTTGTAATCAGTGAGTTTGGCGGTTATTCGCACCGCGTTGAGGGACATTTGTTCGGAAGCAAGAATTACGGCTACACCTCCTACCCCAGTGCAGGAGAATTCGAAATCGCGGTGCGCAAGCTGTACAGCACCGAGGTACGCGAGCTTATCAAAAAGGGTGCATCTGCATTCATTTACACTCAGATCTCCGACGTGGAGGACGAGACCAACGGCTTTATCACCTACGACCGACAGGTGGTCAAGGTTGAGGAGGAAAAGGTGAGCAGTACGATGCGCTCACTTACTGAGGAGGCCAAGAAATTCGGCATCACGGAGGTGGCAAAATGAAGCTTTTGATCTGCTCTGATATTCACGGTGACCTTGACAGCTGCGAGAAAATGCTCGAGGCATTTGAGCGCGAGGGTGCCGACAAAATCATCTTGCTCGGAGATATTCTCTATCACGGACCGAGAAACGACCTGCCCACGACGTATGCACCTAAAAAGGTCATCGACCTTCTCAATCCGATGAAGTCAAGGATCCTTGCTGTACGCGGAAACTGTGACGCGGAGGTCGACCAGATGGTGCTGCAATTCCCCATCATGGCAGACTACGCCCGCATTGAGGCAGACGGCCTTACAATGTTCGTAACACACGGTCATCACCACAATACAACAAGCGTTCCACCGCTTGAAAAAGGCGAAATAATGTTACACGGGCATACACATGTCCTCAAAATCGAGGAATTTGGCGATAACAATTTCTACATCAATCCCGGCTCGGTAGCGCTCCCGAAGGAGGGCAATCCGAGATCGTATATGGTATACGAAAGCCGCCGCTTTACGATCAAGGAGCTTGACGGCAGAGTTATAGCTGAGAAGCAATTTTAAACTAAAAATCAACACCTCACAGTGATCTTCATATAATAGTGAAGAAATCATTTGTGAGGTGTTTTTTTTATGAGCATAGCTTACTACAACGGAAAGATAAGCGCTATAAACGAGGTGGCGATCCCCCTAACTGACAGGTCGGTATTTTTCGGCGACGGAATATACGACGCGGCGATAGGCCGAAACGGTCGGATATACCTGGAGGATGAGCATATTGACCGGTTTATAGGTAATGCAAGGCTGCTTGGCATACCGCTTCACCACTCACGCGACGAGCTGTGTGATCTTCTCAGAAAATTGGTGGTAGAGTCGGGAGAGGACTGTTTTTTCATTTACTTCCAACTTACAAGGTACGGAGGTGTGCGCGCCCATGCCTGTCGCGAGCGGGAGCGCTCCAACCTACTTATAACGGTGACGCCCACTCCCCTGCCCGATCCAAAAAGAAAATTGTCACTGGTGTCGTATCCGGACAAACGATACGAATACTGCCACATCAAAACACTCAACCTTTTACCGGCGGTTCTGGCATCGAGCTATGCTGAGGGAATGGGAGCCGACGAGGCCGTATTTTACCGTGGAAGCAGGGTTACCGAGTGTGCGCATTCCAACATATCCATACTCAAGAGCGGAGCGCTTATCACCCACCCGACCGACACACACATACTGCCCGGAATTACGAGGGGCAGAATGATAGAAATTTGTAAGGAAATGGGGGTTAAGGTCGAGGAGCGACCGTTTTTGCGAGCCGATTTAAGACGCGCAGATGCGGTACTCATAACAAGCTCGTCAAAGCTGTGCCTTCTTGCAAGCAGTCTTGACGGCATCCCTCTCAGGGTGCGTGACGGAAGTATCGCGCAGCGCATCTGCGAGCGGTTTTTTGACGAATTTATGACGGAAACGTGCGGAAAATAGGGTTATACATTACCGAAAGCCTTGTTTTTTTTCATATTTCATTCAATTTTTCTCACGCGCATATTGATTTTTTTATAATATTATGTTATAATTCTTTATAACTGTAAGTGACCGGTATACCGTTCCCTACAAATAAAAGGAGGATATAACATGCTCAAAAAGCTTTCCACCGTTCCCTTCAAGGGCACGGCAGAACAGGATGCGCGTCTCCAAGCTGTAATCGACGCGAACAAGCACGACAAAAGTCGCCTTATGTCTGTAATGCAGCAGGCACAGGAGATCTACGACTACCTTCCCATCGAGGTTCAGAAGATGATCGCCGATGGTATGGGCGTTTCGCTCGAAAAGGTTTACGGCGTTGCTACTTTCTACGCACAGTTCTCACTTACCCCCAAGGGAAACTATCACATCGCGGTTTGTCTCGGTACTGCGTGCTACGTACGTGGCTCCGGCGATATCTATGACAAGCTTCAGGAGGTTCTCGGCATTTCCGGCGACGAGTGCACGGCTGACAGAAAGTTCTCTCTCACCGCTTCTCGCTGTATAGGTGCTTGCGGTCTTGCTCCCGTCCTTACCGTTAACGAGGACGTTTACGGTAGACTCACCACCAAAGACGTCGAGGGTATCGTAGCTAAATATAGCTGATTTTGATCATTCCACGCAACCCCACAGCACTTAATGGAGGTCTGCTATGAAAATATCAAAGATTCAAGAGCTTCTCGGTGCAAGGGTGCTTACCGGTGAGGAAAATCTCGGCAAGCACGTATACTCAGCCTTTGGCTGCGATCTGATGAGCGACGTTCTCGCCTGTGTGACCGACCAGGCCGTTTTGCTCACCGGACTCGTTAACCCTCAGGTTATCCGCACCGCGCTTATGCTCGATATGGTGTGTATCGTTTTCGTCCGTTCAAAAATGCCAAGCGAGGAAATGCTTGCTCTCGCGAAGGAGAACGGTATAGTTATGATGTGCACCGACAAAACGCTTTACAATTCCGCGGGCATTCTTTACACTAACGGTCTTGTAGGCACAAAAGAGGCGATCAAGTGACCGAAGATATCGTTTTCCGTTACAGAGTAGACGGTGACGACTTTACCTCCGCGGGTCAGGCATCCGTACAGGTCAAGAAAAATCTCAGGCAGCTTGGCCTTGACACCGAAACGATAAGACGCGTTTCGATCGCTATGTACGAGGGCGAGATAAATATGGTGATCCACGCAGGCGGCGGTGTTGCCGAGGTGCGTGTTACGAGCGACCGTATAATAATCACCCTTGAGGATAGCGGCCCCGGAATAAAGGACATCGATCAAGCCATGCAAGCAGGCTATTCAACCGCGCCCGACAGTATTCGTTCTTTGGGATTTGGCGCGGGTATGGGTCTTCCCAACATGAAAAAGAACAGCGACGATATGACGATAGAATCTACCGTCGGCGTCGGAACTAAAATAGTGATGCAGATCATGTATAAGGAGTGAGAGATATGGCTAAATACCTACACTCCGTGCTTCTCGATGAGGAGAAGTGCACCGGCTGTACCACCTGCCTTCGACATTGCCCTACTGAAGCAATAAGGATCAGGGACGGTAAGGCCGTTATAAATGCAGAAAAATGCATCGACTGTGGCGAGTGCATCAGACATTGCCCGCACAAGGCAAAGAAGGCTGTGTGCGGCAAGCTGGCAAACATGGACCGCTTTAAATGGAAGATAGCTCTTCCCGCCCCGACACTTTACGGACAGTTTGACAATCTTGAGGACGTGGATTACGTTCTTAACGGTCTTTTAAAGATCGGATTCGACGATGTTTTCGAGGTTTCGAAGGCGGCGGAGCTGGTATCTGCCTACACAAGACTTTACCTTAATTATGACGGAATAGTAAAGCCGGCGATAAGTTCGGCATGCCCCGTTATAACAAGGCTCATAACTCTGCGCTTCCCCTCCCTTGCCGATCACGTTATACATATGCTTCCGCCTATGGAGATCGCGGCAAAGCTGGCGAAGGAGAGAGCTATGGAAAAGCATCCCGAGCTTGCGCCCGAGGATATAGGAGTATGCTTTATAACTCCCTGCCCCGCAAAAGCAAGCTACGTCAAAAACGGCTTTGGCGAATATAAGAGTCTGGTCGACGAGGTCATCCCAATCAGTGATATTTACTTCCTACTCATAGGTAAGATGAGCCAGAGCGATAACATTGAGATGCTTTCCGAATCGGGTAGGATCGGCCTTGGATGGGCGAGATCCGGCGGAGAGGCTACCGCGATATTCAATGAGGATTATCTTGCGGCTGACGGAATAGAGAACGTAATACACGTGCTTGACCAGATAGAAAACGGCAACATTCCCCCACTTGAGTTCATTGAGCTCAACGCCTGTACGGGCGGCTGTGTGGGAGGTGTTCTTGCAGTGCAAAATCCCTTTATTGCAAAGGCGAGACTGCAGACGCTCAGAAGATATCTTCCCATTTCGCAAAACCCACCGTCTAAATCCGAGGGATACATCCCCGCAGATTATCTGTTTGAGGATATGCCCGAATATTTTACCGTCTCAAGACTCGGCAGCTCTATCGGTGAGTCGATGCGAATGATGGCGGACATTCAAAACTTAAAAGAAACGCTCCCCGGCATAGATTGTGGCGCGTGCGGTGCTCCGACGTGCAGGGCATTTGCCGAGGACGTAGTAAAAAAACTCGCTTGTGCCGACGGCTGCTACATAAACAGATGCAAGAGTGCGGCAGAAAAGGAGTAAACCTATGACCGTTGAGCAGTTTGTAAGTCGATCAGGCTTTAAGGCCGTCACACTCCCCCATCCCGAAAGGGAGATCTCGGGTTGTTATATCGGAGATCTTCTCAGCTGGGTAATGGGAAGATGCGGCGCAGATGAATTGTGGATCACGATCATGTCGAACGTTAACGTTGTTGCAGTCAGTACTCTTGCCGACGTCGCATCGGTAATTCTGGCAGAGGGGGTAACCCTCGACGACGAGGTGCTTGAGATAGCGCGCACGAAGGGTGTGAACGTCATTTCGACCGACCTTTCGGCCTATGAGGCTGCGCTTGCCGTAGCGGATCTGATATAATGAACCGCTATTATTACGACCTGCACGTTCACTCCTGCTTATCTCCCTGCGGTGACGAGGATCAGACACCCACGAATATTGCCGGAATGGCTACCCTTTGCGGACTGAGTATTGTCGCCCTGACTGACCACAACACTACAAAGAACTGCCCGGCGTTTTTTGCCGCGGCAAAAAGATACGGTGTGATTCCCGTGGCGGGCATGGAGCTTACCACATCGGAGGATATCCACGTCGTGTGCCTATTCGAGACACTTGAGGATGCAACAGCGTTTGACTCATTTGTAGCCTCGAAGAGGGCGGGTGTAAAAAATCGCCCCGAGATATTCGGCAGACAGACCGTGCTTGACGAGAACGACTCACTCCTATACGAGGAGGACGATCTTTTACTGTATGCTACGGCAATTTCGGTTGACGAGGTGCCGTCTGTAGTAAAAAAGTTTCGGGGAGTGTGCTACCCTGCTCACATCGACAGGGATGCAAACGGCTTGATTGCCGTGCTTGGTGACATTCCTCCCGATTGCGAATTTGATCTTTTTGAGCTTCACGACGGCAAGAGGATAGACGAATTTGCAAAAAAATACGGTATAGCGAGAGATCGCTTTATCGTAAGCTCGGATGCACATTATCTGACGGATATGCGAGACAAAGAGTTTTACTTTGAGCTCGACGACGAGCCTTACAGCTCTACCAAGGTGCGCAGTGAGTTATTTAAAATGTTAAGGAGGGGCGCTGAATGAAGGAGCTATCGCTTAACATACTCGATATAACCGAAAATTCCACGAAGGCCGGTGCGACACTGGTTGAGATATTTCTTGTTGAGACGGACAAGACGCTGACAATAGAGATATCCGACAACGGCTCGGGAATGACAGACGAGGTAAGACGCTCGGTGATCGACCCGTTTTACACCACGAGAACTACCAGAAAGGTAGGCCTCGGCATACCGCTTTTCAAGTTTGCCGCAGAGCAGACGGGCGGCGGTATCGAAATCGAATCGAGGCATATTGATCTTCACCCCGATGACCACGGTACTAAGATCAAGGCAACCTTCTTTAAGGATCACATCGATTTCACCCCGCTTGGCGACGTTAAGTCAACACTTACGACGCTTGTGCAGGGGCATCCCGACACGGATTTTCATTATTTACACACATTCGGAGACTGCACGGCAGAGCTTGACACAAGGGCTATGCGAGCAGTACTCGAGGGTATTCCTCTTGATTCCTATGAGGTCCTTTTATGGATCGAGGAAAGTATTGAGGAGCAATATCAAGGTTTTAATTTAAACAAAAAATAAAGCATTTTACGAAAGGAACACAAAATGAAATCTTTGGCTGAACTTCAGGCAATCAAAGAAAGAATGAAGGACAAGATCGTTCTTCGTGAAGGCGCGAGCGACGTACGTGTTGTAGTCGGTATGGCTACCTGCGGTATCGCTGCCGGTGCGCGTCCCGTTCTGAACACTTTTGTTGAGGCGGTCGCTGCCGAGGGACTTTCCGAAAAGGTAAGAGTTTCCCAAACCGGTTGTATCGGTCTGTGCCAGCTCGAGCCCATCGTAGAGATCTACGAGGCAGGTAAGGACAAGATCACCTACATCAAGATGACTCCCGAAAAGGCAAAGGAAGTTGTCGAAAATCACTTAAAGGGCGGCAAGGTCGTTACGGAGTATACCGTAGCGGGTGCCAACTGAGGAGGTAAATTATGATTCGTTCACACATTCTTATCTGTGGCGGTACAGGCTGTACCTCATCAGGCAGCGTTACTCTTCAGAAGGCTTTCAACCAGAGCATTGAAGAGTTTGGTCTTGCAGAAGAGGTAAAGCTCGTTCAGACCGGTTGCTTCGGTCTTTGCGCGCTCGGTCCTATCGTTATTATCTATCCCGACGGAACCTTCTACAGCCGCGTTACCGAGGCTGACGTTAAGGAGATCGTTGAGGAGCATCTTCTTAAGGGTAGAGTTGTTGAGCGCCTTGTTTACAGAGATGAGAGCGTTGCAGGTGTTGCTGAGAAGGCGGCAAAGGATCTTTCCCTTAACGATACCGCATTCTACAAGTCCCAGAAGCGCGTAGTTCTCCGTAACTGCGGTGTTATCGACCCCGACAACATCGAGGAGTACATCGCTATGGACGGTTACGCAGCACTTGGTAAGGTGCTTACCGAGATGACTCCTGAGGACGTTATCAAGGTAGTTACCGATTCCGGTCTTCGCGGTAGAGGAGGCGGAGGATTCCCCACCGGTCGTAAGTGGGCGCTTTGCGCACCTAATAAGGCTGATCAGAAGTACGTTGTTTGTAATGCGGACGAGGGTGACCCCGGAGCATTCATGGACCGTTCCATTCTTGAGGGCGACCCCCACTGCCTTATCGAGGCTATGACCATCTGCGGCTACTCGGTTGGCGCAACCAAGGGTTACGTTTACGTAAGAGCTGAGTACCCCATCGCAGTAAAGAGACTCCAGAAGGCTATTGACGATGCTAAGGCATACGGCCTTCTCGGTAAAAACATATTCAACTCCGGCTTTGATTTCGATCTTGAGATCAAGCTTGGTGCAGGCGCATTCGTATGCGGTGAGGAGACCGCGCTTATGACCTCTATTGAGGGTAACAGAGGCGAGCCTCGTCCCCGTCCTCCGTATCCTGCAGTTAAGGGTCTGTTTGGCAAGCCCACCGTTGAGAACAACGTTGAGACCTTTGCTAACGTTCCTCAGATCATTCTCAAGGGTGCAGAGTGGTTCGCATCCATGGGTACTGATAGATCCAAGGGTACTAAGGTATTCGCGCTTGGCGGTAAGATCCAGCACACCGGTCTTGTTGAGATCCCGATGGGTGTTACCCTCGATACCATCATCAATGAAATCGGCGGCGGTATCCCCAACGGCAAGAAGTTCAAGGCGGCTCAGACCGGTGGTCCTTCCGGCGG
>JAZOWT010000059.1:0-1929 GCA_045659365.1 Eubacteriales bacterium | reverse complement strand
TATGCCACGGTTGTTTCGGTTCTCCTGTCGATCTTTTCCGAGGAGCTTGGATACGTATTTTACAATTCGTACAGTGCAGGGCATTACGTTTCTGTTATGGCAGTGGTCGTTCCCATAATGTACCTCGACCACGTTGCCGATTCCATGCTGAAGGGAATAGGAGATCACGTATATTCAATGTGGGTGAACATATCTGATTCGATACTCTCAATAGTCCTTGTCTGGTTCCTGATCCCGGCACTCGGCATATCGGGATACGCGCTCGTCATAGTGATCATGGAGGCATTCAACTTTATCCTCTCTGCATTAAGACTTTATAAGCGCATAAGGTTCAGAATCAACCTTTTCTCGTCATTTCTCCTGCCTCTTTTATCAATTACCGTCTCGGCACTCATATGCCGCCACTTATTTATCTTTGGCGGTGCCGATGCTAACGCGCTATCCCTGGTGCTTAAGCTTGTATTCTCCGTCTGCACATTCTTTGCCATCTATGTGCCGGTCAAATCATTCGCACAGAGGCATCGAACCAAAAAGCTCTCATGACTATTGCATTTTTCCTCAGGTTGTGATAGAATAGACCTATCAAAAAATGGGGAAAAACGTCGATGAAGAAAATACTGATACCGCTTCTGATAGTATTACTCCTCCTCGTATCCTGCGACAGTGGCGAGCACGTGTGTGGATTTGGCGATTGGCACGAGCTTGAGCCGGCAACCTGTACCAAAGAGGGAAAGGAGTATCGCAGCTGCACCTGTGGTAGTACACAGAGTCGCGCTACCGATATGCTTTCGCACGTCCTTGTTAAGTTCGAAGCAAAGCCCGTCACCTGTACCGAGCCCGGATTTGCCGCATTCGAATATTGTGAGCTTTGCTCCTACACGACCTTTGCCGGTGAGCTTCCTCCGGCACACGATATAGCCACCGTTTCGGCTAAGTCCCCCACTTGCACCGAGGCAGGCCACGAGGCATACGAGTACTGTAAAAGCTGCGAAAATTATACAACGTATGTCGAAATTCCTGCCACAGGGCATACGTTTTCCGCACTTGAGTGTGAAAAATGCGACGCTTCGCTCGCTGTCGTGACCATTCCAAAGGAAACCGCAAAGCTCACCGATAGCATAACCGCCGCATATTACGCAACCGATACAGGACTGTCACTTCTCGATATCAGTGGCGCGGGTGTTATCCCCGATTTCACCGCAACTCCGTTTGCCGATCTTTCTCCCACACACCTTATCATCGGTGACGGCATTACCGCAATAGGCACGAATACGTTTGCCGGTATGTCAAGCATCGTAAGTGTAACGATCGGCTCGTCAGTTACCAATATCGGTGACGGTGCTTTTTCCGAATGCTACCGCATCACCGAGGTCATCAATAAGTCATCGCTCTCAATTTCCTATGATGCCTTAAACGGTGGAGTAGGTATGTATGCGAACTTCATTTCTACCTCACAAGCCACCCGTGTTAAATTTATTGGCGATTTTATCTTCTACGTGGACCGCGGAAATTACACCTTGGTTTCCTATATAGGCACCGATACGCACGTTTCTCTGCCCGTTATACCTGAGGTAGACACCTACGTCGTCCGTAACCATGCATTTTATGACCTCGATTTTCTCAGCTCTGTCGAATACGGAGCCCACGTAATACACGTCGGCCCATATGCCTTTCTTGGCTGTGACAATCTAGAATAACAAAAAAGAGAAATCCGTATCGGATTTCTCTTTTTGCTTTTTACAATTATATCAGTTTTTAAGTGAATGTATGGGTGCAGGAATTCTTCCACCGCGGTTAATAAAGTCGGCACAGGATTCCTTCTTTAACGGCATTATCGGAGCATATCCGAGAAGACCGCCAAATTCTGCAAACTCACCAACGCCCTTACCCCAAACGGGAATAACTCTGACTGCGGTCGTCTTTGTGTTA
>JAZOWT010000058.1:0-20246 GCA_045659365.1 Eubacteriales bacterium | reverse complement strand
ACAAGCGAAAATCCCCTGCTCTCACTCACACCGCGCGAGCACGTTGAGAAATACATCGCAGACGGAATGAGCAAGATGGACGCAATAAAGGCGACCGCAAAGGACCGCGGAGTGCCGAAATCCGAGATATACGATCTGATGATAGATTGATCCTTTACATATTTCGTAATTTTCAGCATTTTTCTCGCTAAATCAAACGTGAGGCAACGCTCAGAAAGGAAATTTACAGATGCTTGAAATTAAGAATCTCAAAAAGGTATATCGTTCTAAAACAGGCGAATCTGTTTGCGCGCTTGATGACGTGAGCGTATCCTTTCCCGAATCGGGAATGGTGTTTATTCTCGGTAAGTCGGGAAGCGGTAAGTCTACCCTACTCAACGTCATAGGCGGACTCGACGGATATGACAGCGGCGAGTTTGTCATCAAGGGCAAGTCATCTAAAAGCTTCAGCGGCTCTGACTTTGACGCATACAGAAACACATTTATTGGCTTCATCTTTCAGGAATATAACGTCCTTGACGACTTTACGGTTGGTGCAAATATCGCGCTCGCGCTTGAGCTGCAGGGTAAGAAGCCGACAAACGAAAGCATAAACAATATTCTTGCACAGGTAGACCTTGTCAACTACGCAAAGCGCAAGCCAAACGAGCTTTCGGGCGGTCAGAAGCAGCGAGTTGCAATAGCACGCGCCCTTGTCAAGGAGCCGCAAATAATTATGGCAGACGAGCCCACCGGTGCACTTGACTCCAACACGGGAAAGCAGATCTTCGACACCCTTAAGCAACTCTCAAAGGAAAAGCTTGTTCTTATAGTATCTCACGACCGCGATTTTGCCGAGAAGTACGCTGACAGAATAATCGAGCTGTCCGACGGAAAAATAATTTCCGACGTGACAAAGCACGAGCAGGAGTGCGAGAAGCTCAGCGCGGGTATTGACAAGCTGAGCAACAATATTTTCAAAATAAAGGGCGGATATAAGCTCACCGATGCCGACCTCAAGATGATAAACGATTATCTTGCAAGCAGCGATGAGGACGTCATTCTGTCCGGAGACGGCAGAGTGAACACCGAGCTGCGCTCGGTATCGGGAATCAACGAGCAAGGAAATATGTCGGTGTTTGAGGGCACAAATGCTGAAAGCGATGTGAAGCTTAAGAGCTACGAAAAGAAGGACAGCAAATTTATCCGTTCACGCCTCCCTCTCAAGAACGCACTTAAGATGGGCACAAGCGGCTTGAAGCATAAGAAATTCCGCCTTGTGATGACTATATTCCTATCGCTTATCGCATTCGTAATGTTCGGCTTTGCCGACACGATAGCGGCGTACAACAAATTCACCGCAACGACCGAATCGCTTATTGACTCAAACGTAAAGAACGCATCCGTCGTTCTCGGCGTAAGACACACGACCACGTACGGCGACAACGAAAGCTATACGTATTATAACACCGCGCAAATGAATGACGGGGACATCGAGTGGCTCAAGAATCAAACGGGGCTGAACTTCGTGCCGGTTTATACCGGAAACACAAGCGACCCGTACTACAGCGGATTTGCGGTCAACTCGTATATGCAGTCCTTCTCTTCAAATATAATCTACACCGGACGAATTCACGGCCTGGTTGACCTAAGTGCTGATGAGGTTGCACGTTCAGGCTTTACCGTTGTGGGACGTCTGCCGCAAAATTCGGGTGAAATTGCGATTACAGAGGTTATGTACCGTCAGTTCAACGAGTTCGGCTTTGTCAACACCGAGGAGGGCGAGAGCATAAAGGCCGGCAACGTGACTATGGAGATCGGAACGGCCAACTCCATTATAGGAAAGCATATATGCGTACAGAATGGATATTGGGGCAACGCACCGACCTCGTATGAAATAGTCGGTGTTGTCGACACTCAGTTCGATTATGACAGGTACGGCGCATTTCTCCCCAAGGATGAGAACGATATGTCGATCCAGGACGGTAACGCTATTGCAGACATGGTTCTTCAAATGGAGATATACAGCGAGCTCGGATACGGCTTCCACGGACTTGGATTTATGTGCAGAGAGGACATCGATGACATTGCAAGCACGATGAACGTCCAATACGAGCAGCTTGGAACTTATATGAGCGCGTGGAATTTGAATATGCACTTCGTTATATCTATCCCCTCAAACGATTTGGAGAATAATTACACGAACGCGCTCACCTATTATGAGGTTGCAGACAGCTCGGTGCTCGGAAAGCTTGAGATTACCTGGCTTGACGGCGTTTCACGCGATAAGCTTGCGGCAAACGAGATAGTCGTTCCGTCAGGCCTTATCAACTCCTTTACGCGCGAGGAAGTGATCGTTTCTCTCGATCCGCAGGTGATTGCCGATGAAGCGGCAAGGCTTTACGGTGCGGAAAACTGGTCATCCACAAGCGCGTCGGACAATTATTTCACCAGACTTATGGAGGCGGCAGCGCGCAAATACGTTTCCGAGATAGACTGGAATGACGAGATGGTGACAAACGTAGCCCAATTCGCGCAGTCCTACTCAGGTCAGGAGCTGAACGGCGCTGAGGAGGCAAAGGAATTCTGGTTGAATTTCTGGTTTGTACAGTGCAACGACGAGCCGCCCGTTTCCGTTAACAACGGCAGCTTCAAGTACAAAAGCGAATTCGACAGCGTTGTCAGAGCGGATATGCTCGGCTTTGTGGCGCAAATGTACGGTATAGAGGATGTCGAAGGTATCACGTCTGACGATCTTTGGAGCTTTTACCAGATCTTCTACGATACGGGAGAGGAAAATCCCGAATATACAGTGTACAGGTATCAGGTTCTGGACTTGATTCGCTCGATATACGCGAACGCGGATTTCAAAAACGGCAAGCTTTGGGAAAACGACGACTTTGTTGAGCTGATGTTAAGCTACAAGGAATTTGGAATGACGGCGCAAAACTGGAGCGAGCTGGGCGACGTTGACAAAATGTACAGGGCGCGCGATTTCTACGTATATTGGTATTTAAACAACTACAACTACGGATATAATACCAACGAATTCGGAACGTACAGCGGTGCTGATTTAGACAATATAACTCAGGAAACCCTACTCAAACTCAGCGGCACTACTCTTGAAGAGATGCTGCAATCCTTGACCTTCAAGACGGAGGAGTTCAACCACGAATTTCAGAGCACTACCGACCTTAAAACGTACGACCTCAAGATTGTAGGTACGTATAACACCGAAAAGGCGAACTACACGGATATGGTAGTAAGCGACACCATTATGTCGGATTATTTAAGCTGGAGCGATGAAATATACGCAGAAAATGATGGCGCCTACGTGTACCGCGAGGATATCGCCGAGCACGACAACGGCATCTGGGCGTTTGCGCTGGCACCTATGGGCACAGATCGCAACGTTATACAAAAGCTTGTAGATATGTCGTATGCTGACGGCGTTGACCTTAAGTTTGAGTTGAAGAATCCTATTATGGATACGCTCGGAACCTTCAACGAGCTTATTGAGGTGTGCGCAAAGGTATTCGTTATCGTCGGAATTGTATTCGCGGTATTTTCCGCATTGCTGCTGATGAACTTTATAGCCACCTCGATCTCGTATAAGAAACGCGAGATAGGAGTACTGCGTGCAGTAGGTGCGCGTTCATCCGACGTGTTCAAGATATTCTTCAGCGAGGCTCTTGTAATCGCATTGATAAACTTTATACTGTCAACGGCAGTGGTAATCACCGGCATTATACTTGCGAACAGATGGATGCATAAAAACGGCATAAACATCACGCTTTTAACGTACGGTGTACGCCAATTCGCACTTATGCTCGTGATAAGTGTGGGAGTAGCATTGATCGCAAGCTTCTTGCCAGTATATAACATAGCAAGACGCAAGCCGGTCGACGCAATCAAAAACAGATAATCAAAAAACAAAAGCTAATCAAACGCAAAAAAAACGGGAGAATCGGTTAACCACCGATTCTCCCGCTTTTTTATCCGATTAAGAGAAAATTAAAGCAAAAGGATTAATTGATATTATACTGCGAATGCGCGGGTATTGATATTCTTGCGTCGCCAATTTTGGCGTAGAGGGTCTTGTCGGAGTTGTTGATTATCTCGGCATCGGTGATCTCGGCGAGATTTACGGCATCCTCATACTCGAAGATATCTCTTACGGTTGCATACCAGAAATCATTCGGGCGGTTGCCGTAATCGGCAACGAATTTTTCGAGCACGTCCCAGCAGTTATTGTTTTCAAAATCGTGGGAATGAACACCAAAGCAGAACCACTTAAGCTCGCCATCGTCTGCGAGCGCATCAAACATGGCAGCGCGATCGTTTAGGTTAGAGTGGTTGGCATTATAGCACCAGTTCATACGGTCACGGGGAAGCTCAAATCCGGCATCACCTGTGCGACGCACGGAGGCATATCCTGCCTTCTTAAGATACTCGTGGAGTCGATCATCGTTCTGACGGCAGTAGGGCCATACAAATGCAACGACGCTACCCTCACCGAACACCTCCTCAAGCTCCTTTTTGCCCTGATCGATAAGGTCTATGTAGGCATCGGTGGTAGCAACATAGCCCCACCAGGTGGTAAATGCCTTGTAATAGAGGCCGTCGATGCCCGTATTATAGATCTTGGTTCTGTCCGATTTTTCAAAGTCAATGGGCTCATCAGAGAGGACGTATTCGTCGGTCGGGAGAATGACCTTGGGGTGACAGCAGACGTGGTTGGTCACCTCAAATCCGCTGTAAAACGCGCGGTATTCCTCGGGGGTGAGGTTACCCATTTTGCTTGTGCCACAGAGGTTGAAGCTGCCGGTTATTCCGCCGGGCTTGACAGTTTCAATAAATCTTTTATCAAGAGGAAGATTGCCGTCGTCAATGGTAAAGCTAACTGCTTTTTTTACCCAACCGGGAAAGTAGAAGATCGATTTTTCAAGCATTTTACATCCTCACTTTTTTACATTATAGTATACTGTTTCGCCATCCGGCACAGACTGGGTGATCCAGACGTTTGCACCGATAGTACAGTTATCTCCAACCCTTGTTGTTCCACCGAGAATGGTGGCATTGGCATAGATAACACAGTTATTGCCGATGTCGGGGTGACGCTTCGTACCCTTTATTGGATTGCCGTCTGCATCAAGCTCAAAGCTCTTTGCACCGAGAGTAACGCCCTGATATATCTTTACGTGGTTGCCGATCGTTGTGGTTTCACCGATTACGATACCGGTGCCGTGGTCGATGAAGAAATACTCTCCGATCGTTGCGCCGGCATGGATATCAATTCCGGTTTTTTCGTGCGCAAACTCAGTCATTACACGCGCGATATACGGAATACCCCTACGGTAGAAGCGGTTGGCAATACGGTATATTGACACTGCATAAAATCCGGGATACGAAAGTATTACCTCCTCTGCCGAGCGGGCGGCCGGGTCACCCTCGTAGAGAGCCTGGATATCCTTAATCAGCATCTTTTTTATTTCCGGGAGCTCTGCGAGTATTTCATATGCAAGAGCTTCGGTATCGACACTTGCGGTTGTCGCAGAAAACGAGTAGGCAGCGGTAATCTGTCGCTTCAATGCAACAAAGGTATCGTCGATTATCTCTTCGCGCGATTTACACTCGTTAGTATCCAGCCTGAAATATGACGGGAACATAAGCTGCTGAAGATTCTTTATTATGACGATTATTTCCTTGCGCGACGGAATGATTACCGATCTGTTGCGAAAATAACGGTATTCCCATTCAAGGGTAGCATCAAGGTCGCCAAGAACACGTCCGAGCTTTTCTTTTCTTTCTTCGATTTCCATAAGATAGCTCCTAATTTGTTATTTGCTATAATTCTATCATACATTTATATTATATGCAAGTGAAAAGGCAAAAAAACAGGGCGATTTTCATCGCCCTATTTGAAATTGATTTTAAATTATCAGCCTGCGCAGTAAACAACTGCCTGTGCGCTCTTAAGTGCGGAATCAAGAGCACTGTTTGCTACTGCAACTGCTGCCTCAAATGCTGCGATCTCAGCTGCGAGATCTGCCTTTGCTGCGCTTACACCGGTGTAGGTGTCCTCTGCATTAGCAGCGGAAACGTTAGCAAGGTGGATAAGAGCTCTTTTCTCTGCAAGGGTCTTAGCTGCCTTAATCTGCTCAACAAGAGAGATAAGGGTGGTGCTGCTTCCCTCAAGGAAGTTGATCTCTGCCTCAGCAGCGGTAAGAGTTATATTAGCCTCAACAACGCCCTCTGCACCGAGAACGTCGCCCTCAGCCTTAAGTGCAAGAGCTGCGGTGATAGCTGCCTTCTTCGCATTGAAGGTGGTAGCGGATGCGATAGCATTTACTGCAGAGATGTAAGCATCAACTGCATTCTTGGTGTCGGTAAGTGCAACAAGGAATGCCTCGTAGGTAGCAACGGATTCTGCAAGTCCGGGATAATCCATTTCGTAGTCACCGAACTGAGGACGAACAACCTTAGCTGCCTCGATCTCAGCAACAAGAGAGGTGTAGTAAGAGGAAATGGTAGCTTCCTTAATGATGCGGTTGAACTCATCGCAGATGTAAGCCTTTGCGAGGATCTCGTCAACCTTAGCCTCATAAGAAGCGATATCAGCCTCAAGGCCTTCAACGGTAGCGGGATCAAGATCGGGGTTAATAACTGCATCTACATCGTACTTGGTGTAGGAAGCATTTGCAACAGTGTAAGCTGCGAAGAGAGGACCAAAGGTGGTAGCCGCCTCCATCGCATCAACAGCACTCATGAATACCTCAATGTCGTTAGCCATTCTGGTAGCCTTAAACTTGAGAGACTCATAGATCTCGTTAGCAGCTACAACGCCTGTATATGTAACATCGCGCTTTGCAAACTTATCATCGGATGCCTCGGTATACTGAGCGAGAATGTATGCGTAAGTCTTGTTTGTATCATCGTAGTTGTTAATAAACTCGATGAACGCATCAGACTGAGCCTTGATAGTGTTAAGGGTATCGATCTCGGTTGCGTATGCAGTTCTTGCAGCGACAACCTTTGCCTCAAGATCTGCGGTTATACCTGCTGCGCCGTTAAGCTCTGCAGCAACAGGAAGCTTAGCATCGTATCTTGCAAGGACGTCGAGATATGCAATTCTCTCGTCATAGGTAGCCGAGGTGTTGATCTTAGCGGCTGCCATATCATATGCCTTAGCATAGGTTTCATTGATGTACTGGTGAGCCTCGGGAAGAACACCACCAACGGTGAAGCCCTCAGCCTCTTTGTAGAGGTAATCAAGAACGTCTACGATGCGCTCCTGGGTTGCGAAATCGGTAGAGGGCGCATTGTAAAGTGCCTTAAGATCCTCGAGGTGAGTAGTGGTTATCTCATCCTTGCGGGAGGGATAACGAACGAAAGAGCCCTCGTAGATCTCCATATCGTCAAGATAGAAGGTTGCCTTAGAGGTCATAGCTCTAAGGTTAACGTGCTGACCGTAGCAATTGAAGCCCCAGAGAGCCTTTGCTCCCTCAAGAGGAAGTATGCCGGAATAAGCCACGGTGTTGCCGTCAAGGTCGGAAATATCGAAGTAGTAGAAGTCCTCAGCTGCATTAACAGAGATAACTACGTTATACCACTTGCCGGTTTCGGGAACTACATTCTCCATCGCGCCAGTTTCGGGGTTTGCATTCTGAATGGGAGACGTAGTGGAGCCGAAGGACTGGCTGTTGGGATCCCATGTAGAGGAATAGATACCCTTCGCACCCTTAAGGGTTGCGAGGTTAAACTGAAGAATGGTGAACTGAGAAGAAGTTGCCTGATTCTTTTCATTTACAGTACCAACCTTAAGCTCGAAGAAAAGGTTCTCGTTCGCGGTCTCATCAAAGTAAACCTTGAAGGTAAGGAAGAGCTTGTCGGTAAGACCGGTAAGCTTGTTAGCGGTTTCTTCCTTAGTGTAACCTACCTTCTGGTTGAAGGGGAGGGTTGCTTTGAGTACGCCGTTTTCTTCATTTGCGGGGTCCTTTGCTGCTTCAACAACAGCGGTGTTACCCTTTGTGAAAAGAGATGTGGTCCAAGTGCCATCATCATAGTTGTCGGCAAGGTAATCCTTAAGAGTGTAATACTCGAGAATGTCCTCAACATCGTCGATACCGGGAGCATTGTAGGTATCGGTTGCAGTTGCTCCGAAAAGGAAAGTCGATGCCAGGAGTGCAAGCGCAAGCATTGCCACAAGAATTTTCTTTGCAAGTTTCATAGTTTTCTCCTTACTAACGCGAATCCGCGTGGTAAAATATATTTTTACTTATATGTATTATAACATTTAATCTGCGAAAAATCAACTTGTCAATATGGCAAAATTTCGCCGTGTTTTTTGTTGCATTTGTACAACAGGTATTTTTGCCCCACACCCCGCCTGATTTCGCACCCGAATTTCGCGCCTTCTCCCCACTTTTCGACGCATTAGCGGGGAGGCTTGAAAATTTACCACGGGGTGGCACATAAGCTTGATTTTTCTGAAAAAAACTCATTTTTTCAGTTGATTTTTTTGCAAGTATATGCTACAATATTTGTGAGTGATATTTTCTCGCCTTTCGCGAATGTGCGGAGGCGATTTTCTACAAATTACGACCCACAAAAAGGAGAACCGGCTATGGGAAAAGGTATCTATACCTACTATAAAGAACGCCTGATAGAAATTGGCGGAAACAGCAAATGCCTTTATCTCAAGAGCATAGTGCGTAAAGGCGCCTACGACATAGGGCAGCTGCTCGAAGGACGCGACTCGAAGGTAGCTGAGTTTATCGAATTTCTTTGGTCCGGACGCAAATATCCGTTTACCCTTATTTGCCCGAAGGAGAAAAAAGAAATTCTCAAGAATCTGAACATTCCCGACCGCGTAGCCGCAAAGCTTGAAAAAACGGAAAACGGAATTCCACTTTCCGAAAAGGCTCTGGCAAAGAACGAAAAAATAATCCGCGACGTAACCTCGACCGCGATCGATTCCGAGATAAGCAAGCTCAAGGAGCTCAAGCGTGAAAGCGAGGAGATCGAGCGTGAATCGGGCAGATATGAAATGTTTATCGGGTACCCCTTTGTATTCGGTACGATCATGCAGGCAGGAAAGGCGACTCAGATCAAAGCACCACTGCTCCTCTTCCCTGTCAAGATCGATATTTCCGGCGAGAGCACCGTCGAGATACGCTTCAACGAAAACGAGAAGATACATATAAACCCTGCTCTCATCTTTGCTTACGCACAGTCTAAGAGAATAAATATTGATCAGCTGGAGCTTGACTTTGAAACGCTTTCTCAGTTCAAGTCTGTCAGCGACATAATCGAGCACCTTAAGGTCAACCACATCAAAATTGATTACGTTACCTCAAAGAGTGTTTACAGCTACTCAAGATTCAAGGAGCCGGATGACAAGAACGAGCTGGAGATAAGATATGCCGCAGTTCTTGCGAGATTCCCGCTTTCCAACTCGATCTACAACGACTATACTCTTCTTGAAAAGAAGGGCCTGACCAACGATGCGATCGACGAGCTTTTGCGCACAGGCAAGAGTGCAAGAAGAGTCGATAAGCGCACACGCGCACTCGGCAAAAGATACAAGGCTCCGTCAAAGCCCAGCTACACCATCAAATCCCTCGATTTCGCGCAGAGCGAGGTTGTGCGCAAGGTGGACAAGGAGGGCAACATGGTCATATACGGCCCGCCCGGAACAGGTAAGTCGCAGACCATTGTCAACGTAATAACCGACTCCCTTTGCAAGAACAAGCGCGTGCTTGTAGTTTCACAGAAAAAGGCTGCCCTGGACGTTGTTTACAACCGTCTTGGCGCTCTGAATGAAAAATGCATGTACATCACCGACGAGGGAAAGGAAAAGCGCGCGTTCTACGAGCGTTGCCTCGCCGCACACACGAAGGTCATGAGCACCTCAACTCTTGATCTCGATTCACTCAGCAACGAGTTCCTTGAGCTTGAGGAAAAGATAAAGAACGAGGAGGAAAGCCTTAATCTTATCTTCCACACCCTCAACGACAAGCGTCCGTTCGGGCTTTCTCTGTCCGAGATGTACGCGTCATCCTACTCTATCCCCAAAAACTCCTACGATTACACCGTTTATCTCAAGCTTATCGACAACTCCGACCTTATGTCCCTCTCCTACAAGGAGTTCGCAGATGCACTGTTTGCGATCAAGGACAAGGAGCTTGAGAAGATCTACTATCAGTTCCTCGAGAGTAAGGAAAAGAACCCTGTAATCGATATGATGCAGGAAAACGTGGATATTCTTACGCTTTCCGAGGTCAAGGGCAAGCTTGAGGTCATACAAAAATCAAGAAAGGGACTCTTCGACACAGCAAGATATCCCTATTACCGCCAGGCGATGGCATACTACAAGGAGCTTTCTGACGAAAAGACCGTTGACGGAATTGTCAAGCTCGAGATGAAGCTCAAATATCCTAAGAAGATCTTTGCCGGCAAGACAAAGGCGGCTGTACGTACGGATCTTGAGCGCACTATTGCGGGAATCGACAGGTTCGCAAAGGATTACGAGTTTTTGAAGACGGTGCTCACCGAGAACGGATACGTTGCCGTAATAGACAACCTGCTTCGCGGAAACACCTCGTACATCAAGCTGGTTTACGAGGCGCTTGACAACTACATCGCAATGCGCGATATCACCAAGCTTCTGGCAACGATGGACAAGAGCAAGCTTGATCTTCTTAATTTTGCTTACGTTGTAAGCAAGAACTACAACAACTACGTCGATATCATCAATAAAATTCTTTCCATTCGTATATATCACGAGATCATCCACTACGAGGAGGCGTGCAAGGACGAGCTGGCAAGAATGGTAGACTATCAGAGCACCCGTGCAAGAATCCTCGAGCTCAAGGAGGAGCAGCAGGATATCTCCGCAAGGATCACTGCCGCCAAGGGCATAAAGGAGTACGAGGAGCTCTACGTTACTGCCAAAAACAACAAGGATTACCTGTATCAGATCTCGAAAAAGCAGAAGCTCTGGCCCATCAGAAAAACTACCGAGGTATACGGAAACTTTGTTCTTTCCCTCTTCCCCTGCTGGCTTCTTTCACCCGAAAACGTATCAGCTATTCTTCCGCTTAAGAAGAATATGTTCGACGTCGTTATCTTCGATGAGGCATCGCAGGTATTTATCGAAAGCACCATTCCCACGATATACCGTGGCAAGAGCATTGTCGTGGCGGGAGATGCAAAGCAGCTTCGTCCGTCAACTACGTTCATGAAGCGTTATCTCGGTGGCGATCCCTCGGAAATCGAGGACTTCTCTGTTCAGGCCGCACTCGAGGTAGAGAGCCTGCTTGATCTGGCGGTAGCAAGATACGGAAGCGCGAACCTCAGCTATCATTACAGAAGCCGACACAGTGAGCTTATCGATTTCTCCAACAACGCGTTCTATTCCGCATCGCTTCAGGTTGCGCCCAATACGTCCAAGTCGCTCGGAAACAGACCGATCGAGCGTATCAAGGTAAAGGGTACCTGGGTGGATCGCCGCAACGTTGCCGAGGCGGAGGAGGTCGTTGCCCTGCTCTCACGTATTTCCAAGGAAAGAAAGAACGGCGAGAGCATAGGCATCATCACGTTTAACAGCGATCAGCAGACCTGCATCAATGATATGATCGATAAGGAATCGGCGACCAATCCCGAATTCCGTTCCTTCATACTCAACGAAAAGCACCGCATAGAAAACGGTGAGGATATCAGCCTGTTCGTTAAGAACCTTGAAAACGTACAGGGTGACGAGCGCGATATAATCATTTTCTCTATCGCATATGCACGAAATGAGGAGGGCAAGCTTTACACTAACTTCGGCTCGCTTTCCGCAGAGGGTGGCGAGAACCGTCTTAACGTTGCGATCACGAGAGCAAAGTCGAAGATCTACGTTGTAACAAGCATCGAGCCCGAGGAGCTTAAGGTAGATACCTCAAAGCATCTTGGCCCCAAGCTTCTCAAGCAGTACCTCACCTACGTGCGCGCAGTTTCCAACGGAAAGGATAGCGACGCAAAGGCAGTGCTTGCTGAGCTTGATCCGACCGAGCGTATTGCAGAGGCGGCTATCGTGCCTATGGCATCGGTAGAGGACCAGATAAAGGAAAAGCTTGAAAAGCTTGGATACACAGTCGATACGAAAATAGGCAACCGTAACAACCGCATCTCCCTTGCCGTATATGACAAGAAAAAGGACAAGTACCTTGTCGGTGTTGAGCTTGACAAGGATGCCTTTGCCGGATCCAAATCAACGCTTGAGCGCGACGTGTACAAGCCTAAATTTCTTGAATCCCGCGGTTGGACTATACTCAGAGTATGGTGCCGCGACTGGTGGCTGTATCCCACAAGAGTTATCAAGGCCATCACACAGGCTGCAGAGGAAAACAAAAAATAACAACACTCTGTGGCGAGCGGATTTATGTAATTTTTATAAATTTTTCGCTTTTCGTATTGAAATATTTTTTTTAGATGATATAATAGGTATGTTAGAAAAATAGAAAGGTATTCAAGAAATGTTTAATTTTGGATTTTTGCTTGAGGAAGGAACCACCGGCGGCGGAAGCACATGGATCGTATACGGTATCCTTCTTGCAGTTCTCGTAGTTTTCTTTATCTTCACCTCCCGCAAGAACAAGAAGCAGGAGCAGAAGGAAGCTGAGCAGCGCGACAATCTTCAGGTAGGCGACGAGGTAACCACCATCGGCGGTATCATTGGTATGGTAGTTTCTGTAAAGGCTGAGACCTTTGTGCTTGAGACCACCAAGGACAAGACCAAGATCCGTTTCCTCAAGGCAGCTATCAGAAGCGTTGACGTTAAGGCAGCTGACAAGGCAGCGGCTATCCTCGAGGCTAAGAACGAGGGTGCTGAGGCAACCGAAGAGAGCAAATAATTGTCATAAAAGAAATATCCTCCGAATAGGCTTTAGTACAACCTTATTCGGAGGATTTTCTTATGTCAAGGACAGTGACGAGAGGCGGTGCGCCAAAAAGCGGAGCGCGTGCGCTTGTTTTCGGAATTATTTTTTCGGTAGTGCTTTTTCTCGCTACCTCACTCATAGGAGCGGTTATTTTAAGCAGAGTCGAAAATCCCACCGCGCACACAGGTCTGTGCGGAATGATAGCACTTTTTGTAACGGCAGCCGCCTCCGGCTTTGCAACCTCGAGATATAAGGGGGATGGCGGCATGCTTCCTGCTGTGCTCTCTGCCCTTTTCGTTTCTTTGATAATGCTGATGATAGGGCTTGTCAGAGGTAACGGAGGACTTCCGCTTCTGAGCGTCACAAATCTTGGCGCGTTTATGCTTATAAGCACGATCTTTGCCGCGCTTGGGCGCAAAAGAGAGAGAAAAAGACGCAGAAAATGATGAAAAATAATGCCGAAGCATCAGAGGGATGCTTCGGCATTTGTTTTATATTGCGTTTTCGATAAGCTTGATGTAATAAGGAAGAGCGGACTCGAAATTGACACCGTAGAAGCGGTGGTTCGGATCCTCCTCGGTCTTCTTCATACTCTCGAGGGTGAAATCAACCGCGATAGCAAGGGAGTCCTCGATCGAGATGCCGCGCATAATTGCGCCAAGAGCCGCGGAGGCATAGGTGTCACCGGTACCGTGGTAGGCAACAGGAAGCTTCTCGTTGAAGTACTTGAAGTAGCTGTCGGTGGTGCTGTCATAATAGTAAACACCGATCTCGGAGTCGTTAAAGCTGATGCCGGTGAGGGCGGCACGGGGACAACCGAGGGTTGTGAGCTGCTTAAGAAGAGATCTTATGTACTCCTCGTCATAATTGGGGTTATAAGGAATACCAAGCATAAATGCCGCCTCGGTAATGTTTGGCACTACAAGATCCGCCTTTGCACAAAGGCCCGCCATAGCATGAGCAAATTCCTCGGTAAATCCGGTGTAAAGCTTGCCGTTATCAGCCATTACAGGGTCTATAAGAACAAAGGTGTCATTTTTCTTAAAGTCATCGATAAAGCTTCCAACCAAGGAAAGCTGCTCGAACGAGCCCAGATATCCGGTATAGATCGCATCAAAATCGATGCCTAATTCCTTGAGGGTGTTGCCTATGGGAGCAATCTCATCTGTAAGGTCACGGAATGTGAACTTTGGAAATGCAGTATGAGTTGAGAGCACTGCGGTAGGAAGAACACCGGCCTCAACACCGGCGGCAGATATAATCGGAAGTGCAACAGTAAGAGAGCACTTGCCGACACAGGAAATATCCTGGATAGTCATTATTCTTTTCATGTTTAAAATTCCTTTCAGATTTCGTATATCTCTGCTCCGACCAATCGGAGTTTTTCAACTATATTTTCGTATCCACGCTTAATTATTTGTGCGGAGTCTATGATGCTTTCTCCGTCTGATACCAGTGCTGCTATAAGCAGAGCCGCACCGCCACGCAAATCAGGTGCAACCGTGCGCGCGGGACAAATCCTTGACGGTTTGATAAATGCGGTATTGCCGGAGCAGTCATATTCTATACCATGCTTTGCAAGCTCAGTGAGGTATCCGAAGCGTGAATGCCACACAGTATCGGTTATTCTGCCGCCGCAAAACGTGGCAAGAAGCGGCACCATTTGAGGTTGAAGATCGGTGGCAAACGCGGGGTGCGGGGCGGCGGTAATAATTGCCGGCTCATCAAACTCGCCATCGGCAACGATAGATGAAGCGCCAAGCCGTATACATGCGCCGGCATTTACCAAAGCATGCACAAACGAATCAAGGTCCTCACGCGATGCACCAAAGATCTCAAGATCAGAGCGAGCGGCAAGGGATAGTGCGAGATACGTCCCGGCCTCTATCATATCAGGTATAACTCCACCGCTGCCGCCATGAAGGACCCTGCCTTCTATCTCGATATATTCGTTACATGGCTTGATACAAGCGCCTGCACTGACAAGAAAGTTGATAAGTGAATACACATGAGGCTCACGTGCATAGCCAAAAATACGAGTCTTACCTTTTGCGGCCGAAGCCATCAAAATAGCATTAATTGTGGCGCCAACCGATGTTTTTTCGAAGATTATATCAGACCCGTGTAACGTTTTTGCTGTAATTTCACATTTTTCACACTCCGCACCAAGCTTGGTTGCGGCACTGATATGCATATCGATCGGACGATTATCGAAGCTGCACCCACCAACAGTACAAATGTCAGCACGGCCAAAGCGACCAAGACACGCACCGAGCAGATATGCAGATGCCCGTATGCGCGAAGAAAGGTCGGCATTCGGGGTAACATATTCAAGATGTGCAGTATCTACGTAAAGCCTGTCACCGTCCATATACCACACTGCCCCAAGATCGGAAATCAGAGAGAGTGCGACGCGAACATCGGTTATATCGGGAACTCCGACAATTACAGACTGCCCGTACATCAAAACGGTAGAAAATATCATGGGCAGTACGGCATTTTTTGATCCGCCGACACAGATCCTACCCGCGAGGCGCTTGCCTCCGTTTATCACAAAGCTACTCATTTTTCTCTCCTGAATTTCTTTTGTAATCAGTCTATTTCAGAAGCAAAAAAAGAGTTACTGCACCGCGAATAAATCAAAAATTATACTAAATTATACCACTGAATTTTATACTTTGTCAACGAGTTTTTTGAAAAAATGTTTTTGCGGATTGACTTTTTGAGCATTATTATTTATAATAAGACTATATAACGAATCTTGGCAAGGAGCTTTGCTATGGAGAAAAGAATAGCTATCTACGAGGATTTCGGTGCTATTGGCGACGGAGTGCATGATGACATCGAGGCTATAAAGGCCTGTCATGATTACGCGAATGCAAACGGCCTTGAGGTATATGCAACCGACGGAAAAACCTATTACATAGGCGGTAAGGATGTAACCGTTACTGTAAAGACCAGCACGCATTGGGGCAAGGCGGCCTTCATCATAGACGACAGAAAAATTGAAAATATAGAGAACGTCATTTTCCAGGTTGAGGGTGACGGTGAGACGTTCACACCCGACATCACCTCCCTTACAAAAAACCAGAAAAAGGTCGATTTTTCTCACACGGGTAAGGTCTTCGTACGAGTTTTCAATGAAAACAGACGCGTTTTTATACGCAAGGGACTCAACCAGAATAGCGGCGGCGAGGCATCAGACTGCTTTGTTGTTGATGCTGACGGAGGCGTGATCGGAAGCGTTGACTGGGACTATCCCACCATCACAAGCGCATATGCAAAGAGCGCAGACGATAAGCCCATCGTAATTGAGGGCGGTGTTTTCACAACTATTGCAAATCAGGCCGAGTCACTCTATAACTACCACTTTAGAAACATCGTGGTTGAGAGATCTAATGTAACTCTTCGCTGCATTACCCACCTTGTTGAAGGCGAGGGAGATCATGGCGCTCCGTACCGCGGATTTATAATGGCTAACGAGTGCTACAACTTTGTACTCGAGGACTGCTTGCTTACTCCCCATTTTATCTACCATACGCAGAGCGCGATCCCCGGCAAGACAGTTCCCATGGGAACGTACGATATCAATATCAAGGCGGCAGTTGGACTTACCCTGCGCGGTGTAAAGCAGACAAAGGATATAAACGACACGAACTATTGGGGTCTTATGGGCTCTAACTTCTCGAAGAACGTGCTTCTTGAGGACTGCGAGATATCGAGATATGATGCACACTGCGGTGTAACCAATGCTACTATAAGGAACTGTAAGCTTGGCTGGCAGGGAGTTAATCTTATCGGATTTGGCGATTTCGTTATAGAGAATTCGAGTGTTGCGGCGGGCTCATTCATCAACCTGCGCCCCGATTACGGATCGTTCTTCGAGGGAACGATAAAGGTCAAGAACTGCACCTGGACTCCAACCGGCAGAAATCCCTTTATCATCGCGGGTGCGAACTCGGGTGATCACGATTTCGGTTACGTGTGCTCTATGCCCAACTATATCGAGATCGACGGTTTGTTTGTAGACGAAGCGGACAGCACTATGTGGGGCCCCTTGTATATCCTCCCCAACTACGACCAGAACTTCGAGCCCGGCAAGCCTTATGCTTACGTTGTACCCGAAACGGTTAAGATCAGGAATATATCTACAGCCACCGGACGCGATCTTGATGCTGCAAAATTCCCGGAGGCATTTCTCAATACACAGATCGAATGCCTTTAATTCTAATAATTTATGTTAAAAAAGCACCGATATTTTACTGTATCGGTGCTTTTAAATTTACAAAATGGTAAAATGCCTTTTGCGATTTTCGATAATTCCCTCTCGCTTTAATTTTCCTATTTCAGCAGAAAGGCCACTGCGATCAACCTCGAGATAATCAGCAAGCTCCTGGCGATCATAAGGGATCTCAAAGCTGTTTTTTCCTGACCCGGAGGCCTGCACCTTAAGGTACTCCATAAGCTTATCCCTTGTGGTGCGCTTAGAGACAATTTTTATTCTTTGGTGAAGTTCAAGCGACTTATCGGCAAGATCGTGAACGAGATTGAATATCATTCTGCGATGATACTCGCAGTTCTTTTCACAGGTGTGAAGAACTCCGCCGGCCGGAAAAAGGAACACCTCACACGGCTCGCTTGCCACCACCGAAACCGGCAGTGACTCAACCCCCGCACAGGCGAACGACTCACAAAACAGGTCTGAGGGATGGGCATCGGCAAGAATGGTCTGATTTCCGTAATAATCTACTTGAACGATATGGATCAATCCGGAAAGAAGAATACCGATATTACGCGCGCTGGCCCCCTCGCTGAGTATCACTTCCTTTTTATCAAAGGACAAAACGCGTGCGCCAAGGCAACCGACGATCCTTTCTACTCCTTCCGGCTCAAATCCGTAAAAAAGAGGACATTTTTTCAAAATTTCAAGATATTTTTCCATATTTCCCCACATTTTGTTGAAAATTCAACATATTTTCTCTAAACATTATAGTATAATGTAATTGTAAAATCAAGTACATTTCAGCAAATCGAGTGAATTTTTACTAAATTTCATGTCAAATATAAATATACACATAAAGGATTTTAAAATGGAAATCTCACAAAGCATAAAATACGTTGGCGTTAACGACCACAAAATTGACCTGTTTGAGGGACAGTACAAGGTGCCAAACGGAATGGCATACAACTCGTACGTAATCATTGACAAAAAAATTGCGGTGCTTGACACGGTCGATGCCGAGTTTGGCGAAGAATGGATAAAAAACGTAAGATCCGCAATTGACGGAAGATCTCCCGACTATCTTATAGTACACCACATGGAGCCGGACCACTCAGCGAATATCAGATTGTTTAAGAACGAGTTTCCGGGGGCGGTCATCGTATCATCGGCAAAGGCATTTGCGATGATGAACAACTTTTTCGGCACAGACTTTGCCGATGAGCGAATTGTGGTATGTGAGGGAGATACCCTCCAGCTCGGGGACCATACACTTAACTTTATTACCGCACCGATGGTGCATTGGCCGGAGGTCATCATGAGCTACGAGAGTACCGAAAAGGTGCTTTTTGCGGCAGATGCTTTTGGAAAATTCGGTGCGCTTGACGTAGAAGACGAGTGGATCGACGAGGCAAGACGATACTACATCGGAATTGTCGGAAAATACGGTGCGCAGGTGCAAGCGGTGCTCAAAAAAGCAGCCGCGCTCGACATCAGAGTCATTTGTTCGTTACACGGGCCCATACTAAACGAGAATCTTGGCTATTATATCGGGCTTTACAATACCTGGTCAAGCTACTGTCCCGAATGCGACGGAGTGCTGATTGCATTCGCTTCTATCTACGGAAACACTCGGAGGGCGGCACTGAAGCTTGAAGAGATCCTGAAGTCAAGCGGTGCCAAGGTTGAGGCCATCGATCTTGCAAGATGCGATATGGCAGAGGCGACGGCAAAAGCATTCAAATACTCTACCGTGGTGCTTGCAAGCTCGACCTATAACGCAGACGTCTTTCCCCCTATGAGAGAGTTTCTCTCACACCTTGTAGAGCGCAACTACCAGAAGCGCACCGTGGCACTGATCGAAAACGGAAGCTGGGCGCCCATGGCGGCAAAGGTAATGCGAGCAAAGCTGAACGAGTGCAAGAATATTTCCTTCATCGAAAAATCGGTAACGATCAAATCATCACCGAATGAGGAAACAGAAAACGAACTCAAGCTTATGGCAGATGAGATCTGCAAAAACAAAATCAACTAATTAATTTTAAAAATGAAGTTAAAACTAATATTACAGACGGAGGTTTTTTCAACTATGTGTAACAACAATAAGTTTTTTATTTGCGAAAAGTGTGGTAATCTTGTAGGTATGATCAACGAGTCAGGAGTGCCTATGATGTGCTGCGGTCAGAAGATGACCAAGATCGAGCCCGGTGTTGTGGAAGCGAGCCGCGAAAAGCATATACCCGAAGTTAAGATCGAGGGTAATATCGTAACGGTTTGTGTCGGTGCGATCGAGCACCCCATGGCGCCAGAACATAACATCGAGTGGGTATATCTCCAGACGGACAAGGGTGGCCAGCGCAAGTGCCTTGAGGTAGGCAAAGCGCCTGTGGTAAGCTTTGCGCTTGCTGACGAGAAGCCTGTTGCGGCATATGCCTACTGCAACCTGCACGGTCTTTGGAAAGCAGAAATCTAACAAAAAGGAGCAAAAACAATGAAATATGTATGCGATGTATGCGGTTGGGAGTATGACGAGGCAGTCGGCGATCCCGAAAACGGCATAGCACCCGGTACAAATTTTAAGGACCTGCCTGAGGATTTTGAATGTCCGCTTTGCGGAGTGGGAAAGGATCAGTTCTCCGAGGCATGATCAATAACGGCGCACTCACGTTTGTGGGTGCGCTTCTTTTTTACCGTCAGGGGTTGACAAACGAGGAAAAGTATGGTAGAATAATGCAAGTTGTGAGGGAGTAGCGAGCGCACGTGAGTGCGTAGCAAGTCAACATGCTGACCATTTGGTCTGGCTTGCTTTAATCCGCGAGACTCATGTATGTGGTATACCGTACATGGGATTTCTCTGTCATTTTGAGGTTTGGGGTACGGTTAAGCCGTGCCTTATTTTTATGTTAAAAACAATATACGAGGAAATAGAAAATGGATCTTAGCTTTTCGTTATTTTTCAGCAGTATTCTTCTTGGAATTGGTCTTGCGATGGACGCCTTCTCGGTTTCCCTTGCAAACGGACTTAATGACCCCGGCATGAAAAAAACAAAGATCTGCACAGTTGCGGGTGTTTTTGCGTTTTTTCAGGCACTTATGCCCTTTATCGGTTGGGTTCTTATCAC
>JAZOWT010000057.1:0-4557 GCA_045659365.1 Eubacteriales bacterium | reverse complement strand
AAAATCCATTGGTCTTATAAAAGATTACTGTCGTCATTGTTAAAATTAAGCCTCGATTTTTTCGATCTGGATCTTAGTGTAGTCCTGACGATGACCGATCTTCTTCTTCTCGTTCTTCTTGGACTTGTACTTGATAACGTCAATCTTCTTTGACTTACCGTTCTTAACAACAGTTGCAACTACGGTTGCGCCTTCTACCTTGGGAGTACCAACAGTAAGGGTCTCACCGGAAACAACAAGAACGTTATCAAAAGTAACCTTCTCGCCTTCAGCAACGCCAAGCTTCTCTACGAAAACTACGTCACCCTCGGAAACCTTGTACTGCTTTCCACCTGTTACGAAAATAGCGAACATGAAAAAGCACCTCACTTTCGTGTAAAATCGCTACATTAGGCGTGTTTGCACACTTTTCGAGCCTAAACATAAGCGTCGATATATTATACAACATATATTGTTAAAAGTCAATAGTTTTGGAAAATATTTTTTGTTAGTTTCGCAAAAAAAGCGGAAGGCTACCAGCCCTCCGCTTTTAATCAGACAAAATTACTCTTTGTCCTCACAAATCTTATCCTCACACTCCTCGCACTCTCCGTCGCAAAACTCAACGTCAGCGATCTTCTCGCCGCATGCGGGACATACAAGGTTATCAGGATCAAGAGAACCGTCGAAGCAAACTACCTCGCCGCAAGAGGGACACTCGATCTCGTAGTAATCCTCCTCATCGTCGTACTCATCGTACTCGTCATCCTCTTCCTCGTCGTAGTACTCATCATCCTCATCGGTAACGTAGAGATCTTCCTCTACCGCACCGAGATCCTGATCAAGCTCTTCTACATACTCACGAAGCTCAGCATTGTCTGCCTCAAGGGCGGTGATGTGATCTGCCATTTCATCGATAAGCTCAAGCATCTTTGTGAAAAGCTTAGTTTCCTTCTTATTAGAATCAAGCTCGTAGCCCTCAAGAAGACCACGAAGATATGCAGATTCCTTATTGATATTCATTACTCAATCCTCTTTTCGTAATTTGTTTGTAAAAATCGCTCTCCCATTTTCGAGAGAGCGATTGTGAGATTATGCTCTTTCGAGATACTCTCCGGTTCTGGTATCGATTCTAAGAACGTCGCCCTCGTTGATGAAAATCGGAACCTTAACAACGGCACCGGTTTCAAGAGTAGCGGGCTTGGTAACGTTAGTAGCGGTATCGCCACGAACGCCAGGCTCAGTCTCGGTTACTGCAAGCTCTACGAATGTAGGAGGCTCAACGGAGAATACGTTGCCCTTAAAGGAAGAGATACGGCAAACGGTGTTCTCCTTAACGAACTTGAAGTTGTCATTAAGCTGGCTCTGGTTAAGAGGAATCTGCTCATAGGTCTCGGGATCCATGAAGTAGTAAAGCTCACCATCATTGTAAAGATACTCAAGATCCTTACGCTCGATAACTGCGTTCTCGAACTTTGCGGTGGGGTTGAAGGACTGCTCACGAATAGTACCGGTAATAACATCCTTGTACTTGGTTCTAACGAATGCAGCTCCCTTACCGGGCTTAACGTGCTGGAACTCGATTACCTGGTATACCTTGCCTTCCATCTCGAAGGTAACACCATTTTTAAAATCACCTGCTGTCAACATGTTTCTTTTTCTTTCTTGGCGAAAAAATTTATTGAAAGAGGCTGCCGATCCGCCACAACCTACTCGAAATGAGCGCAGTCCTCATACTATACGGATATATTTTACAATATTTTTCTCGATTTTGCAATAGGTAAATCGATTTTTTTTGCACAAATCAGTAAATTTCTATCAATTCTTTAGTAGAATGTGTGAAATTGTACACGCCGTCCTTCTCTATTGCTACCATGTCCTCGATTCGGCAGCCGTATTTTCCAAACAAATAGATACCGGGCTCAACGGAGGTAACCTGTCCTGCAGAAAGCTTTGTACCGAATCCGCGCTTAGAAAGACCGGGAGTTTCGTGAACGTAAAGTCCGATCGAATGGCCAAGAGAATGACCAAACGCACCGTTGAATTCCGGGACCGCATCGATGATATCGCGCGCTACCTTGTCAGCCTCTCCGCAATCCGCACCCTCGCGCAGATATTCGAGAGCGGCAAGCTGTGCATTAAGAACAGTGTTATAAAGCTTCTTGATTTCGGCATCCGCTTTGCCAATAACTATGGTACGTGTCATATCCGAGCAATATCCGTCAAACTTTGCACCAAAGTCCATCGTGAGGAAGCCGGGGCGAAGCTTAACGTTGCGAGGTGTTCCGTGCGGGAGTGCCGATGCATCGCCGGAAACAGCAATCGTATCAAATGCAAATCCGTCAGCACCGTTTTTGCGCATTGCATACTCAAGCTCTACCGCAACGTCAAGCTCGGTCATTTCTGGCGTGATCATCCCAAGGATATGAGAGAAAGCCTTGTCGGTTATATTCTGTGCGAGCTGCATCTTTTCTATCTCATCAGAAGACTTGATCTTACGCATAACCGCGAGCATATCACCAACGCTTACGAAAGACACATAGGGGAATTTCTTTGCATATGAATCGTACACCTCATATGAAACAAACGATCCCTCAAATCCAACAACGGATACTCCCTGCTCCTTCAGTACAGTATCAATCAATGCACCTCTATCGGATGGCATCACTACCTCAAATCCCTTATTTGCCTTAGCAAGAGCCATTTCGTAATAGCGGAAGTCGGTTATGAGGTGTGCAGTATTTTGTGTGATAAGTAGCAGGCCGTCGGTGAATGCAAACTCAGACAAGTAGCGCTGGTTAAGCTCGTCCAGGATTATAACAGCATCGAAGCCGCGCGCTTTCATATTCTCTCTAAGTGACGTAAGTCTGTTCATTTAAGGAGCTCCTTGTAATATTTCTTCATTGTGAGCGCATCGTCCGACTGCGTTCCTGCAGACTCACTGATTATGGTAGGAGTGAGTGAGTGCTTTACGATCGCTTCTATGAGCGGCTCGTAGTCAGGGCCGTAAACAGTGTCTGCAAAGGTCAGATGCTTTTTCTCACCCTTGTCCGTCCACTCAATCTTGGAGAAGTGACAATGGAGGTTGCAAGCAATCTCTGCCCCAAGTTTTCTATCGATTTCATCAAATACTCGCATATAATCGTCAGAGGTTTTGAACACACCTCCGCAATCGCGGGCATTAAGATGTCCAAAATCAACGACCGGAACAAATGCAGAATCTATACGACAAAGCTCAAGAACCTCAGAGAGTGTTCCAAGCTGATTTATCTTTCCCATAGTTTCAAGACCGATTTTTATGCCGCGGGTATCGACCTGTGAAAGTGTTTTTACAAGCGTGTCCGCAGCGAGACGCATTGCCTCGTCTCTTGTTATTTTAGCAGCTGAGCCGGTGTGAACCACTATGGTTTTTGCACCGAGCAGATACGCGGCGTCAAGGCTCTCTGCGATGTACTTTATACTTTTGAGTCGTTTTTCCTCCTCTACTCCGGAAAGGGAGATAAAGTAAGGTGTATGAAACGACATCTTTACGTTGTGAATTCTCGCCTGCTCGCCAATTGCCGCAAGCATGGCGGGCGATGATGCAATTCCGTTTCCTGCTTCATACTCGTATGCATCAAGCCCTATTGAGGAAACGAATTTAGGAGCATCGAGCGTTGACTTGCCGCCCGCAAGCTTAAATGCCTCACTATTGCCACCGGGGCCAAAAAATGCTGACATAGAATTAGACTTCCCTGTTCTTTCTTTCGTATTTTTTAAGCACAGGCTTTTCCAGCAAGCGCTTGAACTTGGTTAACAAATCTGTTTTATCCTTTATCGGCGGTACCAGTATTGCAGGTATGCCCGAATTGTGTGCCGCCCATACATCGGTAAACACCTGATCTCCCATCAGTATGGTGTTTTCCTGAGTTGTGCCCATATCAGACATAGCGCGAAGAACATTCTTTTTGAACGGCTTTCCGGACTTGCTATAAGCAGGCAATCCCAAATCCTTATTAAAAAGGTCAATTCTCTCGCTATCATTATTAGACACTATCGCGGCCTTAATGCCGTTTTGCTTAAGGGAGTCAAGCCACGTGACCACACGTTCGGTAGGGGCAGGGTTTTCATAGGGCTCAAGCGTGTTATCTACATCAAGAACTATACCCTTGATTCCCTTTGAAATCAAGAAATCCACCGTAGCTCGATCAAAGGTTTCGAATCTGTATTCAGGAACGAAGGTAAACTTCAATTTTTCGACCCCTCCTTTTAATTATTTTATATAGATTTTATCAAAAAAAGGAATACAAGTCAATAGAAAGATGAGGTTTTTTGTCATTAAAAACTCCACTACCGATAATTTTAAAAAAATATTCAAAAAGATTAAAAAAAGTATTGACAAATAAGATATTTTATGGTATTATATAAAGGCTGTCAACGAATGCGAGTGTAGTTCAATGGTAGAATTCCAGCCTTCCAAGCTGGTCGCGTGGGTTCGATTCCCATCACTCGCTCCAAAGTACGCGCCCATAGCTCAGTGGATAGAGTGCCCGGCTACGAACCGGTAGGTCGAAGGTTCGAATCCTCCTGGGCGCGCCA
>JAZOWT010000056.1:0-8431 GCA_045659365.1 Eubacteriales bacterium | reverse complement strand
CAGACAGCAGAAGTACTTTGAGGTCGGCTCTTGCTCCAACCTTGGTGATGCACAGGCTCGCCGCCTTAAGATCCGCGTAAAGGGTGAGGACGGCAAGAACTATCTCGCTCACACTCTCAACAACACCGTTGTTGCACCCCCACGTATGCTTATCGCATTCCTTGAGAATAACCTCAATGCAGACGGCTCGGTAAATATCCCCGTAGCTCTTCGTCCTTATATGGGCGGCGTTGAAGTTATCACCCCTAAGAGATAATGAGCGCCATACTCGTAATAGTGGGCCCCAGCGGAGTGGGAAAGACCACAGTAGCAAACAGGGTAGTGGAGATAGATCCGTCGTTTGAGTTCGTTCGTTCCGCTACCACACGCGCACCTCGAGGTGACGGCAACGACTCCGAATATCTCTATCTCACTCGCGAGGAGTTCCTCGGCCGTGTTGAGTCAGGAAAGATGCTTGAATATATGGAATATGGTGGAAACCTCTACGGCACACCCGCCTCAGAGGTTGAGCGTATTCACTCCGAGGGTAAAACACCCCTCCTTGTCCTTGACATCGAGGGTGCAAAAAGTCTGCGTCGCGGCAACTTTGATTTCCGCTCCGTGATCCTCTACGTCTATGAGGATCTCTCGGTTATCAACGGTCGCCTCTCTGCGCGTACCGGCGCAACTCCCGAGTCTGTCGCGCGTCGTTGCGATCTCAATAAGCGCGACTACCTCTCAATGCCCGAAATAGCCCCCCTCTTCGACGACTTCCTCCGTAACGAAACGGTCGATGCCGCCGCAACCGAGGTAATGGAAATATTCGCGGCTGTGTGCAACGGTGCCTCTCGCCCCGATGCAAAGATCTCCGAGATTTCTACAAAGCTTTACAACGCCGCAAAATAATGGGTAACACGGGATGCCCGGGAGGTCGTCCTCTGCATAGCACCCGAAAAATAACGATTATATCGTAGGGGTCGACCTCCGGGCGCCCCGCCCCAATTTTTACAATTTCATCGTAGGGGTCGACCTCCGGGCGACCCGAAATAGAAAAGGCTTGACCACGCGGTCAAGCCTTTTTGCTATTTAATCGTAATGAATTGCGGCTTCAGTCAACGGCTCGTTTTCCTCGCCGATTTTGATTTTTGCAAATTCAGTCTCACCGGGGCCATAGTAAACGTCGGTAAGAATATAGCACTCAACAAATGCGCCGTTTGCAATACCTATAATGCCCTCGTTGATGGTCACCTTGGTGATTGATGCAGGTGCACCAACTATCCAACCGTCTACAACGGATACACCCTCGGCAGTCTTGACTACACAGTCTGCACCGTAAAATGCCTGCTGTCCCATTTCTTCAAGAGATGCGGGCAGATCGATCGACTCGAGAGAGTAGCACTGTGCAAATGCCGTCTTTCCAATCTTCGTTACGTTTTCTCCGATGTTTACGTCTATAAGTGACGTGCAGCCGAAGAACGCGTTTTCGCATATTTCGGTAAGGCTTTCGGGCAGGGTTACCTTTTTAAGCTCGGTGCAGCTTTCAAACGTGCCAAGCGGCAGTGCCTCCAACCCCTCCGACACGGTTACCTCAATGAGGTTGTCGCACTTGTAGAACACCATTATCTCCATCTCGCACGCGGGCAGGGTAACGCTTGTGAGCGCGTTACAGGCGTCGAATGCCTGCTGTCCTATATATTCCAGTCCGTCGGGCAGAGTAAGAACCTTTGCGCTATCGCACTGAACAAATGCGCCCTCACCTATGTTTTTAAGAGTGCTCGGAGTCTCGATTGCCTCAAGGCTTCTGCATATAGCAAACGCGTAGTTGCCGATATCCGTGAGTCCCTCCGGCAGATCAACGTTCTTAAGTGCGCGGCATCTGAAGAATGCATAATCGCCAACACTCTTATACGAGCCATTTACGTTGAACTCAGAAAGCGAGGCACACTCGCTGAACGCGTTGTTGCCAATATACTCGACGTTTCCGTCGATGTTTATCGTCTTTATCGATGCACATTTGAGAAATGCCTTGTCGCAAATTGCCGTATCACCGGTAATACTTACACTCTCAATAGTTGCAGGAACCTGTGATGCATTCTTTTCAGGATCAGAAGCGCCGAAAAGATATCCAAAGTGAGTGTTTAGGGTGCCGCCCCTTTCCGCACCGATAAAGGGCAGAGAAAGGCTTACAATATTGTTGCATCCGTAGAATGCACGGGAGCCGATGTAATTTACGCTCTTGGGAATATCAACGGTCAAAATGCTATTGCAATCGTAAAATGCCTCGTCTGCAATTCCGCGCGTTCCCTCGACGAGCTTCACATCGCTAACAGTGTCGGATGCGCTTATTACCCAACCGTCAACGTAACGTACGCCGGCAGTCATGGTAACAATTCCGTCGCAGCCTGCAAAGGCATCGCGCATAACAGTGCTCACACTGTCGGGAATGGTTATTTTCGTGATCTCACTGTGTCCGCTGAAGGCGCCTGTTTTAATGCCGACAGTACCGTCGCGCAGTGTGATTTCACTTACACCGCCCTCGCATCCGACAGCCCAGACACCGTTGTATATAACGCCGCCCTCAACGTCCTCACCGGAGCAGGAGGAAAGGGAGATACATGCCACGAGCATGATCAACGCACAGAGTATGATCAAAGAAAATCTTTTCATATTACTCGCCTCCGTATTTCAGATCTACGTCCTCCTTGAGGGAGGAGAATATGACGTAGGAAAAAGCTATAAGCACCACAACGAGCGCCGTAGCCACCGCACCCATAAAGGGCAAAGCAGAGCTTACGGTAGCTGTTGCCTGCTGGTTAAGTATCAATCTGGCATGTCCGTTTGAGAAAACCGCGATGCATCTGATCAGCCCCACGGTAATTATCATCGATACGAAGATCACGATCCTGCGCTTTACCGAGCGGTGAAAATCAGCATCGGTGCGCGAGTATCTTTCGTCGCTTGGGGCGAGTGCCGTATTCGTATATGCAAATGAAATGAGCAATCTTCCAAGCATAACGGCAAATGCCGATAAGGTCACCAGCTCTATAACAGCAAGCACCTCGACTGCATTGTATACAGAATGCGCAACACCGTCGTGAAGCAGGGCAGAGTATCCGTAATCGTAAAGGAACTTACTCTCCATAATAAACGATTCAAAAGATACTACGGTGTAAGCCGCGGCAAGCATAAATGCAGGCGCAAGCCCCTTTTTTGTAGTTTTGCGAAGCTTTAATACCGCTATGAGTGACATAATTCCAAATATAAAATTCGGCGCAAGATTTATTCCAAACGTGTTGTCAAACTTTATATCTATAAGTGTTATGACCGCTATGACAAGCAGTGTCAAGGGTGCCTTAGCCCTTGCGCATATATGCTTTTTTATAATGCGCTCTTCATTGTCCGGATCTGAAAGACCATATATCGAAGAGTAAAACTGCCCCTCTTTATGTATCAATTTCAGATATTTTAAGGTCGTTACACACCACGCCACACCGCATATCAGTACAAGAAGCGTTGAGGTGGCAAGCACGACGGAATAGCCTTTTGATACTGTTGATATCATGCCGTTCTCATCAACCTTTGTAAGCAAAAACAGGTTGGGGATCACGTTGAATGCAGCCTTTACCGTGAGAAAGGCAAAGGTGTTTGTAGGCATGCCGGACGGCTTCACCTTGTCGGTGTCCTTTATCGTAGCATTCATCTCGGTGCGCTCTCCAAGACCGAAGAGTGCATTGAAGAGTGCCCTCGCCGCCATGATCCCGAGCATAAGCTCTGCCACAGAGAATACGGTTACCACAACGACGGATGTGTCGTTTCCGAATGCGTTCTGCATTCTTGAATATCCGATTATGATAAGTCCGCCTATCTTTGCAACGTTCAACCAGCCAAGGCGCATAAGAGCTACTCTGGCCTCTGCAAAGTAGGGCGCCCTATCCACACCCGGGCTTAAAAGCCTTGCCAGGATAAAGCAGGCAATAAAATCGGGAAGCACGTCAACCACACCGACATTAGGGTTACAAAGCAGAATGAGGGAGAGTATCGCAAGCGGATACGCCGCCCTGACGTTCGTGTTTTTCTTCATTGTTTTCATTTCCTCTTTTTCTTCGAGGCCTTATTTTTCATTTTTTCAAGCTTGTACTCGGCATACTCGCGGTTTCTCTTTTCCTGATGCTGACGGAAGCTGTTAACTATTCCGAAGCGCGAGGGCTTGTCCTCCACCTCGTTGTCAACGTCCTCGGGCATACAGATCCACCTGTAAGCGGAATATATAACCGAGAGGCTGTAAAGAGTTAGTGCAAAGCATCCGAGCAGGAATACCAGTGCCACATAGTTGATCCATACTGCCTCTGCACCAAAGGTGATGGGAAGCTCAAGTATCATCATACCGCCAAAGACAAGGTAGATAAACGGCTGAACGTTTTTCGCGTTCTTTGCCGTCTTGTATACCTCTACTTCACGGGCAACCTGCTCGATGCCCTTCATCATCAGTATGCTTATTATACAGAGCATAAGGAATCTCGGTGCAGTCGTGTAGGTAAGAATCCACGTCATATCTCTGTCAAACAGGAACATCGCGAATTCTACAAGCTCCGGCACTCCCACAAGTGTAAAAAGCGCGGAGGGAAGTATTGCAAACGAGAAATACTTATTGACAGTGCGAAGCTTGTAAAATGCCATCATCATAATGATGCCGGCAATAAGGTCGGTCGCACCGTAATTTACAAGGTTAAGGACAAGGAAATATCCTATAAACAGTGTTCCAAATCCCATATCTTATGCCTCAGAGCCGTCAGCGCCGCAGCACTTCTTATACTTCTTACCGCTCCCGCAGGGGCAGGGATCGTTTCTTCCTACCTTTTTGTTTGCCACAACGGGCTTGCGCTTTGCAGGCTCGCCCGAGCCACCGGTCGCGGTAACCTTTACGACCTCTTTTCTCTCGGCCTCATCGGTCTTGGGTCTTACCGAAAGCACCTGTCTTACGGTATCCTCCTTGATGTCGTGGATCATCTTGTCAAACATATCGGAGGCCTCGAGTCTGTATATTGCAACAGGGTCGCGCTGCGCGTAGGAGTTAAGACCTACGTATTCCTTTAGCTCATCGTTATCCTCGAGGTGAACCATCCACTTCTGGTCAACGTTACGAAGAAGTATCGACTTCTCGATCTCGCGCATTATGTTTGCGGGAAGCTCGGGATGCTCCTCGATCATCTTGTCCTTGGACGCATACAACTCAAGCGCCGCGCCTATAAGCTCCTCGCGCCAAGCTGCCTTGTCGATCTCGGCAAGCTCCTCCTCGGTGTACTTGAAGCCCTTCTTGTCCTTGACAAGGCCGAGATAATGGTTATTAAACTCGTCAAAGTTGTATTCTGCAGGATCATCACCGCCAAAGCAGGTATCGAACATCTCACTGACCGACTCGGTTATCATAGCGCGGATCTTGTCGGAAATGTCGTCACCGTTAAGCACCTCTGCACGCTGATCGTAAATAACCTTTCTTTGCTGGTTCATTACGTCGTCGTAGGTAAGGACGTGCTTTCTTCTCTCGAAGTGGTTAGACTCAATGCGCTTCTGCGCGCTTTCAATAGAGTTTGAAAGGATTCCTGCGGAAATAGGTTGATCCTCAGGCAGACCGAGTCTCTCGGTCATCATTATTATTCTGTCGGATGATCCGAACAGTCGCATAAGGTCGTCCTCAAGTGAAATGAAGAACTTCGATTCACCGGGGTCGCCCTGACGTCCGCTTCGACCGCGAAGCTGGTTGTCAATACGACGGCTCTCGTGTCTTTCGGTACCAAGGATGTAAAGACCGCCTGCCTCACGTACCTTATCGGCCTCGGGGCGGATCATCTCGCGGTATTTTTCAAAGAGGGAATTGAACGTTGCGCGTGCTTCAAGGATCTCACTGTCATCGGTATCCGCCGTGCCGGTAGATGCAATGATGAGTCTTTCCACAATGCCCATCTTTCTCATCTCGGCCTTTGCCATATACTCAGGGTTACCGCCAAGCATAATATCCGTACCACGTCCCGCCATATTGGTGGAAATGGTTACAGCGCCGTATCTACCTGCCTGTGCAACGATCTCCGCCTCGCGTGCGTGCTGCTTTGCGTTAAGCACGTTGTGAGGAACGCCGCACTTCTTCAAAAGGGAGGAGATAAGCTCGGATTTGTCAATAGATACAGTACCTACAAGCACCGGCTGGCCCTTTTCGTGACAAGCCTTGATCTGCTCGACGATTGCCGCCAGCTTTCCGCGAAGAGAGCGATATACGGCATCGTTGTGGTCAACTCTTATCATAGGCTTGTTGGTAGGAACCTCAACAACGTCAAGTGCATAGATCTGTCTGAACTCATTGTCCTCGGTCATAGCCGTACCGGTCATACCCGAAAGCTTGCCGTACATACGGAAGTAGTTCTGGAACGTGATCGTCGCGATAGTGCGCGACTCCTTCTGGATCTTAACACCCTCCTTGGCCTCGATCGCCTGGTGCAGGCCCTCGTTATAGCGTCTGCCGGGCATAAGTCGGCCGGTGAACGTATCAACGATAATAACCGCGCCGTCCTTGACGATGTAGTCTACGTCGCGCTTCATAACGCCACGCGCCTTGATAGCCGCGTTTATATGGTGGTAAAGATTGCTGTTTTCGGGATCGGAAAGGTTCTCAATGTTGAAGAACTTCTCGACCTTTTCGATACCGTTCTTGGTAAGCACGGCAGTGCGCGCCTTTTCGTCAACGATATAATCCTCATCGATCACGTCGTTGTCCTGCTTTGAGTCGATCTCCTTGATCACGTGCTTTGAAAAACGGCTTACACACTTATCTGCCATTTCGTAAAGATCGGTAGACTTTGCTCCCACACCGGAAATGATAAGGGGAGTTCTCGCCTCGTCTATAAGTATCGAGTCAACCTCGTCCACAATGGCAAAGTTGTGACCGCGCTGAACAAGATGCTCCTTGTAAAGGGCCATGTTGTCACGCAGATAGTCGAATCCAAGCTCGTTGTTGGTTGCATAGGTTATGTCGGCATTGTATGCCTTGCGCTTCTCGTCGGGATTCTGTCCGTGTACGATAAGACCGGTAGTAAGTCCGAGATAGTTGTATACGCGTCCCATCTCGTCGCAACCGTATTCAGCAAGGTAATCGTTTACCGTAACGATGTGTACACCCTTGCCGGTAAGCGCATTAAGGTAAGCGGGCAGGGTAGCAACAAGCGTCTTACCCTCACCGGTCTTCATCTCTGCAATACGTCCCTGGTGCAAGAGGATACCACCCATCAGCTGAACGCGGAACGGACGCTTGCCAAGAACTCTGTCATCAGCCTCGCGCACAAGTGCAAAAGCCTCGGGAAGTATGTCGTCAAGAGTCTTTCCGTTTGCGAGATCGCCCTTGAGCTTGTCGGTGTATCCGCGCATCTCCTCGTCGGTAAGTGCGCTGAATTTGTCTGCCAGACTCTCGATCTGGTCGACTGTCGCCGTGATCTTCTTTATTTCCTTTTCACTGTAAGTGCCAAAAAGCTTTTTGAAAAGTCCCATTATTATCTCCGATCTGCCCTAAAGGTCCAAAATGGCTATAAAAGGGCATAATAATCTATATTAATCACACCATTATAACACATCGCACACGAAAAATAAAGAGATTTTTGTAAATATTTTAAAATATGTTTATCATATTTCTATCCCACTCTTGATTTTACCTATTGTCGGTTGTATAATAGTTGTGAAAATAAATATCGGAGATGAAAAATGAGAAAAATAAACATTGTCCTCTACGAGCCGGAGATACCCCAGAACACCGGAAATATATCCCGCACCGCTGCCGTAACGGGCGCGGCATTACATATGATAAAGCCCTTTGGATTCGAGGTAACCGACAAGCATTTAAAACGTGCCGGCCTCGATTACTGGAGCAAGCTCGATGTCACGTATTATGAGAATTGGGAAGATTTTTTAGAGCAGAATAGGGGTGCAGAGCTTTATTACTTCACCGCAAAGGGAAGCACCTGCTATGCCGATATCGACTATCCCGACGGCGCATATCTCGTCTTCGGCAAGGAGTCCGTTGGCCTCCCCGACGAGCTTGTAAATGCCAACCTTGACAGGTGTGTTCGCATCCCCATGCTCCCCACACTCCGTTGCCACAACCTTTCAAATTCTGTCGCTATCGCGGTCTATGAGGTTCTCCGCCAGTCAAACTTCGAGGGCCTTACAATGGAGCGCTAAACTGCGCCTTCTCCTGCGGGGAGAATGGTGTAGCGATGAAGGTGTAGGGGACGACCTCCTGGGCGTCCCGCCTTTCGAAAAGATTTTTGGGTCGCCGAGGACGACGCCCCCTTCATACTTTTCTCTTAAATAACTTCCTCTCTCCCTTGACTTTTCGGGAAAAGTGTAGTATAATAGTCTAAAACCATTATTTTAAAGGAGTGCATAGGCACAAAATGACGAAAATAGATAT
>JAZOWT010000055.1:0-2390 GCA_045659365.1 Eubacteriales bacterium | reverse complement strand
CTGCGTTATTCAGGTGAAACTCGGAGTCGAAGAAATAACCCTCGTCCATGATATAATCGTTTACGTTGCTGATAACACGGCAGTGAAGCGAGGAGGAAAGGTTGTCGTAAAAGGCATAAATGCTTTCCTCGGTGTTTTCATCCGTCATAGAGGCCTTATTCATCGGCGGGAAGCTGAAATACACCGTTGCCCCCTTACCCGTGCAAAATTTTACGTACTCGTTGACATAGTCAATGAACTCCTCGTACTCGGTCGTGATGCCGTCTTCGGCATCGTATTTGTAATCGAGAGTTATTGTTTTGTTAACGGTGCTCATGACGTTGTAGGGGCGGTCATAGGTGTTGTCACCGTAGGCATTGAACCACTGCTTTGAATAGGCGCCACTGTTCTCGGGAACCGCACCGATAAGGGTATATCCAAGCTTATCCGCCGCAAATTTCCACGATGCACCGATAAGGGATTCGTAGTTTTCACTGTCGATGCTTTTAAGCATACCGAAATTGCCGTCAAGCGCCTGCATGGTGGTTTCGGAGTTGAAATAAAGAGAAAGAGTCTGGTCGTTCATCTCGGGTGCAAGGACGATTATATCCCCCTCACCAATACCCGAGCGGGAGAGGTCAAGCATAAGCTTTGTACCCAGGTTAGCATAAAGTCCGAAGTTTACCACCGGCATACCAACCTCCCTCTCAAGAGCGGCACTGTCAAGACCGAATGCCACAGACGAGCCGCCGACAACAACTATCTTCTCCCCCTCAAGGGAGCCTAGCCTGTCATACTTTTCACCAAGCTCACCGACAAAGGTATCGTCATACACCGGTGAAAGTCCGACGGCAACCGTGACAAGCGCGGCAAACGGCAAAAGAAACACTACAAGGAGCGCGACGAATATAGCTATAAACTTGCGCTTTGTTCTTTTTGGAAATTTGTTTTCCATCTTCGCTTTGCTCCTTTCTTAGAATTGGAAGTAGATAAACGCGCTCTCCTGATTGGATGCAAGAAGTATGATCCACGCGATCGCGACACACCACGAAAGCACAACGTATACAGTCGATCGCGCAGGGCTGATCGAAAGTCCGGAGTTGTCAAGACCGGGACGCGTATTTATCTGTAGGTCGAGCTGTCTTAATACTATTATTGAAAGCACTATGGTGATAAGGCTTACAAGCGACATACCGAGTGCCTCAAGAGATGCACCGATGCCAACACCGCCCCATCCTGTAAAGAGTGTCTTAAAGAGCAGGCCGAGATCAGCAAAGCTATTAGCACGGAAGATCATCCACGCCAGGCACACAAGAATAAAAGTTATCACCCTGCGCGGCCATATGACGAGCGCACAATTCTCCTTAAGCCCGACCGTTGCAAGCAGTCTTGAACGCGGCTTTGCGGTAAGGTTGCCGACTATCTGATACACACCGTGAACCGCGCCCCAAAGAACGTACGTCCATGCCGCGCCGTGCCATATGCCGGAAAGCAGGAAGACGATCATTATGTTGACAAGGTGGCGCCACTTTTTACAACGCGAGCCACCAAGGGGTATGTAGACGTAATCGGTAAACCAGGACGTCAGTGAGATATGCCACCTGCGCCAGAAGTCCTTAATGTTAACTGCGGAATAGGGGTTGTTGAAGTTCTGCATCAGACGTATACCAAGGGTGCGCGCACAGCCTATGGCAATATCCGTGTAGCCGGAGAAGTCGCAGTATATCTGCACGGCAAAAAGCAGAGTTGCAACAGCAACCGTAAATCCGTTCACTACCTCCGAGCCTGCGGAGGCATTGTTGTACACCGCATCAACGTATTTTGAGATCTGGTCGGCAACGACGATCTTCTTAAAGAAGCCGACAAGCATGAATTTTAAGCCTACGGTTGCATCATTTACGGTAAACTCGTTTCTCGTCTTGAGCTGAGGGATAAGGTTTTCGGGGCGCTCGATGGGGCCTGCAACCAGCTGGGGAAAGAAGGAAACGTAAAGCGCATAGTATCCGAAATGGCGCTCGGCAGGGATCGTGCCTCTGTACACGTCGATTACGTAAGAGAGCGTCTGGAACGTGTAAAACGATATACCGACCGGCAGTATAAGATCGAGTGTAAAGTCAGACACACCGATGATCGATGTCACTGTTTTTGACAGGAAGTTGAAATACTTGAAGAAGAACAGGACCAAAAGGCTGACCGTGACCGCGGTGATCATATAGAATTTACGTAACACGGGTCTCTCTGTATTCTTCTCTATCTTCCTTGCGCAAACATAGGAAACTATCGTTGTGAAAAGGATAAGATAAATAAGATCCGCCTGCCAGCCCATGTAGAAGAAATAGCTGAGAAGAAGCATCATCACCCATCTTACCTTAAGAGGAAGAACCTTGTAAAGAAGGAAGAAGATCGGGAAG
>JAZOWT010000054.1:0-8059 GCA_045659365.1 Eubacteriales bacterium | reverse complement strand
TCACCAACGTTGTTCCCAAGATCAAGGTAGGTATGACCGAGCGTCATATCGAGGGTATGTTCGAGGCAGAAATGATGAGCCTCGGTGCAGAGAGCTACGTTCAGTCCTTCGCTCCCATGGTAGCTACCGGTCCTCAGAACTCCTACATCTCCATGTGCAGAAACACCCTCCGTCAGATCAAGGAGAGCGAGATCATCAACCTTGCAGCAGGCGTATGCTACGAGGGATATAACGGTATCGTATGCTCACCCCTCGTTCTCGGTGAGATCCCCCAGAAGATCAAGGATGCAGTTAAGTGCGCTTACGATGCACTTAACTATGCTTCCGATAAGATGAAGGCCGGCACTCCCTGTGACGTTGTTCTTAATGCGTACACCGAGTACCTTACCAAGTACGGCTACATCGACTACTGCCCCTACGGAAGCCTTCACAGCACCGGTATGCTCGAGTGCGAGGCTCCTACCTTCACCGTTGCTAACAAGCGCGTGATCGAGGAGAACATGGCTATCTGTATCGACGCTTATTTCAAGGGTATGGAGTGGGGCTCCTTCAGAATTGGGGACTGCTACCTCATCACCAAGGATGGCGCAAAGCGTATGACCACCTACAACGATAAGGCAATTCCCGAAATCTTTAAGTAATTTTAGGAGATAACGTAAAATGGCAAACGGAAAGAAGAATTGGGTATTCTGCGACGGATACCTTCCCCCTCACGGTGATAACCCTGAGTTTGAGGGCCATGAGGCGCTCATGCTCACTAACCTTAACAATAAAAAGGCCAACATCGAGCTTGTATTTCTCTTCGAGGACAGAGAGCCCGAGTGTGGCATTTTCGTAACTCTTGACGGTATGCGTACCACCTGCATCAGACTTGATCACCCCCTCGGTGACAAGGGCTTCAAGCTCGGTGAGTCTGTTCAGTATACCGTTTGGGTAAAGAGTGATGCTCCCATCTGCGCTTGCTTCGGTCGTCTTGACGTTCGTCAGACTAACATGGCTTATTACAGCGTTGAGGGTTACTCCTTCTAAAAATCAGGAAAGGCAAAAAAGATGAAAAAGCTTGTTTTGCTTGGCGATTCCATTCGCCTTATCGGTTATGGCACCCGCCTTGCCGAAATCATGTCCGATGAGTACGAGGTATGGCAGCCTGAGGACAACTGCCGCTGGGCTGATTACACCTACCGTATGCTCTCGGATAAGGCATCTGAGATCGAAGGTGCAGATCTCGTTCACTGGAATAACGGTCACTGGGATATCTGCGACCTCTTTGGTGATGGATCCTTTACCTCTGTCGAAAATTATGTAAAGGCCATGACCCGTGTCGCAAAAAGACTGCTTCAGATATCGAAAAAGGTAGTATTTTCTACCACCGCGGCAGTCCGCCCCGAACTCAGATACGAGAACAACGAAAGAATAAAAATGTATAACGATGCCGTCGTGCCCGCACTTCGTGAGCTTGGCGTTATCGTCAACGATCTTTACTCATTCGTTCTTCCCAACGTTGACACCTACATAAAAACCGAAGACAATATTCACCTGACAGAAGAGGGAAGTGAGGCCTGCGCACAGCAGATCGCCGCGTTCCTCCGTCAGATAGGCTAAGGAGGTATAGCTGATGCTCTGGAATATATATCTTACCGATGCTTCCGCTACCACTCGCTTTGCGGCAGATGAATTTTCCCGCCTCATTAAGCGCATGGATAAGGCTGCAAAGCCCACTATCGTTACCGAAAAGGGCGCAGACGTTCTCGAGATCGGTCTTAATGCATCCCGTCCCGTTCCCGCAGTAGACGATGCAGCTCTCGATGATGCTATCGCTATCTCCGTCAAGGATGGATGCGGTTACATTACCGGCTCAAACGAGCGCAGTGTTCTTATCGCAGTTTACAAGTTCTTCGAGGCCGCCGGCGTATCTTACGTCCGTCCCGGTCGCGATGGCGAGCGCGTTCCTGCACGCGATAGCAGATCTATCTCGGTAACCCTTACCGAAAAGGCAGCCGCACGTTACCGCGGTATCTGTCCCGAGGGCTCTGCCGGATATGAGCATATCGCAGATATCGTAGATTACGCACCCAAGGTTGGTATGAACATCATATTCACCCAGCTTTGGCGCCCCTCGTTTATGTTCGACCGTTGGTACGGCAACGAAAAGAGCCCTGCCTCGATCCCTCATAAGCTTTCAGTAGAGTCACAGGATGCCATTATTACTGAATATGATAAGCAGGCAACCCTGCGCGGCCTCGACCATCATCGCATGGGCCACGGTTGGATCCCCTCAATACTTGGCGAAAAGACCGGCCACTGGCACGGCATCAGTGCCGAGGGACTCCTTAAGGACGATCAGCGCGAGCTTGTTGCCGAAATTGGTGGCAAGAGAGAGCTCTTTAACGGCTCTGCCGTCGACACCAGCTTCTGCTACGGCAACCCCAAGGCGCGCCGCCTCATAGTTGAAGAGGCAGTTAAGTATGCCGAGGCACATCCCGAGGTAAAGACTCTTCATTTCTGGCTTGCAGACCAGCCCAGTAACCAGTGCGAGTGTCCTCTTTGTCGCGACACTCTCCCCTCGGATTTCTATATTGATATGTGTAATGAGCTTGATGCAGAGCTTACCGCACGCGGCATCACTACACGTATAGTATTCCTTGCATACCTCGAGCTTCTTTGGACTCCGGAGCGCGCAAGAATTAAGAATCCCGACCGCTTCATACTCCTCTTTGCTCCCATTCGTCGCCCCTACGAGCGTCCTCTCCTTGCACAGTCCGAGGGCGAGATGCCCGCGTTCCTTCGCAACGTATGGCGCAACCCGTGTGACAATTTCAGCGTTCTTAAGAGCCTCCAGTCATGGCAGGAGCAGTTCCCCGGCGAGTGTGTACTCTTCGATTACCACCTTATGTGGGATATGTATAACGACCTCGGCGGCGAGCAGGTTGCCCGTATGCTCGGCAGAGATATGGTAGACCTCCCCAAGTCCGGCATGAACGGTATGATCAGCTGTCAGGGTATCCGTATCGGCATGACCGGTGCGATCTCTATGCGCCTTATGGCAAATGCACTTTGGAACGGCACCCTCGATGACGAGGCAGAAACCGCTCGCTTCTATAGCGACACCTACGGTGACGGCGGTGCAGAGGTAAGAGCGCTTCTTAATACCGTTACAAAGGCGCTTGATCCCAATATGCTTCGTGGCAAGACTCCTATAACCAAGGCACACCTCGACGTTTGTGCTACTGCAAAGGCGGCTATCACCACTTTCGCACCCGCACTTGCTAACGGTATCGCAAGCACCGACCTCACTGTCCGTGTTGGTTATCTCTATCTTGAAGCCCAGCTTCGCCTTACCGATGCTCTCATCGACTTCCTCATCTCCTCTATCGAGGGCGATGATGCAAAGGGCCGTCGGATCTGGCAGAATTGCCTCTCGCTCTTCGGTGAGATCGAGGCACTCTATCCCCGCGCACTCGATGCATTCGAGCTTTCTCTTGTATGGCATCGCCACGTCATTCCCGTTCTTTTTCCAACATGGAAGATCAACTACGACTCCGGCGAGCTTACTATGTAAAACTATGATCGCCCATTTGGTCAATCATACCATAACATTTGCGCAGCAAATTCATAACGGTGAGCAAGAAAGACGCGCAAGCGCTTACTTCACGAGCCTCATAACTCTAAACTCAAAAAAAGAGAGAGCATTTCTGCTCTCTCTTTTTTATAATATCATCAACCTCTCGAAAATCCGTAACTATTGACTACACCGTCAATGTTTCTGCCCTCCTTACAGAGGGGACACTCGTGCGGTGCTACACAGTAGTAGCCTGCAAGATCGTTTGCATCAAATGCAGAGTGAACAGGAATGCCGTTGCACTCGCTTACCGCGGAATAAATGGAAGCAAGACCAACCACGTTTCCACCGTAATATTTTACCGCATCCATAGCAACGCTCGTTGTTCTACCGGTCGCAACCGATGATGTAAGAACAAGAACGTTCTTGCCCGAGATCATCGAGGTGCATTCCTCACGGAAAATAAAGCGACCTGCCGAGATCTTCTCGGGGGTAAGAATATAGATCGACTGATTAGAGTTAACGTTCATAAAGCCGGAGCTCGTGAGCTTCTGCGCCATGCAAGTACCGATAACCTGCATCTCGTCAAGGCAGAGAATAGTGTCGATAACCACACCGTTGTAGTGGGTTACAAGCTCCTCTGCAACCGCCATAGCCTCGGAAAGCTTCGACTTCTGCTTGGCTACCTCGATGTAATAATTCATATGACCGTTGGACTTCATAAAGTGACCCTTCGCCACACGAAGGAACAGGTTGTTGCCCTTGGTTCTGATTTTGTAAACGTTTTCGATAGCCATATAGATCTCCATTCCGCCGGACCGCGCCGGCACTTTATTTAGTTTATTTTAACATATTATACCATTGAATGCAATAGTAAATAGTGCATTTTTGATAATATCTACACATTGCACAAAAAAACGGGCGCACAAGTCATTCCTGTGCGCCCGTTTTATGTTTATATAAACAAATTCAAAAGTCCGTACAAAACCGGAATAGTAGCGATAGAAAGTATCGTCGTTCCAAGTGTAAACTTTACCGCACTGTCCGCATCACCGTCATACATGTCTGCATAGGTGGATGCAAGGCCGGCCGTAGGAACCGCAAACGCGATGAAGAAGCCGAGGATAACGTCGCCGTTGATGATGCCGCCGGGGATCATCTTCGCACCGAAGAGCGCCACCACGATCACAACAGGGAACACCACAAGCTTCAGTGCCGAAACGTAGTAGTTCTTGAGAGATGTAAACAGGGAAGTGAACTTCACTGTCGCAAGCTTCATACCAAGTATCGTCATAGAAACCGGTGTAACTATTCCGCTGAAATGATCGGAGTAGGTTACGACCTCGGGAACGTAATCCTTGATCTTCAAAAGGTTAAGTGCAAGTCCCACGATAAATGCGATAAGCACGGGGTTGAGCAGCACCGTCTTTATGCTGATCCTGTGACCGTCACCTGCAATAAGCGACGAGCCAAGCACGTACATCATCACGTTGGTGATTATGTTAAGGACGATAAGCACGGTGAATATCTCCGTTCCCTTACCAAATACGGCAACCGCAAGCGGAATTCCAAGGAATCCGTTGTTCGAGAACACCGCACAGAAGCGCATCATTCTGCGGGTCTTGTCTGTCTTTTCAAATGCCGTCAATGGCGTGGATATGAAATACATACCAAAGGTGTAGGCGATTCCTATCGCCGCCACCACCAAAAGCCTGATAATAAACTCGCTCGATATAGTCAGGTTGTTAACCGTTCCCGACAAAATCAGGAAAGGCATACCAACGTACATAAGCATTTTCGACAGGCCTGCCGAATGCTCCTGCTTAAGTATCTTACATTTTACTAACAGATATCCCGGTACGGCCAGTGCCGCAAACAGGATAACGTTTCGTATCATTATCAAAAATGCATCCATTATAAAACCTCATAAACGTTTAAATTACACTTATTGTATCACAAAATCCTAAGCTTTTCAATACCTTATTCGCCAATACCGTAAATAGAGGGCGCGCCTTCATCAGCCAAAAGCAAGAGAGGGAAAAATCCCATTACCCAGCCGCCCATAATACAATACGGTCCCCAGCCGAGATCCTTATTAACACCGTAGTATTCGCTATTTGCCATATCGTACGCGCGCATCCAACCACCGCGCAAACGGTTGTCGTCCTCGGTAATCTGGGTGCTAAGCAGAAAGCTTACAAGTCCCTTTCTCATCTTCTCTGCAAGAGCCGTATTGACAGTACCGGTGTTTTTCATTCCCGCTATCAAAGTGAAGCAGCCCAGAAGATTGTTGGTGCAGTAAAGCATATCCACGATCTTATCAAGCTCCTTGCCCATACTGACGGCAAACTCCTCGTGAGAATATGTATTCTCCGCAATAACAAGTCCGGCATCCTGAACACCACCGCAGCTATCCTGCAGGTCGCTGAATGTCATAATAAGCTCGTTTATAACGTCACTGTAATCACCGCATCCGATCTCCTGCGCCGCCGCAAGAACGATCATAAGTCGGCTGTATACGAAGCTCTTTGTAAGGGGTGTAAAGTTCAGGGCATATCCGTTCGGATAGTCACTCATCAGGGCATCTGCCGTGCGCTTCAGCTGATCACGGTAGCTTTCATCCCCCGTAATACGATACAGGTTCGCAAACAGAAGCGCCATACCGTCGTAGAAAACAGGTGCATTACACGGACGGGCAGATCGCTTCATCGAGGAAAGGTCGCAATCATTCGGTGAGAACGAAGTCTGCTTCAGATAGGGCTCGCCATCCGCCCAACGAATATATGCACCGGCCAAAAGCCGCGCCGATTCAAGATAACGAGCCTCACTGGTTGAACGGTATAACTGAATCAGTGCCATTCCGCAACGTCCGTTGTCCGAAGCGAAAACAAGCTCACGCGTGCCGTTTGCACCAAGTGAGTCAAACCAACGAAGAATGCCGCGGCTTTCACCCTCGGTGATCTGAAGACCGCTATCAAAGCAGTGATCTGCTAGATTCTTGCCTGCATTTTTCCAAGAGTCGTTCAAAAATTTCTCACCTGCCGTTGTAAGCAACGCAGCGGTAAGAAGCATTACGTCAGTACGTTGATTATACTTAACCTTAAAATCACTGGAGCGTATCATTTCAAAGCAACCGCTCCTGCCACTTGCATCCGGCATAACACCCGAATTGTAGTGCCACTCGACTGCTCGTCTTACGGCATCGAGGGTGCTATTGCCATCTCCCGCCAGTTTTATCAGGGGGAAAACCTTGTTAAATGCAAATTCGACCTTTTCATCAGATGCGCCGATCAGTGGAGCAAATACCGTCTTAAAAAGATCCCGCCATCCGGAATTAGGCAACGCAGTAAAACGGTCAAGCTTGGAAAGGCGCGTCGTGGAAAGCACAAATCCCCTATTGGACACAACAACAGGGTAGCGCTCGTTTCCCGGCACAGTCGGTGCATGGCTTCCGATACATCTCTCTACGCGCAATATCTCACATCCGCCGGCAATTGTAGCAGGCTGGAACGTCGCGCTCGGTGCCTGAAGAAGAGAAACTCCAAATACAAAATTTTCGTTATAGATCGCTCGCTCTCTTCCGTAAACACGCACACCGAACAATGATGCAAGGTGGCTGTCCTGTAGATCACAAAGCTCGGCATAAACTCTTTGCCCCGCGTTCCACAGCTTAGTATAAATCTTTAAGCCCTCGGGCGATGGCATCGGTATAAGCTCACCGGGTTCAGCGATGATAATTACCGCCTCATATGAACTCTCGAGTGCTGCACGTCCGGCACTTTCCATATCTGTGAACTTCACGATCTCGCCGTCAAATGCGCCGCCAAGAAACTCCACAAAGGCGGCCGATCCGCCAACAAGAGCAATTCTTTTCATAAAAAAAGACCTCCTCACTCGCTCCTCAAATCCCAACCCGGGGAAACATGATGGTAAACACTTTCAAACTAATTATACTATATACCAAAAAAATGTCAATATAAATAACACCATAAAAGCGAAAAACAGTCCAAAAACTCCCTTTTTTTGGACATATCGTTACCTGAAATTTATCATACCAAAAGAAAAAATACGGCACGCTCGAATGAGCATGCCGTATTTTTGGCGGAGAAGAAATCTCGATACCTTACTCCTAGCGAGCTATGAAAGTCTAGAACTTTCGTCGCTTCGCGCCCTACTTGTGCCGAGGCACAAGGCTCGCGGAGCAACCAGCGCGCGCCTCGCTGACAAGCGAGCTTGCCGACTCGTCTTTGCTTGGTTATCTGCGCCGCCGCTCTCGACGAGAGCGACAGCACAAATGTGGGCAAATCCTTTCTTCTACGCACAAAAAGAAAAATACGGCACACTCGAATGAGCATGCCGCATTTTTGGCGGAGAAGAAAGGATTTGAACCTTCGCGCCGGTTACCCGACCTACACCCTTAGCAGGGGCGCCTCTTCACCACTTGAGTACTTCTCCGTAAACTGCCTAATGATTATATCAATTTTTTATCCGTTTGTCAAT
>JAZOWT010000053.1:0-4447 GCA_045659365.1 Eubacteriales bacterium | reverse complement strand
CCCGCCAAAAAGAAATAAAAAAGCACCTCTGTTGAGGTGAACGAATGGGGTATCCGCCAAGGCGAAGATACCGTCGCCGATGCTTCCGAGCGAGCTCGACGCATCTATGCGCGGTATGCGAACCCAATTCTTGCCGATGGCAAGAAGATGGGTTCAAATCCTCATTCTCTCCGCCAAAAAGAAATAAAAAAGCACCTCTGTTGAGGTGCTTTTTTATATGGCGGAGAGAATGGGATTCGAACCCATGATACCGGTTAGGGTATACACGATTTCCAGTCGTGCGCCTTAGACCAACTCGGCCATCTCTCCAAGATGTTATCGCTTTACGCGACCACTATATTATAGCAGATGATTTTTCAAATGTCAATAGTTTTTTTGAGTTTTTTATCAAATTCTTTCATAAAGTATTTTTAGCGACAAAAACGGCGCATTTCAACTTTGAAATGCGCCGTTGAGTTTTATGCGTTATTCTTCTGTGCTTCTGCGATTATCTTATCGGTAAGGCTCTGGGGAACCTCGTCGTATCTGATAAACTCGAAGTCGAATCTACCTCTACCCTGAGTAGCGGCGCGAAGTGCGATTACGTAGTCGGTCATCTCCGAGAAAGGAGCCTCAGCAACTACTACCTGAAGTCCGGACTCATCGTCAGCGGGCTCGATACCCATAACACGTCCGCGACGTTTGTTAAGGTCGCCCATAACGTCACCAACGTAGTTCTCGGGAACGTAAACCTTAAGTGCGCCAACGGGCTCAAGGAGAACGGGCTGTGCCTTAGGAAGACCCTCGCGGTATGCGATAGCAGCCGCAAGCTTGAATGAGATTTCGTTAGAGTCAACATCGTGGTAAGAGCCGTCGTAAAGGTTAGCAGCAAGGTTAACTACAGGATAGCCTGCAAGAACACCCTTCTGCATGCATTCACGAAGTCCCTGCTCTACTGCCGGGAAGAAGTTCTTCGGAACTGCGCCACCGAATACAGACTCGGTAAATGTAAGACCCTCTGCCTCTCCGGGAGAGAACGTGATCTTAACGTGACCGTACTGACCGGAACCGCCGGACTGCTTCTTGTGCTTACCTTCAACGTCAACCTTCTTCTTGATGGTCTCTCTGTAAGCAAGACGAGGCTTGGTGAGCTCTACGGACGCGCCGAAGCGGGTCTTAAGCTTGGAAACGATGATGTCAAGGTGAATATCACCAAGACCGGAAACGGTAAGCTGCTTGGTCTCGGAGTTGTTCTCATACTTGATAGTAGGATCTTCCTCGAGAAGACGAGCGATACCGGTGGATATCTTATCCTCATCACCCTTTGCCTTGGGAGTGATCGCCATGGTCATGTAGGGCTTGGGGAACTGAATGGGCTGATACTTAATGTTTGCTGCACCGGAGGTAAGGGTGTCGTTGGTGTTGGTGTTAGCAAGCTTTGCAGTAACACCAATATCACCACACGCGAGAGCTTCAACGTCGATCTGCTTCTTACCGCGCATGATCATAAGCTTGTTGAACTTCTCGTTCTGTCCGGTTGTAGTGTTGCGAAGAACCATATCCTTGGTAATTTCGCCATTCATAACCTTGAAGAAGGACATCTTACCAACGAACGGGTCAGCAACGGTCTTGAATACGAATACAGAGGTGGTTGCACTCTCCATTTCGATAGGAGTTTCGGTTACGTTACCCTCTTCGTCTACGAGCTTCTCTACCTTACGTGCAAGAGGACGCGGGAAGGACTCTGCAATAGTGTCAAGAAGAGTCTTGATACCCCAGTTCTTAAGAGCTGCGCCACAGAATACGGGAACGATATCACCGGAGATGATACCAAGGTGGATAGCCTCGAGTGCTTCCTCACGGGAGATGGGCTCTTCGTTGAAGAACTTATCCATAAGGTCGTCACTGGTCTGTGCGATAGCCTCAAGGAGCATATTGTGATACTCATTGAACATATCGTTGAACTTCTCGGGAATCGAGGAGCGAATGTACTCACCAGTAGCCTTCTCGAAGGTGTAAACACACATTTCCACAAGGTTAGCAAATCCGATAACAGTATCGCCATCGATGATCGGGATCTGAATGGGACATACGTTAACACCGTATTTCTCTCTGATCGCGCCGAAAACCTTATAGAAACGAGCATCGCCGTCATCAAAGCGGTTGATGAAGAATGCCTTGGGGATTCCCGCCTGGGTAGCAAGATTCCAAGCAAGCTCGGTACCGACCTCGATACCTGCCTTACCGTCAACAACGATTATCGCTGCATCGGCAACACGTACGCACTGGCGAACCTCAGCCTCAAAATCAAAGAAGCCGGGAGTGTCAAGTAAATTTATTTTAGTTCCGTTCCAAAGCATGGGTGCAGTGGCTGCGGATATTGAATATCCTCTTTTGATCTCTTCGGGATCGTAGTCACAAACGGTATTACCGTCTGCTACGTTACCAAGACGATCGGTGAGTCTGGAGATATAAAGCATAGACTCAATAAGTGAAGTTTTTCCGCCCCCGCTATGTCCGAGGAGCGCTACGTTACGAATAGATTTCGTGTAAACCTTTTCCATAAAAAGTTTCTCCTTAGTGGTATTGGTGCTAAAATACGGATCCCCGTATAAAAAACCTATTTTTATTATACTATAAAGGTAAGTCGAATTTCAAGGATAATTATTGAAGAAAATGCATATGTGATGTAGAAATTAAGAGGTTGGTTTTGTTAAAAATTAACAAAACCAACCTCTTTGTGGTCAAATATCGATTGTTTTGGTCTTTGCAGTCATGTGCGCAAGAACCTGGTATATGTTGCTGACGCCAACAAGGTCTACACCGTTTGGAACCTTAAGGCCGGGGGTTATATTCTTTTTTGGGAGAATTATTTTGGTAAAACCGAGGCGGACTGCCTCCTTTACACGGTAATCTATGTGCGACACTGCACGCACCTCGCCGGAAAGTCCGATCTCACCGAATGCAATTATTTCGTCTGATATGACCTTGTCGGTTATACCGCTTATAAGTGCCATAGCGATCGACAGATCCGCACTGGGCTCATCGAGATGTATGCCGCCGGCAACGTTAAGATACACGTCATTCTCATAGAATTTAAGACCCATGCGTTTTTCAAGCACCGCAATCAGAAGTGACATTCTGTTGTGGTCAAATCCGTCTGCAGTTCTTTTTGCCGTGGGATATGAGGTTTTCGTGACAAGAGCCTGTATCTCCGAGATTATCGGTCTTGTTCCCTGCATTACACATCCGGCACATGAGCCGCTGGTGTTGACGGGGCGCTCTGCCATAACCACCTCACTGGGGTTGGGAATTTCGCGCAGACCGGTATCGCCCATTTCAAATACTCCGATTTCGTTTGTTGAGCCAAAGCGGTTCTTGATTGCGCGGATTATTCTGTATGAGTTGGTGCGCTCGCCCTCAAAGTAAAGCACTGCGTCAACCATATGCTCGAGGATCTTCGGACCTGATATACCACCCTCCTTGGTTACGTGGCCAACAAGGAAAACTGCGGCACTGTTCTTCTTTGCATAACCGATCAGGCACATAGCGCTCTCGCGCACCTGTGTGATGCTTCCCTGCACGGACGTGAATCTTTCGGAAGACATTGTCTGTATCGAGTCGATTATTATTACGTCGGGCTTTAGTCTATCGCATTCTGCAAGAACCGAGTCGGTATCCGTTTCGGTGAGAAGATACAAAGTATCACCGGTTATTTCGAGTCTTTCGGCGCGCATTTTGAGTTGTCCCTTTGATTCCTCGCCCGATACGTACAGAACCTTTCTTGAACGGCCAAGCTCGGCGCATATTTGCATCAGAAGTGTGGACTTACCTATACCGGGCTCGCCGGAAAGAAGCACGACCGATCCATCAACAAGACCGCCGCCAAGAACTCGGTCAAGCTCGTTCATACCGGTTCTGGTGCGTATATACTCAGGCATTTTGAGCTCAGAGAACTTCTCGGCCCTGTTTTCTCCGTTTCTTTCGCTAGCCTTGACGGTTTTTGGGCTTACGTCTATTTCATCAAACGTGTTCCATGCCATACAGTCGGGGCATTTACCGAGCCATTTTATGCTCGTTGCACCACACTCGCGGCAGACAAACATTGTTTTACTTCCCTTCATTTTTCACTCCGATGCGTTTTTTAGGATTCAACCTTATTCATATATTCTATAATACCACAAACGATTGAAAAAGACAATTGCTTTTGATATTCTTTTTCAGAAAGTTTTTTGCATTCGTCGGCATTACTTAAAAATCCGCATTCAACAAGCACAGAAGTATTCTCGAGATTCTCAAGCAGATAAATGCTCTTGCCGGGCTTGGGTACACGGTTGTTCTCGGGCTGCAGATCCTCGCGCACCCGCGACTGAATTGTATGGGCAAGCATTTCTGATTCATGATTTCCGGGAGAATAATATACGTGCAATCCGGAGTAGCGAGCGTCGCCGTATGAATTCATATGAAT
>JAZOWT010000052.1:0-22626 GCA_045659365.1 Eubacteriales bacterium | reverse complement strand
TATCGCTTAATTAGGCTCCCCCTCGAGGGGGAGCTTCTGCGTAGCAGGTGAGAGGGGGAACCACCGCATTTATACGCACCTGGGGAGGGGGCGGCAATCACACCAATCTTGACATACTTAACGCTCTATGCTATAATTACTTTACTACATTAAATTACAAGGTGCGACAATGGATAAAAAGGACTTAAATAGCAAGGACTTTTACGAGCAGGCCTGCTCATATTTTTATTACCACGCAGGGCAGAGAACCACGATGATAAACTACTTTATCGCCGCGTTCGGTGCATTTATTGCCTTGTACGGTGCGCTTATATCGGTCTACACCATCGCAAGCACGCTAATTGCCGTGTTTATGTTTGTTGTATCACTTATATTCTACATGATTGATTTGCGCAACAAATTTGACGTCAAGAAGAGCGAGAACGTCATACGTCAGATCGAGCGCGACCACAGTGTTGATAAGCCGATCAATGACTATCCCTACGGTGTTTTTAGCAACGAGACCAACATATATAAATATTATAATCTTAAATACCGCCGCGCCGGTAACGAGTATGCCAAAATTCGCAAGCTTTCTAAACTCGTCGCAAAGGGCAAGGCTAATGAAAGTGAACTCGATGCAAGAATAGCAGCTTTTGTTCAGACCGATTCCACCGTGTCCTACCACGAGGTAAAGGATAGCCTTAGCCAGGAATCGATAATTCCTCTTTCCCTTTGTATTAAGCTTCTCTACGTCCTTTGTATGATCATCAGTGCGCTCGCATTTGTGTTCGCATTACTCGTGGTTATAGGGGTATTTTAAATTAAAAAAAGAGGGTGATTTTTACCCTCTTTTTTTCTGCATATAAAATATGTAAAACGTATTGACTTTCCGTACAGTAGGGTTTATAATGGTGCTTGAAATTTGATGAAGAGGTATTCTTTATGGGATATTTACTTATTCTGCTCGTCGTAGCCTTAAATATGGGCGAGAGCATCGCCGTCAAGGCATACGCCAAGAAATACAACAGCGGCGGCTTCATAATGAACGCTATAATCGCGCTGTTTGCCTGCGCGTTCTTCGTTATAAAGGTGCTGATCTCTCGCGAGGGCTTTAATTTCCTCGGCGCAATGCTCCCCTATGCGCTTGTAAACTCGGTGTTCTATTTCTGCGGCTTCTATCTTGCATACGTAGCCTTCAAGATCGGTCCGTTCGGACTCACTCGCCTTGTGGCAAGCTTCTCGCTGATGTTCCCTATCTTCTACGGAATATTCTTCTTAAATGAGCCAACGACCGTATTTACCTACCTTGGTATTGCTCTCATCGTCGCCGCAATGGTCATGATGAACTACAAGGGCAAGAGCGCCACCGCCGAAAAACAAGAGGGTACGGTATCTCTTAAATGGTTTGTATGTATTCTCGTATCCACTGTCTCAAACGGCTTTATCTCAATAATGACCAAAATGCAGCAGGTCAAGTTCAACGACGCCTGCTCGGAGGAGTTTCAGATAATCTCCATCGGTTGCTCATTCATCTTCCTTGCGATAATAGGTCTGATAAGCGACCGCAAGAATCTTGGCTACGTCCTTAAAAACGGTACGCTCTACGGCGCACTCTCCGGACTTTTCAACGGCGCAAAGAACTTTATAATTCTGTTTATATATGAGCTTCTGCCCATCTCCATCGTCTCGCCCCTCAAGGCAGGTCTTGCGATCATCGCATCCTTCCTTCTCTCGGTAATCGCATACAAGGAAAAATACACCGTTCTGCAAAAGATAGGCGTAGCCTGCGGCGGTGCCGCGGTAGTAATTCTTACAATAATATAAAATAAGATGAGTCGTCTGTATTTGGCTAGCAGTCGGCTCATCTCTTTCGTTGTGTGCTTGACTTTTTATAATGTTTGTTGTAAAATATAGTTACTCAACAAACCGAACAAAACGCAACAAATGGTATGTCATCTCGGTGTTGAGTACACTATTTCGCCATAGTTGCGTTATAAATCAAAAAGGAGAGATACAATGAAAAAGCATTTGACTTTATTAGTGCTGCTTATCCTTGCCTGCATTGTGCTGGTGGCTTGCGGTGATTCTTCGACCAACCATCAGCATGCTTGCGTTGCTGTAAGCGGCACGCCGGCAAGCTGCACGGACGACGGTGTGGTCGATCACTATCGCTGTGGCGACTGCGGCAAACTGTTTTCCGATGCTGACGGAAACAATGAAATCACAAGCACGGTCATTTCTGCACTCGGACACACGGGCGGAGAAGCGACCTGTCAAAACAAAGCGACCTGCTCCCGCTGCTCGCAGCAGTATGGCGAGCTGAAGGCGCACGATTTCGGTGCATTCGAACAGACTACAGCGCCCACCTGTACTACGGCAGGGGTGAACACGGCTGTTTGTACAGTCTGCGGCGATGAGAAAACCGAAGAAATAGCAGCGCCCGGACACTCGGGAGAGTGGAATGTTGTAGCAGAACCTCGTTGCTTTGACAATGGCGAAGAGCAGTTGATCTGTACCACTTGTGACACACTGGTGGAGAGAAGTATTCCGTCCTTCGAATCCCACGACCTGCAGGACTCTACCTGCGTCGGTGGAAAGCAGTGTACTCGCTGCAATTACGTAGAGGGAAGCGGTAACGGACACGCATTCGACGATTGGAAAATTACGAAATCTGCAAATTGCACACAGGACGGCACTAAAGAGAGAGCCTGCCTTGTTTGCGGTTATAAGGAAAACGGCGCGGTTATTCGCACCGGACATACTGGAGATTGGAGCTATATTACCGAGCCTACCTGCACCGAAAACGGTGAGGAGGGAAGAATGTGCAGCTCTTGCAGCCACTACGAAACGAGAATTGCTTATAAAAAAGGACACTCGGGCGAATGGAACGTAACGACCGAGGCAACCTGTACCTCAAGCGGAGAAAAGCAGCGCACCTGTACGGCGTGCGGTAACACCGAAAAAACGATTATTCCCCAAGGTCATACATATAACGAGTGGTCGACCGTTAGCGAGCCCACCTGTACCGAAAACGGACTTCAGTCAAGAAACTGCCTGAAGTGCGGAAGCAGACAGGACAACGATATCAGTAAGACCGGTCACTCTATGTCTTGGCAGATCACACAAGAGCCTACCTGCACCGAAAACGGAGTGAAGGTGGGAACCTGTACCGTTTGCGGACAGAACGAGAACGCGACTGCCGAGAAGCTCGGTCACAATCTTCAGGGTGGCACTTGCGTCGATCCCTCTGCCTGCACCAGATGCGGATATGCAGTAATGAACTCTCACGTTTACGGTGAAGCATACGAGATCATCGGACCTGATTGCGAGCGCCACGGAATAATGAATGAAAAATGTACCGTTTGCGGACATGTAAATCAATACACCACCTCCCCCGTTGGACACACCTTCGCAGATTGGGAAATGCGCTTGGCTCCCACCTGTACCAAGATTGGTAAAGAGAGAAGAATTTGCACGGTTTGTACAAAGGCCGAGGACAGAGACGTGCAGATGGAGGAGCATTCTGTCAGCGATTGGATCATTCTCGATGCGGCAGATTGCCTTAACGACGGTCTTAAAAATAAAGTTTGTACCGTTTGCGATATAGTCATAACCGAAGAGATCATCACGGCATTGGGGCACGATTTTGTTGATGCTACGTGTACTGACCCCAAAACCTGTACAAGATGCTCTTATACGGAAGGCGAGCGTCTTGCCGCTCACACCCTTGAATCTGGCGATTGGGGGCTTACCTGTACCTCTTGCGGATCACTGCTTCTTACCGATAGTTATCTGGTATTTACCTTGTCAAGTGACGGAAATTCGTATTGGATAACCGGTACGACAAACGATTATTCGTTGTATTTTAATGGCGACAACACCTTTTCCGGAATCATATTTCCCGATACGTACGAAGGAAAGCCGGTTACCGTCATTAAAGCCGACAGTGTCAAAAATCCGATCCGTATTTTCCATGAGAATATATTTATTCCCAAAACAGTTGAGATGATCGGTGAAAGCGCGTTCGAATATTCAGAGCACCTCAAACACGTGTATTTTGAAAGCGAAAGTAAATTGAAGTCGATCGAAAGCTGGGCGTTCAGTGATTGTAGCAAACTTGTCAGCATCGAGCTTCCCGAGGGGCTTGTTGAAATCAAGGAAAACGCATTTTACTTATGTAGCTCGTTGAAGGATGTGATATTACCCACCACTCTTGAGACCATAGGATACGGTGCTTTTTATAACTGCACCAGCCTCACAAGTATTCATTTCCCTGAAAATCTTAAAAGCATAGGCGCGGACGCCTTCGCATATTGCGAAAATCTTGTGAGTGTCTTGCTCCCCGACGGTAATTGCGATATATCGACCGGTGCTTTCGCCTACTCCAAAAACATCGAACCCACTATCACCAAAAACGGCTTGAAGTATCTTGGTACTTCCGAGAATCCTTACCTTTTCCTCTTCGATGCAGATGAGGATATAACTACTGCGGTAGTAGAGAAGGGCTGCGTCTATATAGGTGATAGAGCATTTGCCGGATGCTCACAGCTCAAGCACCTTGTTCTGCAGGACGGCATTAAGGTTGTCGGATATTCCGCGACTTCTGAAGCGGCGCTTGAGTCGATAATGGTTCCTGCCACCCTTGAGTCTTACGGTGCATATGCCTTTGGCGGAGATCAAGATGCTGTAATGTATTTTTGCGGAACGTACGAGCAGTGGAAAAACGTCAAGGAGCCCGATATGATCGGAAACACACATTTATTTGCAGGAAGGCTATGCTGTTATAGCGATGTCTATGTTGAAAGCAATCACGAAAATAATTGGTGTGAGTTCTGGCATTACGATGAGAACGGTGATCCTGTAATTTGGACAAGTCCGTAATACTCAGCACATGAAATAAAACCAATGGTCGCAGGGCATTTTGCCCTGCGACCATTTTCTTGTATTCGTAAATTTTTATATAAATCGCAACAAAATTCCGTCAAGGAAGTTGTTTTGTTACATTTATCTTATGTCGTATACCGAACGAAGCTTAACGTTCTTTGCCTCGCCCTCGAGTATCTTAACACGCACCTCGCCTGCATTCATATCGAAGAAGTTGTCCGAAAGAATGAAGTCGGTGTCGTCCGAGTAGATCTCGATGCTCTTGGCGTATGCCTTCGCACGAACGATGATCTCGTCGCCCTCAACCTCGGCAGTAAGCTCGGGATTCTTGAAGTCGAAGTGCTTGGGAGCAGTGAAGAGAACAGTACCGCCGGATACGATAGTACCATTCCGGTCGACAAGCTCGTAGGAGTAGTAGTTGTTACGCACGTCGGTCTTGTTAAAGTCGCGCTCACAAAGGGTAAGCACTGAGAGGGGCGCAATTCTTACCGGCTCTTCAAAGGCTTCAAGTATCTCACCGTTTGAACTGCGCAGGTATGAGCGCGCGGTACCGACAAACTCGGAAAGGGAGTCGTTTGTCACCGTCAGCTCTGCCTTCGTCTCATAGCCGTAAAGCTTCGGCTCGAGAATGACGTGGGGACGAGTCGTCTTTTCTCCGGTTTCGCGGCAGGAGATAAGCACGGGAGAATAGAATCGCTTTGCATAGTAGTGAAGCGCTTTAAGTCTTCCGTAATAGTCGATGCTCGCCCAGGATGCAACCGGCCAGATATCGTTGAGCTGCCAGTAAAGCGATCCCATACATCTACCTCTTTCGCGGCGCATATGCTCAACACCGTACTTAATTGCCTCGGCTTGAAGCAACTGCGAAGCGTAAAGGAGCGTACCGAACTCGGTGGGGTAGAGGAACGTCTGGGAGAGGTAATCGACGATCTTTGAGTTAGCACCGGTGTTTCTCTGGTGCTGTTCCATAACGCGCGAGAAAACATTTCTATCTTCAGGCAATGTGAACTGATTTACAGTCTTCTCACACGGGAAGGACTGGAAGCCGAATTCGGAAGCATAACGGAAGTGGTGATTTCTGTACTCGCTGAACGGCTTTCCTGCGTGCCATACGTCCCAATAATGTGCATCGCCAAAATTCTCGTTGTTCGGGTTAACGAATCGACCGCAGGTGACAGGGGATGTATGGATGTAGGGAATGTAGGGGCAAACCTCCTTGTGAATGTCAGCAATGATTCCCTCGAACAGCTCGATAGCCACGGGGATGCATGTGTTTTTAACTCTTTGGTCATCACAGCCCTCACCGCACGACTCCACCTCGTTGTTTCCGCTGATAATAGCGATCGATGCGTGGTGGCGAAGTCTCTCGAGGTTCTGTCTTACCTCGATCTTGATGTCCTCGTACATTCTTTCATCAGGCAGATAGAATGAGCAGGCAAACGCAAGGTCAAAGAATACGATAAGACCCATCTCGTCACAAAGATCAAAGAACCAGTCATCAGGGTAGTATCCACCGCCCCATATACGTATGGCATTGAAGTTTGCATCAACGCATCTCTTGAGCAGTACGCGCGAGCGCTCCTTGTTTATTCTTGAGAAAATGTTATCCTCGGGTATGTAGTCGGCGCCCATAGCAAAGAAACGTATACCGTTGCACTCGTGCATAAAGCTCTCGCCCCATCTGTCCTTCTCACGGATGAGCTTCATTGAGCGCAGGCCTATTTTTTTGGTACACGTATCACAGATTTTTGTACCATTTACCACCTCTGCGGTAACGGTATACAGGGGCTGTGCGCCAAGTCCGTGCGGCCACCACAGCTCAGGTGACTCCACCTCGTACTCCTCGTTGGCATTGATGGTAACGCTCTCGCCATTCGGTGCGGTTAACGTTACACGGGTGTCGGCTTTTTTATCTGTTGTGACGTTTGGTGTAATGTAAACTTTACAATTTTCATGTCTTTGCGTGATATGGAACTCGGTTATTCTTGCGGAGTCCTTCACAATAAGACTTACCGGACGCCAGATTCCCATATCGGGAAGGAAGGGACCCCAGTCCCAACCAAGCATACAGTGTGCCTTTCTTACGTATCCAAAGCCTGCAAGCGCCTGCGGATTTTTAAAAAGGTCCATTTCCTTTGCTTTTTCGGCAGCGTAGTCAAGCGTGGAATGGCATTCCACGGCTATCGTGTTCTCACCGTCAACGAGCACGTCAGTAACGTCAAACTCATACGCGATGTGCATATCGGTCGTATATGCTATATGCTTTCCGTTAAGATATACGTCGCAGAAGGTGTCAAGTCCCTCAAAGCGAAGCACCACCTCGTCGGCGGTTTTCTTAAAGTCAAATTTGCGTTCGAACTTGTAATCGTGATATGAAAGCTCGAGCGCCTTGTATTCGTTGTCACGGTAGTAAGGATCATCGATAAGGTTGTTGTTAAGCAGGAAGGAGTACATCGAGCCGGGAACGGTGCCTGTGCAGTCGTAGCCGTTGCCGCTCATGCGCCACTCGCCGCAAAGTGAAATGCTTTTCATACATTTTTTCCTTTCGGTATTGATATTTCTATTATATTATGATAAAATCTCTTTATCAATGTAAAATCTTATTGCAAATTTGTACTATCTTACTATTTTGGGGTGGAACATGAACTTTGTTATATACGGTGTCGACTTTAATCATAAGCTCGGCGAATTTTGTAGCCGCACAATATCAAAGCTGTTTTTTGTCAGTTGCTTCCGTACGGATTTTCTCACGGAGATAGACGGCCGTCTCGTGCGCGGTCGCGCCGGTGACGTTCTCATCGCTCGCCCGGGCGACATTATTTATCACGGTCCTACCCCGGAGATGACTGACGGATTTTCAAACGATTGGATAAACGTCGACGGCGATGATTTCGCTGCGCTTCTCGACAGATATCCACTTCCCATAAACCGCCCCTTTCATACCTCGTCCTCCCGTCTTGTCGCATCTGCAATAGAGCGTATACATCGCGAGCGCTCCTTTTCTCTTGACGGATACGCACAAAAGTGCGATATGATAATGACCGATATGATAATAGACCTCTGGCGCGACTACAAAGGTGGAGAAAAGCTTACTCCGCGTGACAAGCTAGAGCGCGCACGCGGTGAGATAATGCGAGATTTCAGACGCGATTGGTCGCTTGACGATATGGCGGATCTCGCGGGATATTCTCCGAGTCGCTTTTCCGCCCTTTACAAAAGCACCTACGGTCGCTCGCCTGTTGACGACCTTATAAATACCAGGCTTGAAAATGCAAAGCTGCTTCTTCTTTATTCAAATATGGCCGTCAGCGATATCGCCGAGTCGGTCGGATTTTCGTCAATATACTATTTTTCAAAGCACTTCAAAAAGAAAGAGGGGCTTTCGCCCCTCGCCTTTAAAGGTAGTGTCTAATTCACGCTTTGTCGCCTTTTCATTCTTTTCCAGCTGACAAATCCGTAAAGATCGTTAGCCAAAAACGCCACGAAGCAAAGTATCATAGGCAGGTACGATACATCAGTCATCGATGCCAATACCCACAGTACTATCAGTACAACGTCGTTTGCGGCGTAGGCAAGCGCATAATATGGCGAGCGCAGAAAAACGAGCGATGCCGCAAGAATGCTCGTCGTTACCGAAAGGGTACTGAATATCAGATTTGCCGTGTCGAGCGCCCCGAGTATAAAATAGAATATTACCGTCACTGCCACAGTGAGTGCCGCAACCGCACACACCCTGCGCCTTGACAACGTCGAGACCTTGACCTCCTCACCGTCACCGTATGGGTTCTTGATCCACGCAATAACCGCGGCTACTGCTGCCGGCGCGCTCATTCCCACGTAGGTAATGACCTCACCGTAGTATCTGAATCTGAATGCCACTATTCCGTACACCAAAGCAAACACCACGCACAGCGCCTGTCCGAATACCATACCCTTGGCGACGAATATCAGCGCGGTGACACCTATAAGCGATGATATCAGCGAAAGAATATCCTTCTCCGGCCCCAGCACAAAGGAAAGCGCGACTGCGGTGAGTGAGCAAAGCCACAGCGCCAGCTCGAATTTATTTAGTCTTTTAAATGGATTTTTCATATCTTCTCCGTTCAAAAGGGCACCCATAAGCACGTCTTCTATGACCTAACGACGCGCTTGGGTGCCCTTTGGCATGCAAGAGGGACAAGTGCCTAAAGCGCTGAAAATTCAGGCTTTAGAGCGAGTTCCGTGTTGTTCTTTCTTGCCTTCGGTGGCAGCTGTTAATGTTAAATTACTTTCTGGGAGCGAGGATAAGCTTGGTAAGCTCAACGGGCTCAACGATCTCGTTGCCCTTGTATACTCTCATATTGCCGGATGCGATCTCGTCAATGAGGATAACGTCCTTGCCGTTGTAACCAAACTCGAACTTGATGTCCCAAAGGTCAAGGCCAATGCTCTTAAGGTCGTCAGCAACGATCTTGGTGATAGCAAGAGTCTGCTCCTTGAGGCTCTCAAACATTTCCTTGGTCATAACCTTGAGTGCAACAAGGCCCTCACCGGTAACAAGGGGATCGCCCTTTTCATCATTCTTAAAGGTACACTCAACGTAGCCACCCTCAAGAGGAGTACCGTTCTTAATGTACTCACCGTATCTACGAACAAAGCTACCGGTAGCAACAAGACGGCAGATAACCTCAAGTCCGCCACCGCCAAGCTCCTTGCCGAAGCACTCTGCAGGGAGAACCTCCATGGTCGCCTCATCAATGTTTGCGCTTACGTAGTGAGTCTTGATTCCAGCCTCCTTAAGAAGCTCGAAATAGTGAATAGAGGTTTCAAGGTTTGCCTTGCCTATTCCCTCGATAGTAAGACCAACAGTGTTTTCGCCGGGATCAAAAACGCCGTCCTTGCCGGTGCAGTCGTCCTTGAACTTAAGCATAACGTTGCCGTTGTCGAGGGCATAAACGTCCTTGGTTTTGCCGGTGTAAAGCTTTTTCATAATTGTCTCCTTTGTAGGTCATAAAATAATTTTACGGGAATATTCTAGCACAAAAAAGTCTATTTGTACATACCTTTTTTGAAAAAAATCCCTTTTTTCTTAAATTGTTGAAAAAGTGTCCGATGCAAAAACTCATTTTTATGTAAAATCCCGATGCCTCAACCGAACCGCTATTTGCATCAAAATCGTGATCGAAATTGCACTATCCCGATATCCGTGTGAAATTATCCATACGGATTGTGTAAACTAAAGTTGTCATTGACATCGTTTGCAGACGATAACATGGCGCTCATCCCTATTTGCGGTTTGTACAAAAACAACAAAAAACGGCCGTGAATATCGTTGTTTTTATGCCACCACACATGTGAAAGCATATTGACTTTTCTTTTTATATATGTTAAAATATTCGCGTAGAACGGGTTTTTGTAACTGACGGACCGCGGAAAACCGCAAGGGAGCAAAAACTGTATATGTCGACCGTCTGGGCAGTTCTTACCGTTAGGGGTAAGACCGCCCTTTTTTCATTTTGCAAATAAAACCCAGGAGGAAAATTATATGAAAAAGGTTGCCGTTATAATGGGCAGCGACAGCGATCTTCCGATCGTTGAAAAAGGAATTAAGGTGCTTGAGGACTATGGCATTCCCTTTGAGGTACACGTGTACTCGGCGCACAGAACACCGGCTGAAACCTCAGCGTTTGTATCCGGTGCGGCTGATGCAGGCTTCGGTGTTATAATCGCTGCGGCAGGCATGGCGGCGCATCTTGCAGGTGCAATTGCCGCTAACACACATTTGCCTGTAATCGGTATTCCGATCTCTTGCAAGAACACCGGTGGTGTGGATGCACTTTGGTCCACTGTTCAGATGCCCTCGGGTATTCCCGTTGCTACCGTTGCTATCGACGGTGCTGCAAATGCCGCCCACCTCGCGGCTCAGATGATCGCTATTTCCGATCCCGAACTTACTGAGAAGCTTATAGCCGTAAGAGCAGCAGGCAAGGAAAACGTTCTCAAAAAGAACGCCGCAATTGAAGAGAAATACAACCACTGATATAATTTTTCGGAGGAAATATAATGGGAGTTTTCGGTATAATCGGAGACGAGCGTACTAACGTTGCCGATAGCGTTTATTACGGACTCTACGCGCTTCAGCATCGTGGTCAGGAGTCCGCAGGTATAGTCGTAAATGACGACGGTATTTTTACAGCTCATAAAAACGCAGGCCTTGTCAACGACGTCTTCAACCGTCAGGCGCTCGATGCGCTCGGACAGGGCAATATGGCTATCGGACACTCGCGCTACGGCACTCTTTCTACTAAGGATAAAGCAAATGCCGAGCCGATAGTCGTCAATCATATAAAGGGTAGACTTGCGGTAGCTACCGAGGGTTGTCTTGTAAACGCCCAGGAGCTTAAGCGAGATCTCGAGCTTCAGGGTATGATATTCCACACCACATCGGATGCCGAGCTTATATCCTACGTCATCACTAAGGAGCGTATCACCTCTGCCTCGATCGAGGAAGCGGTCTCCAAGGCTATGGACAAGCTTAAAGGAGGCTATTGCCTGCTTCTTATGTCCCCTCAAAAGATCATCGCTGCACGCGACGAGCACGGCCTTCACCCCCTCTGCTACGGCAAAAAGGAGAACGGACAGTACATAATCGCCACAGAGAGCTGTGCGCTTGACTCCGTCGGCGCCACCTTCATTCGCGAGATCGAGCCCGGCGAGATCGTTGTTTTCTCTAACGAGGATGGAATCAGATCCGTGAGGGATCACTGTGATAAGTGCGATCCTGCGCTCTGTGTGTTCGAATATGTGTACACTGCGCGTCCCGACTCCGTAATTTGCGGCTGTTCGGTACACGATGCCAGAAAAATGGCAGGCGCACTGCTTGCTAAGGCTCATCCCGTCGAGGCGGATGTCGTTGTTGGTGTCCCCGACTCAGGACTTGATGCGGCGATCGGCTATGCACAAGAATCCGGTATTCCCTATGGAATAGGTCTTATAAAAAATAAATACATAGGCAGAACCTTTATTGCCCCCGGTCAGAGCGCAAGAGAGGATATGGTAAGAATCAAGCTTAACCCCCTCTCCTCAACCGTGAAAGGCAAAAGAGTGGTCCTCGTTGATGACTCTATTGTCCGTGGCACCACCTGTGCAAGAATCGTAAGACTTCTTCGTTCAGCAGGTGCAACCGAGGTTCACCTCCGCTCCTCGGCACCTCCGTTCCTCAACCCCTGCTACTACGGTACGGATATAGATTCAAAGGATGCCCTCATAGCAAACAACCACACAGTTGAGGAAATAGCGCGCATTACAGGTGCTGATACCCTCGGCTATCTTAGACTCGAGGACGTCTATAAGCTTGGAGCGTCCGGCACGTGCCGAGGCTATTGTACCGCCTGCTTCGACGGTAAGTACCCCACCGAGATACCCTCCGGCGCAAAATCCAAATACGATTCCAAAATTTCTGAAAATAAAAAATAACTAACCGAAAGTGAGAAACCGAAAGTGAAGAATTCAAGATCTGAAAGCTATGCAGCAGCGGGCGTTGATATTACCGCAGGCTATAAGGCAGTTGAGCTCATGAAGGCTCATATTGCAAGAACCGTTACCGCAGGTGCGGACACCGACATCGGTGGTTTTGGCGGCCTTTTCGAGCTCGACCTTACCGGCATCCAGAAGCCCGTTCTCGTAAGCGGAACCGACGGTGTTGGTACCAAGCTTAAGATAGCATTTCTTATGGACAAGCACGATACCGTTGGTATCGACTGTGTTGCTATGTGCGTAAACGATATCATCTGCGTTGGCGCAAAGCCCCTCTTCTTCCTTGACTATATTGCATGCGGCAAGAACGTTCCCGAAAAGATCGCTGACATCGTAAAGGGTGTTGCTGAGGGATGTGTTCAGTCCGGTGCAGCGCTCATAGGTGGCGAAACCGCGGAAATGCCCGGCTTCTATCCCATCGATGAGTATGACCTTGCCGGCTTCTCGGTAGGTGTTGTTGATAAATCAAAGGTTCTTGATAAGAACTCCATGAAGGCAGGCGACGTTATTATCGCTCTCCCCTCAAGCGGTGTTCACTCCAACGGCTTCTCCCTCGTTCGTAAGGTATTCGACATCGAGAATGCGGACCTCAAAACTCCCCGCGCGGAGCTTGGCGGCAAGAGCCTTGGCGAAACCCTTCTTACCCCCACCAAAATTTACGTTAAGCCCATGCTCGCACTCTTCGAAGAGGTAAAGGTTAAGGGCGTTTCTCACATCACCGGCGGTGGCTTCTACGAGAATATCCCGCGTTCGTTCCCCGCAGGCCTCGGTGCAAAGATCAAGAAGAGCGACGTAAGAGTTCTTCCTATCTTCGATCTCATTGCTAAGGAGGGTAACGTTCCCGAGCGCGATATGTACAATACCTACAACATGGGTGTTGGTATGAGCGTTGTAGTTGCGGCAGAGGATGCTGATAAGGCACTTGAGATCCTCCGTGCTAACGGTGAGGACGCATACGTTGTCGGTACCGTTATCGAGAGCGATGAGGGTGTTGTTTTATGCTAAATAAAGCCAGAATAGCCGTGCTCGTTTCGGGCGGCGGCACAAATCTGCAGGCGCTTATTGATGCAGAAAGATCCGGTATCATAAACAGTGGAAAGATCGCGCTTGTGCTTTCAAACAAGCCGGGCGTATACGCGCTTGAGCGCGCTGCAAATGCCGGTATTGAATCCTGTGTCATAAACAAAAAGGAATGTAGCGGTAATGAGGATTTTGAGTCGCGCATAATTGATGCGCTTGATTCCCGCAGTATCGATCTTATCGTCCTTGCAGGATTTATGTGCATTCTTTCTGAGCGCTTTACTACTCACTACAAAGACAGAATTATAAACGTTCATCCATCTCTTATCCCCTCCTTCTGCGGTGAGGGATTCTATGGTCTCCACGTCCACGAGGCGGCTCTGGCTTACGGTGTAAAGGTGAGCGGAGCGACCGTTCATTTCGTAAACGAGATCCCCGACGGCGGCAAGATAATAATGCAGAGGGCTGTTGAGGTAAGGGACGGCGATACTCCCGAAATTCTTCAGAAAAGAATTATGGAAGAGGCCGAGTGGAAGATACTCCCCCTTTCCTGCGAGCAGGTATGCAGGACAATAGTAAGTGAAAGGAACAAATAAAATGGCAAGCATTTACGATATAGCAGAGCTCCCCGAGCTCCTCGCCACAAATCCCTATCCCGGTAGAGGTATAGTGGTAGGCAAGAGTGAGGACGGCAAGAATGCCGTTATCGCATACTTCATCATGGGTAGAAGCGAAAATTCACGTAACCGTGTATTCACTGAGAGGGAGGGCAACGTATATACCGAGCCCCACGATTACTCCAAGGTTCAGGACCCCTCTCTTATCATCTATTCCGCTATCAAGTCGATAGATAACAAGCTCATCGTTACCAACGGTGATCAGACTGATACCATATACGATTTCCTTGCAAAGGGCGAGGATATGCGTGCCGCACTCCGCACCCGTGAGTTTGAGCCCGATGCTCCCAACCTCACCCCCAGAATCAGCGCAGTTCTTTCCTTTGCTGAAAAGAGCTTCACCTACGATATGAGCATACTCAAGAGCGCAGATCCCGAGGGTACTGCATGCAACCGCTTCTTCTACGAGTATTCTCCCATCGCAGGACTTGGCCACTTTATTCACACCTACGTAACCGACGGCAACCCCATTCCGACCTTCCAGGGTGAGCCCGAGCGCGTTAAGATCCCTAACTGCATCGACTGCTTCACAAAGAAGATCTGGGAGAGCCTTAACGAGAATAATAAGATATCTCTTTACGTCCGCTACATCGATCTTGAAACGGGCGCAGTAACATCCAAAATGATAAATAAAAATGTATGAGGTGCGCGTGATGAACGAATTCGAGCTTAAATACGGCTGTAACCCCAACCAGAAGCCTGCAAAGATCTTTATGCAGGACGGAAGCGAGCTTCCTATCGAAATCCTTTGTGGCAGACCCGGATACATCAACTTTCTTGATGCATTCAACTCCTGGCAGCTCGTAAAGGAGCTTAAGGAGGCTACCGGTCTTCCTTGTGCAACCTCATTCAAGCACGTCAGCCCTACATCCGCGGCAGTTGGCGTTAAACTTTCCGACGATCTCAAGAAGGCATGCTTCGTTGACGATATCGAGGGCCTTGACGAGTCCCCCCTCGCTTGCGCATATGCAAGAGCAAGAGGAACCGACCGTATGTCCTCATTCGGCGACTGGATCGCACTTTCCGACGTTTGTGACGTAACCACCGCGCTTATCATCAAGCGCGAGATCTCAGACGGTGTTATCGCTCCCGGCTACACCGACGAGGCACTTGAAATACTCAAGACCAAGAAGAAGGGAGCCTACAATATCGTTAAGATCGATCCCGACTACGTTCCCGCACCTGTTGAGCACAAGGACGTGTTCGGCATTACGTTCGAGCAGGGAAGAAACAACTTCAAGATCGACAAGGCCCTTCTTGAAAACATAGTTACCGAAAACAAGAACCTCCCTGAGGAGGCAGTGCGCGACCTTATCATCGCGCTTATCACTCTTAAGTATACCCAGCCCAACTCCGTATGCTATGCATACCAGGGCCAGGCTATCGGTGTCGGCGCAGGTCAGCAGTCGAGAATTCACTGCACACGTCTTGCGGGTACTAAGGCAGACACCTGGCATCTTCGTCAGTATAAGAAGGTGCTTGAGCTTCCTTTCCTTTCCACCCTCTCCCCCCCTGACAGAGATAACGTGGTCGACGGCTATATCAACAAGAACGAGGAGGACGTTTGTGCTGACGGAGTATGGCAGAAGTACTTCACTAAGCAGCCCGAGCCTCTCACCGTTGATGAGGCACGTGCATACCTCGACACCATCACCGGTGTTTCGGTTGGCTCCGATGCCTTCTTCCCGTTTGGTGACAATATCGAGAGAGCAAAGCGCTCTGGCGTTTCTTATATCGCAGAGCCCGGCGGATCTATCCGTGACGACGTTGTTATCGATACCTGCAACAAGTACGGTATGGTAATGGCATTTACCGGTATGCGTCTGTTCCACCACTGATATCGGAGTATTGATAATGAAATTAATGGTAATAGGCGGTGGCGGCCGCGAGCATGCCATCATTAAAAAGCTTAAAGAAAATAAAAGTGTTGAGGAAATATTCGCCCTCCCCGGCAACGGTGGAATGAAGGACGATGCGACCCTTGTACCGATCGGTGCAAAGGATCTTGACGCTATATGCGATTTCGCAAAGGAAAATAAGATCGATTATGCAGTTGTAGCACCTGACGATCCTCTCGTGCTTGGCTGTGTAGACAGACTTGAGGCTCTCGGCATTCCTTGCTTCGGTCCTCGCGCTAATGCCGCGATCATCGAGGGTAGTAAGGTGTTCTCGAAGAACCTTATGAAAAAGTACGGTATCCCCACCGCAGAGTATGAGGTGTTCGAGGATGCCACCGCGGCACTTGAGTATGTAAAGACCTGTAAGATCCCCACCGTTATCAAGGCTGACGGACTCGCACTCGGCAAGGGCGTTGTTATCGCAATGACTCGTGACGAGGCTGTTGATGCAGTTAAATCGATAATGGAGGACAAGAAATTCGGTGCAAGCGGCAACCGTATTGTAGTCGAAGAATTTCTCACGGGTCCCGAGGTATCGGTGCTTTCCTTCACAGACGGAAAGACTGTTGTGCCTATGATCTCCTCTATGGACCATAAGCGCGCACACGACAACGACGAGGGACTTAATACCGGCGGTATGGGTACTATCGCGCCCAACCCCTACTACACCGATGCTATTGCTGCCGAGTGTATGGAAAAGATATTCCTTCCCACCGTCAATGCAATGAACAGTGAGGAGAGAACATTTAAGGGCTGCCTCTACTTCGGTCTTATGCTCACTCCCGACGGCCCCAAGGTGATCGAGTACAACTGCCGCTTCGGTGATCCCGAAACTCAGGTTGTTCTTCCTCTTCTTGAGTCCGATCTTCTGACAGTTATGCAGGCTACCACAAACGGCACTCTTTCCGAGTGCGAGGTCAAGTTTGCTGACAAGAGCGCATGCTGTGTTATAATGGCATCCAAGGGATATCCCGAAAAATATGACTCCGGCTTCGAGATCACCATTCCCGAGTCGGCAAAGGATTCTGTCTACGTTGCAGGCGCAAAGCTTGCGGACGGTAAGCTTCTTACTGCAGGCGGACGTGTCCTTGGCGTAACTGCCACCGCTCCCACACTCGCCGAAGCGATTGACGGAGCATACGAAAAGGTAAAAACGATTAAATTTGACAACGCTTTCTATCGCTCCGATATCGGTGCGCGTGCAATGAAAGCGATAGAAAGGTGAGTGACAATGGTATATCGCATTTACGTTGAAAAGAAAAGCGGACTCGATAACGAGGCCGTAGCTCTCAAGGGTGAGATTTCTACCTTCCTCGGCATAAATAGTGTAAAGAGAGTCAGAATAATCAACCGCTACGATGCAGAGAACATTACCGAAGAGCTCTTTAAGTATGCCGTCGGTACAGTATTCTCCGAGCCCCAGCTCGATGACGTTTATACCGAGCTTGCAAACGACGGTGCAGAGGTTTTTGCTACCGAGTTTCTTCCCGGCCAGTTTGACCAGCGCGCAGATTCTGCGGCACAGTGCATCCAGCTTATCAGCCAGGGTGACAAGCCATCGATCGCAAGCGCAAGAGTATATATGCTCTACGGCAAGATCACCGAAGAGGAGCTTGCAAGAATAAAGAAGCACGTTATCAACCCTGTCGAGGCAAGAGAGGCATCTCTTTCCAAAAAGGATACCATAAAGATCGAGTATTCCATTCCCACAAGTGTAAGAACCCTTGACGGATTTGTTGAGCTTGATGAGGCCGGCCTTGCGGCATTTATCTCCGAAAACGGTCTTGCTATGGACCTTGATGACATCAAATTCTGCCAGGCGTACTTCAAAAAAGAGGACCGCGACCCCACTATCACCGAAATCAAGATGATAGATACATACTGGTCTGACCACTGCCGTCACACCACCTTCCTTACCACGATCGACTCGGTTAAGTTTGAGGACGAGCTCCTTGAAAAGACCTACAACGATTACCTCGCGGCAAGAGAGTCTATCGGCAGAACCAAGCCCCAGAACCTTATGGACATCGGTACGCTCGCGGCAAAGTGCCTTCGCAAGATGGGTAAGCTTGATAAGCTTGACGAGTCTGAGGAGATCAATGCTTGTACCGTAAAGATCGAGGTTGAGGCAGACGGCAAGCGCGAGCCCTGGCTCCTCCTCTTTAAGAACGAAACACATAACCATCCTACCGAGATCGAGCCCTTTGGCGGTGCGGCAACCTGTATCGGTGGTGCTATCCGTGACCCCCTTTCCGGCCGTTCCTACGTTTACGGTGCAATGCGCCTTACCGGTGCGGCAGATCCCCTTAAGCCTATTGAAGAAACCCTTGCGGGTAAGCTTCCTCAGCGTAAGATAGTTACTACCGCAGCTGCAGGATATTCTTCCTACGGTAACCAGATCGGTCTTGCTACCGGTATTGTAGATGAAATTTACCACGACGGATATGCGGCAAAGCATATGGAGGTCGGTGCAGTTATTGCTGCCGCTCCTGCCGCTAACGTAAGACGTGAGCGCCCCGAGGACGGCGATATCGTTGTTCTTCTCGGTGGTAGAACAGGTCGTGACGGATGCGGCGGTGCTACCGGCTCCTCCAAGTCCCATAACCTTAAGTCCCTTGAAAACTGCGGTGCAGAGGTTCAGAAGGGTAATGCACCCGAGGAAAGAAAGATCCAGCGTCTTTTCAGAAACCCCACCGTTTCCTCTATGATCAAGCGTTGTAACGACTTCGGTGCAGGCGGTGTATCCGTTGCTATCGGTGAGCTTGCCGACGGTCTTGATATCGACCTTAACGCAGTTCCCAAGAAGTATGACGGTCTTGATGGCACCGAGCTTGCTATCTCCGAATCTCAGGAGAGAATGGCAGTAGTTATCGAAAAGGAAAACGAGGAAGCATTCCTCGCTCTTGCGGCAGAGGAAAACCTTGAGGCTACCGTTGTTGCACGTGTAAAAGCCGATCCCAGACTCACCATGACCTGGAACGGCAAGACTATTTGTGACATCAGCCGTGAGTTCCTTAACTCCAACGGTGCAGAGAAGCATATCAACATCGAAGCTCCCAAGATCGCTCCTATTGAAAAGGAGCTTCCTAAGTGCTTCAAGTGTGGCCTTATGGCTACCGCTACCGGTCTTAATACCTGTTCTAAGCGCGGTCTTTCCGAGCGCTTTGACTCCACCATCGGTGCAGGCACAGTCCTTATGCCCTTCGGTGGTAAGTATCAGCGCACTCCCATTCAGGCGATGGTACATAAGATCTCTATGGAAAAGGCACATACCGACGATGCATCCTTTATGTCCTGGGGATACAACCCCGACCTCTCGTCTGCAAGCCCCTATCACGGTGCTTATATGGCAGTCGTTGAGTCGGTTTCAAAGCTTATTGCTACTGGTGCTGACTTCAACGACACCTACCTTACCTTCCAGGAGTATTTTGAGAAGCCTATGAAGGATCCCAAGAGATGGGGCAAGCCTCTCTCCGCGCTTCTCGGTGCATTCAAGGCACAGATGGAGCTTGGTGTTGCGGCTATCGGTGGTAAGGACTCTATGTCCGGATCGTTTGAAAAGCTCGATGTTCCTCCCACTCTTATCTCCTTCGCAGTAACCACCGACAAGGCGGCAAACGCTATCTCTCCCGAGTTTAAGCGCGCCGGCTCAAAGGTAGTTCTCCTTTCTCCCGAATATGATGAAAACGGACTTCCTGTGACCGAATCTCTCCTTGCTATTTACAATAAGGTAACCTCTCTCATGAGAGCAGGTAAGGTCCTTGCGGCTTACACTCCCACCATCGGCGGCGTGTGTGAGGCGGTTATGAAGATGGCTATGGGTAACGGCTTCGGCTTCGAGTTCGATTCCTCCCTCACCCTCTCCGACCTCTTCTCCTACAAGTACGGCTCGTTCGTTCTTGAGGTTTCCGAATGCTGTGGTGGTTCTTGCTGCTGCAAGACTCTCGGCTACGTAACCGAGGAGCAGACGTTCTCCTACAATGGTGAAAAAATTGACACGGGTGCGGTTGTTGAGGCTTACGAGGGTAAGCTTGAGTCGATTTACCCCTGCAATATCTCCTATAACGAGGAAAAGCCCGAAACTGTTTCCTATGAGGCAAAGAAGAGGGTAGCTCCCGCCATTAAGTGCGCAAAGCCTCGTGTTCTTATTCCTGTATTCCCCGGCACTAACTGTGAGTACGATTCCGCAAAGGCAGTGCGCGATGCAGGTGCAGAGCCCGAGATCTTCGTTATCAACAACCTTACCGCTGACGGCATCAAGAGAAGTGCTGATACCTTCGCAAAGAAGATAGCTACCTCTCAGGCAATATTCGTTCCCGGCGGATTCTCCGGCGGTGACGAGCCCGACGGCTCCGGTAAGTTTATTACCGCATTCTTCCGCGGTGCTGATGTAAAGGCGGCGGTAACCGACCTCCTTGACAACCGCGACGGTCTTATGTGCGGTATCTGTAACGGCTTCCAGGCTCTTATCAAGCTCGGTCTTCTTCCTTTCGGTAAGATCATCGATACCGACGAGACCTGTCCCACCCTTACCTTTAACAACATCGCGCGCCACCAGTCGAAGATAGTAAGAACGCGCATCGCGTCCAATATGTCTCCCTGGCTTGCAGAGTGCAACGTTGGTGATGTTTATAACGTTCCGATCTCCCAGGGTGAAGGTAAGTTCCTTGCTACCGACGATATGATCGCTAAGCTTATCGCAGGCGGTCAGATCGCAACCCAGTACGTCAACGCTGCCGGTGAGGCTACCTACGAGATCGATTACAACCCCAACGGCTCCGCCCTTGCAATCGAGGGTATCACCTCGCCCGACGGTCGTGTATTCGGTAAGATGGGTCACTCCGAGCGTATCGCAGACGGACTTTATAAGAACGTCTATGGTGACTACGATATCAAGATGTTCAAGTCTATGGTTAAATACTTTAAGTAATTTTTTCGCAATAAAAATCACGGCACAGGGCATTCGCTCCTGTGCCGTTTTAAATTTTAATTACATTTTTTTGTGCGCGAAGTGGCAAGATAATGGACACTTGATACGATAATAAAGGTTAAAATGTGAACGTAATGTTAATAATTCCAGAATTTCGTTGCAAGATATGACATAAAGTGATAAAATACTCATTGTGAATAATGACAGCGGTCAAGACAGCTTGACCAAAAGGAGATTATTTATGAAGTATTACGTTTTGTATAATCCGCTTGCGGGAAATAAGACCTGTACTGAAAAGACGGAAAAGCTTAAAGCTCTTTATAGTGAAAACGCAGAGTATTGCGATATGACAAAGATATCCGATTACCGCACCTTTTTTGAAGGACTGAATGACGACGACGTTATCGTCATTTCGGGCGGCGACGGAACTATCAATCGCTTCGTAAACGAAACCGACGGCATCGAGATCAACAATGAGATACTCTATTACGCCGCAGGCACGGGCAACGATTTCCTTAACGATATCGAGGGCGCTGATCCCAACGTCCCTTTCTCTATTCGCAAATATATAACTAACCTCCCCAAAGTCGAGGTAAACGGCAAGAGCTATCGATTCTTGAACGGTGTCGGCTACGGTATAGAGGGCTATTGCTGTGAAATGGGTGATAAGATCAGAGAAAGCAACTCCAATAAGCCCATCAACTATACAGCAATTGCCATCAAGGGTGTTCTTTGGGCATTCAAGCCTGCAAACGCAGTTGTTACCGTTGACGGTGTAGAGCATCGCTACAAGAAGGTTTGGATAGCTCCCACTATGAACGGTTGTCGCATGGGCGGTGGAATGAAGATCGCCCCCGATCAGAATAGACTTTGTGAGGACCGCTCCGTCACCACTGTTGTCTGGCACGGCACTTGCAGAATCGGCACACTCATGGCATTCCCCGGAATTTTCGAGGGCAAGCATATAGGTAAGAAGTTTATAGACGTACATAAAGGACACGAGATAAAGGTTGAGTTCGACCGTCCCACCGCACTTCAGATAGACGGCGAAACTATCACCGGTGTCACTTCATACACCGTACACGCATAAAGTAAAAAAAGAGAGAACTTCACGTTCTCTCTTTTATTTTTCAGCAAGGCAGCCTTGCCTGTATCCAAGTGCCCTCATTTTGTCGGTAACGCCGTCTATAACGATGGTTTTGTCCGAGTTCCACTCGGGCGCAACCAGCATTCCCTTTGGACAGTTCGCGGCAAGTCGGTGTATAACCACGTTCTCGGGCGTCCTTGCCACCGCATACGCCGCCGCCTCACAATATTCCTCAAAGGTAGGGGGCGTGTAACGTTTTTCAAGGTATAAACGCTCAAGCTCGGTGTCGCGCATCACGTATATCGAGTGTATTTTCAGCCCGAAAATAGGGAATGATGCGACAAAGTCTGCCGTTTCCTTCATATCCTCAACGCTCTCGCCTGGAAGCCCCATCATTATATGCACCACGACCTTTAGTCCGTATTCTTCAAGCAGCGCCATCGCGCGCTCAAACACCTCGGTCTTGTAGCCGCGGTTGATCACCTTTGCCGTTTCGTCATTTGCCGTCTGTAAGCCAAGCTCTACCCATACCTCGCGCTCTTTCGCATACTCGGCAAGAAGTCTGCATACGTCCTCGTCAATACAATCGGGGCGTGTTCCGATCGCCAGCACCCTTATCCTGTCGTCTATCAG
>JAZOWT010000051.1:0-6261 GCA_045659365.1 Eubacteriales bacterium | reverse complement strand
AGCGCAGTCGGCGGCGTTCCTGTAAGAATCACCCCCGCATACGTCGGTAACACCCTCACCGCTGACGAGCAGGCTCGCCTTGTCGAGATAGTAAACACCGCTAAGTCATCGGGCAAGACCGGTGTAGCACTTGCAAATCTCATCTACGAGCAGCTTCTCGGAGTTGAGGATATACTCGGCTACGATATCGCAGATCTCAGAGACGGTATCTACACCAGTAGCGGCAGTAATTACAAGATCGCAACCACCGGCAAATACGCCGATATGATCGCGCCCTCACTCTATGGCGGTAAGGTCGTCGAGAATAGCGACCGCTTCGACGGCGAAAGAACTCGCCTCCCTCGTGAGCGCAACCTCGTTGTCGGCGATATCCTCTATTTGCATGACAATACTGCGGGATACCTTTACATCTATATCGGCAACGGCGAGATGATAGACCTTCAAAAGCTCACCGTTCGTGACGTTCACGAGCGCCTTGAGGAAACGATAGGATGGCAAAGATTCATAGTCATCCGTCCCTCCCTCGCAATAGAAGAATAAAAAACAAGCGCCGCAGGGAATAGCCCTGCGGCGCCTTTATATTGCTGTTACTTTGCTATTACAGTTCCGTGCGTGCATCTGCATCCCTCGATCGTCAGAATGCTTTATCGCACCTTCGGTAAAGAGCGTATGATAATGATCAGCGATACCGTCTCGGGCGCAGGACTTCCCGACGGAGAGTTCTTTGCCGGCAACCGTCGCCGTACCATAAAGGATCACGTAATTCGCAATGAGGCGGGCAACCTTGCGGGCAGCTGGTGCCACCTGTTTGAGGACGTGCGTCGCACCGTTAAAATGGGCATTCCGCGTGAGGACGTCTACTATATGGCATCTACCACCCCTGCCGAATATATGGGACTCAACAAGGGCAGAATCGAGGTCGGCTACGATGCCGATTTCATCGTCGTCACCGAAAACGACGAGCTCGTCAAAACTGTCATCTCCGGCGAAATATTTACAATATAAGCAAAAAAGAGAGGCAATGCCTCTCTTTTTTATACTTAAATTTCATCTGTAAAATAGGCTCTCGTGTACGCCTTTTTGCCGTCGGGCGCAGTCACCGTGATCCTGAAGTATTTTTCATCGGGTCTGACTCTGTAGCTTGCCTCGGTTATCGGCGCAGGATTTTTCTCGGTTGGTATAACGTTCTTTCCGCGTCTTGACGAGGTAGAGAAGTTTATGCTTATTGCTTCGCTCGTCTTGACGGTCACAACCCCGTCATCTATGTAAAGCTCACGTATCTCCGGACCCTCCGAGGCGTAAAAATCACCCCTCATAAGTGCGCCAAACACTGCACTGTATTCCAGCCTTTCGGCCTTTATCATAGTAAATCCGCCAAATGAGTCGTTAAAATAGACCGTGTTGTGATTGTCGTCCGCACTTAAGCAGTAAATGCGCTTGCCCCCTGCAAGCATATCGTCGTACTTGCCCTCGTTATACTCGCGCGTGCCGCCAACGATGCAGTTGTAGTTGCTTATTTCAAGGCAGTCAAAGCCCTCGAAGTTCATATAATCGGTATAATTCTCGCGTGACCACGTCGGGTGATTGTAGGTTATAAAGAAACCGGCTTCCTTGCCTCGTTTTATGAGATTGTTTATCCTGTCGTGCGAGTATCCCTTGCCGTATTCATACGCCATGGGTGCGCTTTCAACGCTGGCACTGGGTGCCAAAAGTCCAAGGTGGCACACCTTTCTCCAAGCGTATTCCGGGTCGTCTATATCCTCAACTATGCTCGCCTCGTATCCGTTTATAACGAGAAATTCCTCATCGCACAGCTCGTTGTGTCTGACAAACCTGTCGTGGTCGGTATAAGCAAAAACGCTGTATCCCTGCGCCTTGTACATCTCCTTAAGCTCCTCGGGTGTTTTTACACCGTCCGAAACCGTGGAGTGTGAGTGCAGGTTTGCCTTGTAGAATTGTCCGCCGCTTGGCAAAAGATATTTCTTCATACATAGATCCTCGCTGTTATTTTGCTATTACAGTTCCGTCCTCGGCAATAGTAGCCTCTTTTCCGTCTACTGTTACCTTGGTGTTCTTAAACTGAGGTGTCGGGGGTACTACGACCTTAAGATCGCCGCAGTTCTTGATCTCGATAAGCTTCGGGGGAATGTAGGGGTTTGCGTTCTTTGCCTTATTGGGCTCATCCTTGAAGCCCCAGCACCAGACTCTGTTACCGTGGTTTACGCGGCTTACGATCCAGTTGTTGCATCTGCCGTCGCCGTCGGTGTCGTTGAAGGTCTCGCACTCGCACTTACGCCAGTCGTTCGGGTATGCCGACATATCCGCATTGGGATCGGAGATATCTACGTCGGTAAACTTGTTAATGGGTGCGCAGATATTAAGCGGAACGGTATTTATACCGGTGTGCGTTTCGATACGCTCGCCGTTTTCCATTCTGTAATCGTACTTAACCACTCTGCAGTTTTCGAGGGTGTACTTCTCTGGCATATGGGTCGTGTAGCCGAAATAGTGGTTCGCCCAAGGGAAGTAGGTCGAAGCCATAACGGAAAGCTGGTGTTCAGCACCCTTGAGGTTAGAGGAGCGAAGCTCAAGATTCTTTATACGGATCTCACCGGTCCAGGTGTTACCGTAGTCACCGCGCATCGTGATACCGGTACGGCAACCGTCGGTGTAAACGGTAAGGTTCTCAATGTCTATAAGACCGTGACCAACGCAGTTGATATGCTCAAAGGTGGAGTTCTTTATGGTTACGTTACTTGCGCCGCAGTGCGCGTCGAACGACTCGAGGAAGCAGTTTTCAAGATAGTAGTTTCTGCAGTAGTTAGAACCGAAGAAGCCCCAGTATCTTACACCTCCGTCCGGATCGAAGAACTGCCACTGATCGCAGTTGATCCAAGAGAGTCTGTTACAGTTGCCGGCAAGTATCTCGTAGCTTCCAAGCACCGTCTTGTTACTCGCATCGTAGTGCGACTTCTGACGCTTAAAGCGCATATTTTTGTAGGTTACGTTGTTGGCATATTCAGTCTGCGTAAATCCTACGGGGCACTTACCCTCGGCAAGACCCTCGCGCTCGATCTTGTGCTTTATACCCTGAACGAGGACGTTAGAGCGAACTACTTTAATGTTTCTGCCGTACATATAGTAGTAATTCGGGCCCTGGTTTGCATAGGTCGTGATAAACGTATCCGCGTTATCAGATCCTACGGTAATGGGCTCGTCGTCAACGCACTTTGCCAAAACCTTGGTGAACTTATAGTAGTCCCAGGTTACAGGAGTGTCCTTGTCAATATTACCCTCAGCGTCAACGATAAGTATCTCGGTCTGTGCAGATCCGTTGTCCTCGTTGCCGCCAAGACGGATATAACGTCTTATACTGTCGCACTCGACCTTAACGAGCATATTCTTTCCGGGCTTCCATACCTCACCGTCAGCGGTGCGCAGGCAGGTGTCACCGACCTTAAGGGAAGCGCCGGCAAACTGCTCGGTAATATTTTCAGCCTTGTACTTGGACTCGATCTTGAATACGGGTAGGGTATGCCAACCGGAGTGATTACAGGTACAGCCGGTGGGGTCCTTGGATACCTTTTTAAGACATCTTTCACAGGTGGTTTCATCGTCGCCCGCTTTTATGTAGTCCTCGCTGTTGACCTCAACGCCCTTAACTATATGCTTGGGGAACTTATGCTCAACAGGGATCTTCGCATCGTCAAGAATGAACTCCGCGCCGTCCCAGTGTGTTGTGGTTTGAATGGATATAAATTCGCGCTTTGCAATAGGCGCATCACCTATGTAATAGGTCTTGCCTGCCTCTGCATAAACGGGTAGATTGTGCTCGTTTGCATAATCGTGCGCCGCCTTTATGGCGTGGAAATCCTCGGTAACGCCGTCGCCAACCGCACCGAAATCCGCATAAAATACTTTTGTTTTAGCTTCCATAACAAATCATTCCTTTGTGTTATAAAGTATTGTTACTTTGGTTTATAAACTAACGCGAGAGAAGATCAGATCTTGTTAAACTTCTTGAGATAGTAGCGTATAACCTCGGTCATGGTGATCATATGCGAAGCATAGATCTCATCAAAATCGTAGATAACGTTGCCGTGGTCGCAAAGGCCCTGGTTAGACTCAAAGGTAACGCAGGGAGTACCGCAGCAGTGGTGCATAGCAGAGGGAAGGTTAAAGGAAACGGGAATAGCCTTCTTCTCGTGCTCGGGCACAGCGGTTGCCTTGTAACGTACACCTGCAGCAGTGCATTTTTCCTCAACGATCTTTTCAACCTCGTTTGCCTCTACCTTGTATACGTACGCACCGTAATCGGTGTTGAGCATGCAAGCGGTGGTGTTAGATCCACCGTGGAAAAGGATAGAGAAGTCGGGTGCCTCTCTCTTACATACGTCAAGCACAAGCTGAGTACCGGTGGAAAGCTTGCCGCCGATAAAGTCCTCGTGCATCATATTAACGCCCTCGTCGTTGAAGTAACCGCCAAGGTAGTCAACGTAGGGAAGAATGGGGTGCTTCATCTTGCACTCGGGCCAGCCGGCAAGTGTGCCGTCCTTCCATGTGCCCTGGTTGAAGTAGCGAAGATCCTCAAAGGTCTTGCCAACGAAGGTGTTGAAGGGAATATGGCTTCTTCCGGCGGGGTTGACCATAGGAACAAGCACAAGGTGTACCTTTTCTGCAAGCTCCTTGAGCTCGTCGTATCTCTTGCCGGCATAGTCGGTGCCGGTTTCAAGTATCTTTATAAGGTTGAGCATTGCGCAAGTACCCTCAAACTCACCGCCGTGGATACAACCAACAAGGAATATAGTGGGAACGTAGTCCTCACCGGACTTGTCAGCATAGCACTCGGGGTGCTTTGCACCAAGCGCGCTTGAAAGGTTAGCCGTGCCCTTAGGCAGGTTAGACTTTCCGTATTCTACCATGTAGATGGGACGGCCGCCTGCGGAGTCATACTCCTTGGTTACCTTACCGCTCTTAACAAGCTCAAGTGTTTCTTCAACCTCCTTGAGTGTGGTCTTCCAATAGATCGGAAGCTCCATATCCTTTGGTATTGCTCTCATTTTTAATTACCTCTCGTATATGTATTTTTTATATTTCAGCAATAAATCTCTTGAGGTTTTCAAGACCGCGTGCTATACCGGCCAAGCAGTCCTCCTTGCCCTCATACTCAACGGAAACGTATCCGTCGTAGTTTGTGCGCTTAAGTATCTTAAGGCACTGTCTTACAGGCACAACACCCTCGCCGATGACTGCACCGGCAATATAGTTTGCACCTCTTGTCATTATCGTACGTCCCTCAACCGCTTCGTCAAAGTATATAAAATCCTTAACGTGTGCATGCACCGCATAGGGAGCAACTCTCGATACCGCGTGTACAGGATCCTCGTCAACGCAAAGGAAGTTGCCCATATCGACTAAAAGACCGTAGTTGTCGTGGTTAACGGTGTTGAAAAGCTTCTCAACTCTGTCGCTGTCCTGCGCGATAAAGCCGTGGTTTTCGGTACAGGTGCGTATGCCGAGCGTCGCGGCATACTCGGTTACCTTGCGCGCGTTTGCCGCAATGGTAGGGAGCATAAGCTCAAAGCTGCGTGCGTTTCCGCTCTTTCCGAGCGCGTAGCACACGTCGTGTCGCATTACTGCAGCGCCCAGTATCTTCGCCACGTCAAGCTGATCGCAAAGACGCTTTACTTCCTTTTCGGAGTCCTCTTTGCTCTCGTGATAGAGATTTGCACCGATTGTGTAAGCATTGATCTCAATACCAACCCTGTCGGCCTCCTCCCTTATCTTGGTGGCCATAGCTTTCTGCTCATCAAGGTTGTCACCGGTGATGTCCGTAAACTCAATAGCATCAAAGCCCATTTCCTTTGCCTTTGCCACGCATTCAAGCTGCGTGAGCTTGCCGGCTCTTATGTACTGGCTAAAGGAGTACGAGCTGACCGATATTTTCATATAAGCATACCTCAACTTAATAAATATGTGCGTGTGTGCGCATCTAATGGTACTTTAACACACCCACGCGCGTTTGTCAACCCTTTAGGTAAAAAAAGAGGAACTTTCCGAAGAAAATTCCTCTTTGTTTATATTAAGTAAGGGTTTCCCAGTTCTTGATTGAAAGAACCTTGTTTACCGTAGCAACGAACTGGGTACCGCTTGATACCCATTCGTAAACGAAGCCGTCATCGCCCCAGCACCAGCAGGTAGCTCCGCTGACCTTATCTGCGCTTACTGCGTAGTACCAGATAGTAACGTCTGTTATGTTGG
>JAZOWT010000050.1:0-25288 GCA_045659365.1 Eubacteriales bacterium | reverse complement strand
CGGTCTTTTGCGTTGCAATAATATCGTAGGGACGCCTGTCCCTACAAGGTAACAAAATAAGCCGCCACAGATTGCTCTGCGGCGGCTTTGTTATTTATATAATATAATTGGTAGATTTACGGCTTACAGGTGCCGCAGGGGGAGTAGCCATCGGCAATCAGGTCGTCGCGCGGGCCGGTGTAGGTCTGCTTATTTGACTCCTTCATCGTCTTTGCGCCGGCGCAGTCGGGGTTGTGGAATTTCTTGGAGCTTGTGTTGAGAATGTAGGTATGATCGGAGGGATCACCGGTACCCGTGTCGCCTTTTCCATCGTTTTCAGTGCTGGAATCAGGGATTTCGGTGCCGTCGTCCAGACGGCTCTTGCCGGTTGCGTAGTCGATGAGGATGCCGGGCTGAAAGTTGTAGACGTAAACGCAGAACTGAACTCCGTCGCCGTTGTCCTCGACTGAGTAGGCCTCCATTGTCACACCGGTGGCAACGAGGTTGTTGCCCTCAAAGTCGGGGGTGATGCGGTACATTACGTGGTTGCCGGTTTCCTTGATGTAGTCGGCCACAAGATTCTCGAAGGGAAGCATGCCCTCTACGTTGAAATAACGCGTGCCGGTTATGAGGTTGCGCTCGTTTGCATTTTCGGCACTAAGCTGCCAGCCGATGAGGTGGGCGCGATTGTAAAGGTAGCCGCCGTCAACAAGGGCGGTGTCGTATTTTGCCTGCACCCAACCGGACGGGGTAACGCCGCTGATCGATCCGCGCTCCTCGTCGTCCTTAGGCATCGTCTCCTTACCGATGCACGCCATGACCACACCGCATCTGCCGAGTGAGTCGAGCTCGGCATATTTTTCATATGCGGTGGTGGTGATCTCTGTGCTTGTAAAGTACGGTACGTTGTCGTTTACAACTATGTACGGCTCGGTTGGGTTCTCACCCCAGTCGTCTGCGCCCGGGATCTCGCATCCCGCGAGGCTTGATATTGCAACTATCAGTGCAAGCAGTAGTGCAAGCAGTCTTAAGCTTCTTTTCATTTGGTGTAGTCCTCCCGTGTAACTTTATCATGCGACTTTCCGGTGAATTCGCGAGTGCTTCTTTTTTTAAATCCGGATGCGATGGGGTCTATGTCGAGCGAAAAATCGGAGGGATATTTTCTGTTCCACTTGTATATGATGAGTCGATCGATCCTGTCTACGTGCTCGCCAAGATGCTCGTTTTCAATAAATGCAAAGCTTGATTCTCCGGCGGCTGCCAATGGGTCTGGCACCGATATCACACTTGCATCACTCTCGGCAAACAAAATCTCGGAAAAATCGGATATGTAAAGCAATCCGTCGCCAACGGTACGCGCAACGTCCTCGATCACACGGCTGTCGCGACTCTGTCGCCTTTTGTTAAACAGCATACCGCCGTTGTCGTCTATACATACAAATACGGTCATCTCGTCCTCCAATTTAAAGCTATGTTCTACGAAAACAGTGTATCACATTTTCTCCTTGTTGTCAACCAAGCATAGGGCCATGCTTGTAAATATTAATATTTACAATTTATTTGCCTTTTCTCTTGCCAAATCATTTTAATTGTGGTAGAATATAATGAATGACTATGCGCAAAAGAAAGTACAGGCGGGAAAATGCTCGGTATTTTTGTGTTTTTGATATATAATCCGAAAGGAAAAATGAAATGAAAAAGCTTTTGGCGGCAATTTTTGTCTTAATCATATTTGTGATACCTTGCCTGAATGCATGCGGCCAGGACGAAGAGCTTCCTTACGTCGTTATATCCAGAGCAAACGTCCTGCTCACGGTAGGAGACGAGTACACTCTTAATGCAAAGGTGTACCCCGAGAAGTACTCTGATCTTGAAATCGAGTGGACCACCAGCAACTCGTCGATCATTACCTGTGATGGCGGCAGGATCAAGGCACAGGGCCCCGGATCTGCGGTAGTTATGGCATCGGTTAACGGTGGAAACGCCTTTTCTACGACTGTTAACGTTTCCGAAGATGTGCGCAATCACGCCAACCTGATCATGGGCGAGAGCTTTACTATCCCCGAAAGCGTTTACGAAAACATTTTTGACGGCCAGATCACCTGGGAGTCCTCTGCTCCCGATAAGGTTGAGTGTGTCGACGGTGTTGTGACCGGCATAGGTATAGGTGACGCGACAATTTACGTCCGTAGCGGTGATGACACCGTGTCGGTATATTCTGTTTCCGTGTTTGAAAATATCGAGGCTATGGTAGATTTCAGAGCTCCCGAGATCCCTATAACACTGTCATATATGTCCGGCAAGACCGAGGTTGAGGTCCAGGACTTTGTATATACTGTGACTCATGACGGCAAGGGCCTTTTGGTAAGCTTTACTCTTACTTATCAGAAGATCTCTGATATAAGCGGCAATCAATCCAAAAATCCCGTCGGATTTTACGTTGAGCTTCATAGCGATGAGGTTGGATATTGCACGACATACAGGGTAGAGAGCGATCTTCTTTTCATTACTCAGACTGCAACCTTCCAGTCAAACTTCTATGCCGACGTTACAAAAGGCATGCGTCACTTTGAACTCAGAATATTTCCTATTGAAAAATAACTGGAGAAAATATGAATCTCATAAAGCATAATCTTACGGAGTCGCTAAAGTCCGTATTGCCAATAGCGATGATAGTGCTTGTGCTATCAATGACGATAACACCGATATCTGCAGGCGACATAGTACTCTTTTTGATGGGTGCTACGTTCCTGGTTCTGGGAATGAGCCTCTTCACAATGGGTGCCGAAATGTCCATGCAGCCTCTTGGAACACAGATAGGTGTTTCTATATCCAAGTCGGGCAGAATCTGGCTTATAGCCGCAATTGCCTTTATTATCGGTATAGCAATTACAGTTTCCGAGCCTGACCTTCAGATACTCGCAGGTCAGATATCCGACATAGAGAGCTACGTTCTGATACTTACAGTATCTGTCGGAGTCGGACTTTTCCTTATAATCGCTCTCTTGCGTATTGTGTTCGGTGTCAGCCTGAGCGTGATCCTTGTTGTATTTTACATAGTAGCGTTCGTTTTGTCCTTCTTTCTGCCTGAAAGCTTCCGTCCGCTTGCATTTGACTCGGGTGGAGTTACCACCGGTCCTATGACCGTTCCGTTCATCATGTCGCTCGGTGCCGGTGTTTCCTCGGCAAGAAGAAACAAGGAGGGCGGAGCAGACTCGTTCGGTATCACCGCGCTTTGCAGCATCGGACCGATCATTGCTGTGCTCACTCTCGGTGTCCTTGCAAAGATCAAGGGCCTGGTCTACGATACTGACAGCTTCCTTGAGGGAATTGAAACCGTTGAGAATACCAAGCAGGGGCTTGAGATCTATCTTCACGGCTTTGTCGACTATGCCGAGGAGGTCATGGTCGCGCTTTTGCCGATCATTATCTTCACCGTGTTGTTCCAGCTTGTTTCCCGCGCGTTTTCAACCCGTCAGATGATAAGAATTTCCATTGGTGTAGTTTACACGTTCTTCGGTCTTGCGATCTTTCTTACAGGTGCAAACGTAGGATTTTTGCCCACCGGCTTTACCATTGGCAGTGAGCTTGCCAATATCGGTGGCGGCTTCCTGCTTATCCCGATCGCTATGCTCTTAGGCTTCTTTATAGTAAAGGTGGAGCCTGCGGTTTACGTGCTTAACCACCTCGTCGAGGAGATGAGCGCGGGCGCCATCTCGGCCAAGACAACCGGCCGCGGTCTATCCATTGGTGTGTCCGCCGCACTCGGCCTTTCGGCTATAAGAATTCTCACGGGTCTGCCCATAATGTATATTCTTATCCCCGGATACGTGCTTGCACTCGTACTTTGCTTCTTTGTGCCGAAGCTCTTTGTCGGTATCGCATTTGACTCCGGTGGAGTTGCCAGCGGTACGATGATGAGCGCGTTTGTGCTTCCGCTTTGTATCGGTGCGTGCTACACACTCAACCCCGGATCGGCAGATGCCGCAATCATGAACGATGCATTCGGATGTGTGTCATTCGTTGCTATGGCGCCTATCATTACAATACAGATATCCGGTCTTATCTATTCTATCAAATCCAAGCGCCGTAAGCAGAGCTTCGTTGCGCAGAGCGAGACCTTTGTTGTATATCCCAGAAGTAGAAGAGGAGGTGCAAGAAAGTGAAAAGAAAGCAGGATAAACGTGCAAAGCTTCTTATCGGTATAATCGGTAAGGAGGATGAGTTGAATTTCACTACGGCAGTAAATAAGTGCTGCACTGCGGTTCACTTTTCGGGACTTGGCTACGGCACGGCCCGTTCCAGCTACATGAGCTACTTCGGCTTTAACGAGATTGAGAAGAGAGTAGTCTTTTCTATAATCCCCGAAGCTCTTGAGCGCAACATTCTTACCACGATCGGCCACGATCTGAAGCTTTATTTAGTGGGTAAGGGTATCGCATTTACCTGCCCGCTTTCGGGTATATCGAGCATAGTTGAGGAGGCGGTGCTTTCCTCACCTGACCGTGCTGATGCACAGGGAACTAAAAACTCTACTTCAAAAAAGGAGAAAGAAACGATGCACGAGCTTGTGATAGCCGTTGTAAATCAGAAATACACCGATGCGGCAATAGATGCGGCACGTGCTGCCGGTGCGACCGGTGCGACTATCTTCCATACGAAGAGCATTAACAATGCAAGAATCGAGGAGAGAATGGGCACCCCTCTTCCCGAGCAGACAGATAGCATTTTCTTCCTTACGACAGAGGAATTCAAGGTCAAGATCATGGAGGCGGTGCGTGATGCCGCCGGTCTTAAGACTGAGGGTGGAGCAATACTCTTCTCACTCCCTGTTGATGAGATAGTTGGTATCGGAAGATACGACGGAGAAATAAAAGAGGAGCAGTGATTCCTCCACCCGTGTAACGTTAATCGGGTGAAAACAACAAAAAAGGACGAGATTTCTCGTCCTTTTTTGCTTTATATAGACTCAACAGCGAATATAATGAACTCAAGCTCCTCGAGGCGCTTTGCTACCTCGTCGGGAGTTGTGTGGTGTCCGCTGGTGATATGCACGTTTCCTTCAATACCGACGTTACCGGCCTTGCCGCTTCTGGGGGGAGTTACCTGAATATCAGTGATGCGGTAAAGCTCGCAGAGTGCATCTATTGCGGTGCGTACAAGCTCGTCACTGCCGATCTCAACGTAGATGCCAAAGCGGTTGTATCTCTTGGTGATCTTGTACTCAAGGCTGTGAAATATGGTTACGGAGAGAACGATAAACACGAAGGTGATAAGCGCGCCGGCATAGAAGCCCGCACCGAGAGCAAGGCCTATTGCCGCCGTTGCCCAAAGACCGGCCGCGGTAGTAAGACCGGTTATCTGGAAGCGTCCCTTAATGAAGATGGTACCCGCGCCAAGGAAACCGATACCGGATATTACCTGTGCCGCGATTCGCATCGGGTCGGTGGTCATTTCCAAAACCTTGTAAAGGTAGAAGCCTATCATAACGGTCAGTGCCGCGCCGATACATACGAGAATGTGTGTTCTCATACCTGCCGCGCGTCCTTGCTTTCCGCGCTCAAGACCTATCACACCACCGATGACCATCGCCATAACAAGGCGTACTACCACTGTTACAAGGTTAAATTCTTGCATATATTCAATGAATTCTTTCATAATTTACCTCTATTAAATACTCGCTTTGCTTTTATCAAGTGAATGGAAACATATTCTAACATAGTTTTTGCCGCAAGTCAACCCATTTTAGGCTACAAAAGTGTGATTTTGGTGCATTTTCCGGGTAATTTAGTATTTATTTTTCTACAAATCGACTATTTTGCCTGCGTTTTTAAAATTCTTCTTGCATATTCAATATCAATTCTGTATAATAAGAATGGAAAATATTTACCTAACTTAAGGAAAATACTATGGTAACCTACGAGCAGATTAAAAATGATGATGCGGTAAAAGCCTATATAACCGCGGCCGACGAGTCGCTTCGCGCACTGGGATACACCGAGCATAGCTTTTCTCACGTGCAGAGAGTTGCGCTTACCGCCGCCCATATTCTCGAGACCCTTGAGTATGATAAGCATACAGTAGAGCTTACCAAGATAGCCGGTGTGCTTCACGACATCGGCAACCTTGTAAACCGAACCGAGCATTCGCAAAGCGGTGCGGTAATGGCTTTCAGAATTCTTGATAACAAGGGAATGCCACCTGCTGATATTGCCACTGTTGTGACTGCTATCGGTAACCACGATGAGGGCACAGGCGTTCCTGTAAATGCAGTTGCGGCCGCGCTCATAATAGCGGATAAGTCTGACGTTCGCCGCTCCAGAGTCAGAAACAAGGATCTGGCTACGTTCGATATACACGACAGAGTCAATTATTCTGTTACCTCGTCATCGCTTACAGTCAATGCTGATGAGAAGTTTCTTCTCCTCGAGCTTGAGATAGATACCGCTATCAGCCCGGTGATGGATTATTTCGAGATATTCCTCGGCCGTATGACTATGTGCCGCAGGGCATCGGACATGCTCGGCCTTGAGTTCCGCATGACGATCAATTCGCAAAGGATAATATAAAAAACAACATAAATCAATTTAGTGTGAGGTAAAACAATGGATATTTTGTTTGCGGTGCTTAAGCTTCTTTCCGGTCTTGCCGTGTTCCTTTACGGTATGGACGTTATGGGCGATGCACTTAAAAAAGCTGCCGGCACAAGACTCAAGGACCTTCTTGGCAAAATGACTTCAAATCCCATTAAGGGATTCCTTCTCGGACTTATCGTTACTGCGGTAATACAGTCATCGTCCGCTACCACCGTTATGGTAGTCGGCTTCGTTAACTCCGGTACTATGACTCTTCTTCAGTCCGTTGGTGTAATTATCGGCGCAAACCTCGGTACTGCTGTTACCGCATGGCTTACCGCACCTGCTGCAATGGGCAGCGAAGAAATTGCGGGAGGCTGGACAGACCTTCTTAAGACTGATGCATGGATGCCTATTCTTGCCGTAATCGGTATCATTCTTATAATGTTCGTAAAGCGCGGCAAAAAGAGAGATATCGGTACCGTTCTTATCGGCTTCGCCGTTCTTATGGTCGGTATGAAGCTTATGTCTGACTCGGTTGCGGAGTATCGCGGTGAGATCTCACAGATTCTTACCATATTCCAGAATCCCATTCTCGGTGTGCTTGCAGGTCTTGTTCTTACCGTTGTAGTTCAGTCATCTTCGGCATCGGTTGGTATTCTTCAGAGCTTGACGGGTACGGGCGGCGTTATGTCTCTTGGTGTGGCTATGCCTATCATCATAGGTCAGAACATCGGTACCTGCGTTACCGCAATGCTTTCCTCGATAGGTGCGAACAAGAACGGTAGACGCGCGGCAGTTATCCACCTCTCATTCAACGTGATCGCCGCAGTTATCGTGCTTTCGCTCTTCTATCTCTTTAACTGGATATTCAGCTTTATTGACGTTGGTATGGATATCAACGCGTGGGGCGTTGCAATTGTTCACACCGTTTATAAGATAATCGCTATTGTGATAATCTTCCCCTTCTATAAGCAGCTTGAGAAGCTCTCCAAGGTTCTTGTACGTGATAAGGCCGAGGAAAACGAGACCGTCAACCGTCTTGACGAGCGTCTGCTCGAAACTCCCTCTATTGCAGTTGGCGTTGCTACCGACGTTACTTACGCGATGGCTGAGGTTTCATTCGATGCATTCAAGAAGTCTCTCATGCTTTATAACGGTCCCTACGACTCAAAGCTTGCCGAAGAGATCCGAGCTCTCGAGGGTAAGGCCGACAGCTATGAGGACGCGCTCGGAAGCTATCTTGTAAAGCTTTCCGCCTGTGATATGGACGAGAGGGATTCTGAGCAGACCACCAAGCTTCTTCACCTTATCGGTGACCTTGAGCGTGTATCCGACCACGCGGTGAATATCGTCGAGTCGGTCGAGGAGATCAAGGAGAAGAAGATATCCTTCTCAAATGAGGCTAACCACGAGCTTGAGGTTCTCCAGAATGCAGTATCCGAGATACTCGATATCACCTATAACGCACTCGTAAAGAACGATCTTAAGCTTGCTACCGACGTTGAGCCTCTTGAAGAGGTAATTGACGATCTTCGCGATAAGATCAAGCTCAATCATATTATACGTCTTCAGAAGAGTGAGTGTACCATTGAGCATGGCTTCGTGCTTTCTGATTTGCTCAACAACTTCGAGCGTGTTGCTGACCACTGCTCCAATATCGCCGGCTGTGTGGTTGAAATTTCTCGCCACGAGGCACTCGATATGCATAAGTACTTAAGCCAGATGAAGCATGGCTCCAAGGAGTTCAGCGACAAGTACGAAAATTACAAAGCACAGTATTCTCTTTAATATCAAGGATCCCATCGTTTTCGCGGTGGGATCTTTTTGTATATCTATGAATAAGTGGGTATATTTATATATGCGCGCATATTTTTTAAATTAATGTTGACAAGTCAACATTTGTGTGCTATAATGGGGTAGTATATAATGTCAAAAGGAGGGCAGGAAAAATAAAAGACACTCTCGAAAATGGCGACAGATTTGAAAAATTTGTTCTGCTTATAGATGCAGTACACAAGGGCATCAACAGGGTAAAGCAGGATATTGTTGCTGATACTTCAGCAAAAAGCGTACATACCATGTGGCTTTACAAGCTTCTTAAACACAAGGACGGCTTGACCTCATCTGAGCTTGCGACAGTAAGCATGATAGACCGCTCACTCATCTCGCGTGAGCTTACCAGTCTTGCGGCTGACGGCTATATAACCATCGACTCACAGGGAAAAAAGCGAAGCTATAACTCCCGCATCAGACTGACCGACGAGGGCAGGGTGATTGCCGAGCGTATAGCGAGGATCGCATACCAGGCGCAACAGACAATAGGTGACGGTGTGTCGGATGAAGACCTCATCACCTTCTATAATACACTTGAAAAGCTGTGTTCGAATTTCGACAAGCTTGAAAAAACAGAAAAGGAAAAATGATATGAAAATCGATATTAAAAAGGATATGCTCCACGAAAAGAGAGAGTTTACCGACATTCGTCATCTCGTTGAGGAATGCTGTGAGCTTTATAAGGATAGAATCGCTTACTCCTTCCGCAAGAAGGCAAGCGATAAGGAAAAGGTAGAGGTCACCTTTACACAGGTGCGTGACGACGTCCGTGCACTTACCACTGAGTTTCTTGCTCGTGGCTACCAGGGCAAGCACGTTGCCGTGATCGGCAAGAACTCCTATGAGTGGTATCTTTGCTACTTCGCGCTTCTTGCATCTGATGCGGTGATCGTTCCCCTTGACCGTGACTGGCTTGCAAACGATCTTGCAGAAACCGTGCTTAAGGCCGACTGCGAGGTGCTTATCTGCGACTCCGACATCGCCGAGAAGACCGCCGTTATTGCAGAAAGATGCGGCATTAAGGACGTATACAGCCTCACAGCAGAGGGCGAAAATTCTGTTGGCGCACTTATCGAGGCAGGTAAGCCCAAGTTCGCTGAGAGCTCTGAGGCATACTACGGTGTAAAGCTCGACCCCTCCAAGATGCAGATACTTGTATTCACCTCGGGTACTACCGGTAAGGGCAAGGGCGTTATGCTCACCACCGGCAATGTTCTTTCCGACCTCTCCGACGTTATCCCCTACGTTGACTTTGGTAGAAAGACCGTCGGCGTTCTCCCCCCTCACCACACCTTCGGCTCCAGCGTTATGATCGTCGGTCATATGATGATCGGTACCGAGATATACATCTCCAGCGGCATCAGATACGTTGCCAAGGAGCTTAAGGACGAGAAGCCCCAGCATATGGTTCTTGTTCCTCTTTACCTTGAAACATTCTACCGTAAGATACTTTCTAACATCAAGTCGCAGGGCAAGGAAAAGCTTGTTCCCAGAATGATGAAGATCTCCAACGGTCTTCGTAAGATCGGCATTGACCTTCGTAAGAAGCTCTTCGGCTCTATCCTTGCGGCATTCGGCGGCGAGATCAAGATGATCATTTCCGGTGGCGCGGCACTTAACTCCGAAATGGTATATTTCTTTGAGAGCGTTGGTATCTCTACTCTCAATGGATATGGTATTACAGAGTGTGCGCCCATTATCTCGGTTAACCACACCAAGCGCAACATTAAGGGCAGTATTGGTGTTCCTCTTACCATTGATACGATCAAGATCGCAGAGCCCAACGAGGATAACGAGGGCGAGATCTGTGTAAAGGGCTCCAACGTAATGCTCGGCTACTTCAAGGATCCCGAGGCTACCGCTGACGTATTCGACGAGGAGGGCTACTTCAAAACCGGCGACTACGGTAAGTTCGGTGAAAAGGGTGAGCTTTACATCACCGGCCGTAAGAAGAACCTTATCATTCTCTCCAACGGTAAGAACGTTTATCCCGAGGAAATTGAGAGCGAGCTTAATACCACTCCCGGTGTGCTTGATATTATTGTTTATGAGGGACAGTCCAAGCGCGGCATTGAGCACAATGCAATCGTTGCCGAGATCTACCCCGATAAGGAATACATTGACAAGAACGGCATTACCGACGTTAAGAAGCACCTTCAGCCCTATATCGATGCTTACAACCGCGGCGCAGTTCCTTATAAGAAGATAGCTATCGTTAAGGTGCGCGATGAGGAGTTCCCCAAGAACACTCTCCGTAAGATCATGCGCTTCAAGCTCGATATGACTATTGACTGATCATATGGAAAAAAAGGAATTTTCACGTCGCCATTGGCTGATACTTCTGCTCTTTGGCGCGATAGGACAGATCGCCTGGTCGGTTGAGAATATGTATTTCAACCTCTTCGTGTTTGATACTATTGCTCCCGATCTTGAGGCGATAACCCTGATGGTTCAGTTAAGCGGTGTTACGGCAACAGTTGTTACACTCGTTGCCGGCACTCTCTCCGATAAGGCGGGAATGCGCCGCAAGTTTATCTCTCTCGGATACCTCATCTGGGGTATTACGGTTGCGCTCTTCGGCTTCATATCACCTGAACTTATAGAGCAAATATTTAACACGGGTGCCGCAAAAGCGATCGAAATCGCACTTATTGCCGTTATTGCCGGCGACTGTGTGATGACTCTGTTCGGCTCTACCGCAAACGATGCCGCATTCAGCGCGTGGGTAACCGATAACACCACCCCCGCCAACCGTGGAAGTATAGAGGGTGTTATATCGATCCTGCCTCTGATTGCTATGCTTATCGTTGCGGGCGGATTCGGTATGCTTGTCGGTGCGCTTGGCTACTCGACACTCTTCCTTTTGCTAGGTATTGTAATCACCGCTTGCGGTGCGGCAGGCCTGTTCATAATCAAGGATAGCCCCGACCTTAAGAGCTCCGGCAGTATGAAGGATCTCATCTACGGCTTTAAGCCCTCGGTGATCAAGGGCAATCCAGCATTTTATGTTTGTCTTATCATTATTCTTATATACGGCATCGCTTGTCAGGTGTTTATGCCCTATATGATAATATATATGAAGACTTATCTCGGATTCTCGGTAGTAGAGTACAGCGTTGTCTTCGGAATTGCTATACTCCTTGGCGCGGTTATAAACATTTTCCTTTCCCGTATTTCAGACAAAATGGATAAGGTAAAGCTGCTTTATATCGCAACCGTAGTAATGGCAATCGGACTTATGGCAATGTACTTCTCACGCGATATGGGTAAGATTGCAAATCTTCTCCTTTTCGGTCTGTCCGGACTTGTGATGATATGCGGATATATTTTCGTTTGTGCGCTTGTTGGCTCAACTCTGCGTGATGCCACACCCACTGATGCGGTCGGTAAGCTTCAGGGTGTAAGAATGGTGTTCTCCGTTCTCATTCCTATGATCGTCGGCCCCATGATCGGTAACGCGATCAACTCCGCGCGTAACATTCCCATCGATTCCACAAGCGCCGATGCTATGACTACCGCGTATATGCCTGCGCCCGAAATCTTCCTTGTAGGCTCTATCATAACTCTCTTGATGCTTGCGGTAATTCCGCTTCTCAACAAAAAACTCAAGAGATAAACAGGCAAAATTCACTATCAATATATAAATAGTAGAAAACACAGCTCTCTAATTGATGGGAGCTGTGTTTTTTAGAACAATTCTAAGAAATTTAGAAAAATTCTAAAAAATTTCAAAAAAACTATTGACAAGCGGTGTTTTGTAGTGTATAATAGACCTAGAATGATTCCAAAAAAATAGTAATCATTCCAAATCAGCCGAAAGGAGATCAATATGACACGTCAGAGGGCGGCGATCCTGGAGGTTATTCGTTCTGATAGGTGTCGTCACTATACGGCTGAAGAGATCTTCGAGCTTGCAAAGCAAAAGCTCCCGACAATTTCACGTGCAACTGTGTACAACAATCTTCGCTCACTTGAGGAGGAGGAGTTCATACGCAGAATAACAGCGGAGGACGGCAGCGCAAGATACGACAGCTCCTTCATCCCTCACGGACACCTATACTGCTCGGCTTGCGGACAGATCTTAGACTTTACGATACCCAATTTCACCGAGGTGCTTGGCGAACGTGCCGACTGCATCGTGGATTCATATGAACTTAAAATACGCGGTATTTGTAAGGAATGCAAGGCGAATAATTCACACGGGTCTTGACTATAATTATTTAAGCAATCTAAAACAATAAAAAACAAAACAACTTATTTTTAAGGAGAACAAAACAATGATGGAACTCAAGGGAACTAAAACTGAACAGAATCTCATGACCGCTTTCGCAGGCGAATCTCAGGCAAGAAACAAGTACACCTACTTCGCATCCGTAGCAAAGAAGGAAGGCTACGAGCAGATCGCTGCTATTTTCCAGCAGACCGCAGACAACGAGAAGGAGCATGCTAAGCTCTGGTTCAAGGCACTTGGTGGCCTTGGCGACACCGCAGCTAACCTCGCTGCAGCAGCAGAGGGCGAGAACTACGAGTGGACCGATATGTACGAGACCTTTGCAAAAGAGGCTGAGGAAGAGGGCTTCAAGGCTCTTGCATTCCAGTTCAGAGCAGTTGCCGCTATCGAGAAGGCACACGAGGAGAGATATCGCGCACTCCTTAAGAACGTTGAGATGCAGCAGGTATTCGAGAAGGGCGATATGACCATGTGGGAGTGCCGCAACTGTGGTCACCTTGTAATGGGTAAGAAGGCTCCCGCTGTATGTCCTGTATGCGCACATCCGCAGTCATTCTTCGAAGTTCGCAAAGAAAATTATTGATTGTAAATTTTGGTCCTAACCGCCGTTTTTTCGCAGGCTCGGCGTAGGTAACTACGCCTTCGGCAAAAAGAACGACGCTTATGCCTGAAAATTTCCTAATCAATATATAACAAAAGCGCCCCGGAAAATCGGGGCGCTTTGCTTTTGCCGCGGAATAACAAAAAGCGAGGGAAAATCCCTCGCTTTTTGCTTTATTCAAAGTAAATTATTACTGGAAGTTAAGAGTGTTGTAGATCTTGGAGCCGTCCTCGAGAACTACTGCAAGAACACAGCCTCTGTAATTATCCTTCTTGTCGTTCCAGTTACAGGGAGCGATCTCGATGGTGATCTCCTGACCTGCAAACTGCTTGAGCCAGTTGTACTGGCTTGCGCTGGAGCAGTAGAGGGGAAGCTCTGCGCCGTTGTAGGTGATCTTGATAGAGGTGAAGTAAGCCTCCTCGATAACCTCAACAACTGCCTTTACAACGTAAACCTCGGTGGAGTGGCTTTCGGTTACTGCAAGAGCCTTGATATCTGCAAGGGTCTTGTCGGTTATGAACTTAGCGGTGGAGTACTCGTGGTTGCCGTAGTAATTAGCGATGATCTCGCCGTTAACGATAGCATCCTGACCGTAGGTGGTGTAGGTGTCGTCCTTGATATATCTTTCTCTCATACCGGAAACAACGATCTCGTTGCCGATTGCAAGTCCGTCAAAGGCGTCAGCGTTGCCAAGCTTGACTGCAATCATAGAGCCATCCTCGCCAAAGAGGTAGAAGCCGACCTGGTTTACAAGAGAGGGACCAACGATACCCTTAACAACAACGTCGGTGTCAAAGGGAGTAGCGATCGCATCAGCAACGGTGATGTAGTCAACGGTAACGTTCTCTGCGATGGTGATGTCCATGGTGGCGGAGTAGGTGTTGCCGTTGTGAGTAGCGGTTACGGTGATGGTTGCGGTACCTGCATTCTTACCGTGGAAGGTAACAACGCCTTCCTCGGTGGTGAAGTAAACAACGTTCTCATCAGAGGAAGTATAGGTAAGGGTTGCACCCTCGAAGCCAAGAAGCTCGGAGGAAACAAGAGTGTTAAGAACGATTGAGGGGTCACCGGTGTAGCTTGCAAGGAACTGAGTAAGACCGTGGTAGGTTACTGCATACTCGGGTGCCTTGGTAACGTCGAAGGTGTATCCCTCGTCAGCAACTGCTACGGGGAGGAATCTCCAAACACAGCCGGAGGAAGAGGACTTCGCGTTAAGTGCGGTGATGTATACGGTGCAGATTTTGCCGTCGAACTGATCGAGCCAAGCAAAGTCGCTGCCGTTGCACTGGGAGTAGGTGTAAGAGCCGGTTACGCCATCGATATCATCGAAGTAGTAGTTGGTAAATCCGGTACCCTCTACCTTCTTAACAAGTGCGTTAACCTTGTAGAGTCTGGTGGTGATATCCTCGGTTACGGGGGTATCCATAATGTTCTTTATAGTGGTCTCGGTGATCCAGGTCTTGTCAAACTCGTTGGTTCCGTTGTCGTTATCAACGAGAGTAGCATTCTCAAGCTGGTTACAGCCGGTGTAACCAAACTTGCTTGCATTGTCCTGCTCGGTACCAAGTACCCAGTATGCCTTAGAGCCTGCAACGGTGATCTTGTTACCTACTGCAACTCTGCCGGCAACGTCGCCGTCATAAACGTAGATAGAGGAGGTCTCGTCAACGAGAATAACGCCTGCGGGAATCTTGCCGTTAGCGTAGGTGATAGCTGCAACAACGCCGTCAACCTTAAGAAGTGCGCCAACCTCAGCTGCTCTTACGTCTGCGATGGTTGCATCAACGTAGTCGCTGATGTCAGCCTCTATGTGAGTGAACTCAATGATCCAAGCGCTCTTGACCTCGGGCTCGCCGCCGAAGGACTGAAGAGTGCAGTAAAGAAGCACCTCGTCGCCTGCGTAGGGTTTGTCCTCGAGGGTAGCGTAGCCGTCAACGCCGTCTGCGCCGTAGCTGCCGTAAACCTCGATCTCGCCGGTTTCATCCTTAACGATCATCTGACCGTAAGCGGGGTTGAGGATCGACTTAACGATACCCTTGATGTAGTATCTCTCGGTGGTGGGAGTCTCGCCTGCCTGGTTGCAGATCGTGATAGCCTCTGCAATGGTGATAGGAATAACGGGCATGTCCTCGTCACATCTGTCACACTTTTTGTCGGAGTTTGCGTCAACGTGGTTATCGCCGCAGGGCATGGGCTCGCCACAGAATTCGCAGTTGAAGTCGCCGTCAACGTCGACGTGCTCGCAGTTGTTTTCGGGAGTCTCGGGCGCATCCTCGCCGCAAGCGACAAAGGAAAGGGCGAGAGTCAACGAAAGAAGAATCAAAAGAAGCTTTTTCATAGTTCAACCTTTCTTTATTTTAAAATTTTAGTATACCACCGATTATTTTACTATTTTTTTCGACAAAAGTCAATAGGAGGGACAACAAAGTAAAAATAATATTTAATTTTTCGCGCGCGACATTTTCGAGTTTTACTTGAAAAATAGGCTTGACTGTGCTATAATTTATGTAGTAAAACTAAGGAAGGAAGCCCCGAATGAAAATACTTCTTGCCGACGACGAGTCGGAGATCCGCAACGTACTCAGAATATTGCTTACCAACAAGGGATACGAGGTTCTTGAGGCGGCAAACGGCGAGGAAGCCGTAAAGGCCGCAAACGAAAACAAGGATATAGACCTTTGTATAATGGATATAATGATGCCCGTAATGTCGGGTGTTGATGCAACCGCGCAGATCCGACGTTTTTCGGATATGCCCATACTTTTCCTCACCGCAAAGTCGCTTGATACCGACAAGATGCGCGCCTATTCAAGCGGAGGTGACGATTACATCGTCAAGCCTTTCTCCCCGAGAGAGCTTCTTTTAAAGGTTGAAGCACTCACCCGCCGCTACAACGTTTACAACCATAAGCAGACCGATGCAGATGCAGTAAGACTGCCCTACGGTATAATAGTTACTCCCTCGCGACGTGAGGTGGTCAAGAACGGGGAGACCATCGATATTCGCGATAAGGAATACGAGGTGCTTCTTTGCCTTATCAGAAACCGCGGAAGCGTGGTGAGTGCAGAGAAGATATACGAGCAGGTTTGGGGCGAGATGTCCCTGCCGTCCTCAAACAACACAGTAACCGTGCATATTCTGAATCTTCGCCGCAAGCTTGAGGATAACTCCGCTCAGCCCAAGCTGATAAGAACGGTGTGGGGAAGGGGATATCAAATTGATTAAGAGAGCATTCTCAAAAATCGTAAAAAGACTTTCGTCTCTACGCTTCCGCTTTCTTGTCGTATTCTTCTTCGCAGCACTTATCGGCATCGGTGTTTACGTTTCGACTCATGCTATATCCATAGCATATATTGACACCGTCTACACGAGCGAGGAAAACAAGGATAAGCGAGAGCAGGAATACCTTGAGGACCTGCAGCAGTTTATAGAGGAGAATGACATTTCTCTTGAGAACACCTCCAAGATATCCGAATGGGTAAGATCAAACAGATACGTTTATCTGCTTTTGTCCAAGGAGGGTGAGATATTCTTTACCTCTGACGATGCTACAAATGACGATGATGAGTCGAACCCCTCGGACGGAGATACGGATACCGACGCCGACAGCGATACCAAGGGTGATGAGAGCGGTAACGGTGTGACGGTTAAGTATCCGTCGCGCGAGGAGCTGCTTAACAAGGCGAACGAAAACGAGCATATTATTGACCTTAAGGACGGTGTTGCGACAGCCTCGTTCGTTGAGTTCACCGAGTATTTGTATTATGACGTAATCAATATTGCGACTATTGTAATTGCATTCAGCATCATGCTTTTCATTATGATGTTTTATATAAAGCGTGTAACAGGACGCATTCTCGACCTCGGTGAGAGCGTTAATACCGTTGCCGCCGGCAATACAGGTAGTGTAATAGCAGTAAGCGGTAAGGATGAAATTGCAACTCTTGCCGCAAACGTTGAAAACATGAGAAGCTCGATGGTGGAAAACTACGAGAAGGAAAGGGCTGCACTGAATGCAAACAGTGAGCTTATCACCTCGATGTCCCACGATATACGTACCCCTCTTACAGTACTCCTTGGTTACCTTGACATCATGCAAGCTACGTCCGAGGGGGATGAGCAGATGCAGGGATATATCAAGGCGGCGGAGTCAACTGCACTCAGACTGAAAAGGCTTTCGGACGATATGTTCGGTTATCTTCTCGTCTTTGGAAATTCCGGATCCGGTCCCACTATGGAAACCTACAATGCCGATACTCTTATCGGTCAGATGCTTTCCGAGCACATTCTCCTTATCGGAGAGAGTGGTTACAATATAGACGCCTCGGGCATCGATCACGACTCGCTTTGGGGCAAGGAGATCGTTACCGATCCCCAGAGCCTGGTTCGTATATTTGATAACGCGTTCTCTAATCTTTACAAATATGCGGACAAGGAAAAGCCTATCAAAATTGTCATTAGTGCACAGGCGTGTCAAATTATCGTTGAAATCTCTAACTATATCCGTAAGGATGGCGAGATGGTGGAGAGCAACGGTATAGGTCTGCGCACCTGTAAAAAGCTTGCTGAGCAATTAAAGGCCGGCTTTGAGTGTGGCGGTGACGGAGAAAGATACACCGTAAAGCTTACCTTAACAACAAAATAATAAAAACGCGACTCGTGTAAAGCGAGCCGCGTTTTCTTTTAACGTATTGAGTCTATTATTTCCTGTATATCGTCCTCGAGTCGTTCAAGCTCGAGTGCGAATTCGCGCGTGCTTACTCGAAGACCGCCGGCGCCTAGCACTATTCTTTGCTCCTCAAGGTCGCTTGTAACAACCCTGACAGTGTGCTTGTCGGCTAGCGAAGCGGTGGCTTTTTCAACGTAGGCATCAGCCGTTTCGTTTTCTCTGGTGTACACCACCAAAACACCGTTAATTTCCTCCTCGCTTCCTTCACCGCCGGAACGCTTGTAGGCATCAAAAACAATGATGCATTTGCATCTGCGGAATGCAGAGTAGCTGCACATTATACGTATGAGAATGTCGCGCGCAAGTGAGATATCCATCTCTGCATACCTGCGCAAAAAATCCCATGCAAATATCATATTGTAGCCATCTATGATCACAAAATCATCGCCACGTGGTCGGGTTTTTCTGACCTTTTGCTTGCTTTCGGGTGCAGAATTCTCCACCTTTTCGGATACCTTTTTTGACTTTACCTTACCGTATGTCGCCTCGAAGATACGCATAAGCTCCTTGTCCTCTTCGATCGTTCCGCGGTAATCTACCTTCGCGGGGCGATGCACCGGCTCAGATGCCTCGATCTCATGTGGTTCATCGTCGGTTCTGACGTGCATGAGCGCGTCTGCCTCGTCCCACGGCACGACGTATCCCGAACCGTTTTTGCAGAATACCGAGTTCGGGGTATTTCTCTCGTCAAGCTCGGGTGAGTATCCGCGAGCAGCTATCACCTCTTGCGCATTGTGGCAGGGCTTGTATGGGCCGATCTGCATGGTGATTCGTCCCTCGCCCTTGGTGAATGCGCGGAGCCTTGTGGCATACGAGCGCATTGTTGCGACAGGACAGTTTCCGCACAGAACAGCGTGGTCCTCGTATATTTCGGGCGCGTTTGAGGTTCCGCCCATTTCGTCGATGTCGGTCATAGCCTTACCGAGGTTTTCGGTAGGTAGCTCGATCCTGAAATCGAACGTAGGCTCAAGGAGAACCGAGCTTGCCTTCATCAGTCCCTGACGTATTGCGCGGTAGGTAGCCTGACGAAAGTCGCCGCCCTCGGTGTGCTTCTGGTGGGCGCGGCCGGCAATCAGTGTGATCTTTACGTCGGTCAGCGGCGAGCCGGTAAGCACACCCTTGTGCACGCGCTCCTCGACGTGGGTGATGATAAGTCTTTGCCAGTTTGTTGCCAAAAGGTCTGTTGAGCAATCGGTGTCGGTAACTATGCCGCTTCCCTCGGGTAGTGGCTCTAATGAGAGATGCACCTCTGCATAGTGGCGCAGGGGCTCGAAGTGTCCCGATCCTATTACCTGATCGGATATCGTTTCCTTGTAAAGGATACTGCCCTCGCCAAAGCTGACCTCCATTCCGAACCGCTCGGATATTATTCGCTTGAGAACCTCAAGCTGTATCTCTCCCATGAGTCGAACGCGGATTTCCTTTGCTCGCTCGTCGTATGAAAGGGCGAGTGTCGGGTCCTCCTCCGAGAGTGAGGCGAGCCGCAGATAGGCTTCAAATACACTGACTCCATCCGGTAAAATCATTCGATAATCTAACACGGGTGACAGGGTAGGGGGATTTGAATGCTCAATTCCGAGGCCCATGCCCGATTCGGTATGCTCGGGGCCAAGCACTGCACATATCATACCGGGGCGCGCTTCTTTAAGTGACTTGAATTTGTCACCTGAATAAAGGCGGATTTCCTCTACCTTTTCCTCGTACACCTCTCCGCTATGACTCTTGATGCGCAAGGTGTCCTTTGCCGCAAGGTGACCGCCGGTTATCTTCATATACGTAAGGCGGCGTCCGTTCTTGTCGCGTGCTATCTTGTAAACAACTGCACCGAAAAGCTTTTCGGGATATGTGGGTGACTTTGTAAGACGGTCAAGAGAATCGAGAAAATCCTTGACTCCGGTCATTTTCAGTGCAGAACCGAAGAAGCAGGGGAAGAGGCGACGGCCGTGTATTGCATCGACCATTGAATGCTCTGAGATGGCACCCGTGTCAAAATATTCGGCCATAAGTCGCTCATCTGCACCGGCACAATCCTCAAGTGTTGCACTTTCGGTGGTGAAATCTGCACATGCGGGTGAGAGCATCTTGCGAAGCTCGGTCATAAGCTCGATTCGGGTGCGCTCCGAGATGTCTGTTTTGTTTACAAATATAAACGTCGGTATTTTGCGCGTTGCCAGTAGGCTCCATAAGGTTTTTGTGTGTGATTGCACACCGTCCTGCGCGTTTACAACGAGTATCGCGTAGTCCTGTACGGCAAGCGCGCGCTCGGCCTCGCAGGAAAAATCTATATGCCCGGGGGTGTCTACAAGAGTGATGAAGCTATTGCCTGCCGTTATGGTTGCCTGCTTTGAAAAGATGGTAATTCCGCGTTCGCGTTCAAGCGAGTAGGTGTCTAAAAAGGAACTCTTTTTATCGACACGTCCTTGCTTTTCTATGGCACCGGAGGCAAAAAGCAGCCCCTCGGACAGGGTTGTCTTTCCGGCGTCTACGTGCGCCAGAATTCCGATTACGAGATTTTTCATTTTGTTATTCCTTGTAAAAATGGGTGCTCGCTGAATGCGAGCACCCATTTAACGATCGGTTACTTTTCAATGATGTGAAGTGTGGGGTTGACAATCGCATCGCACGCCTTGGTGCTTGTCTGTCTGGATGCCATAAGGCGCATGCCGATGTTTTCGATAATATTGCGGGGAGGAAGCGGAAGCTCGCGCATTTCCTTGGAGTTGATCTGCTTTGACTTGGATACGATGGAGATGTATCTGTCATAGATCGTTGAGTTAAGGAGTGCAAAAATACCGAAAACGAGTCTTGCGGACATTTCGTCCTGCTTATTCTTCGTATCAATAAAGTTTATCTTGTTGTGTGTGCTTATATACTTGTAGTTGGGAAGCTGAGAAGCGAGGTATACCGACGCGTTGATAAGTCTTGCATCGCTCTTTGCGGGTACGCGCTTGAGAATTATCATGTTCTTGTTGCGCTGTACAAGAGAGGGGCTGACTGGTGCAATATACTGGCGCTTGATCGGCTGCGGGAAGTTGATGATGCCGTTCTTCATGGTTGCAGGGCGGATAAGCGGAACGGTTCCGTTTACAGGCTCGGTAAAGAGCAGGCCCTCGCACTTGGAATCAACTATAAGACCGGTGGACATTTTCAGACCGAGACTTGAGAGAGTTTCGGGGAAGTCGGTGATGTACTGTACGATGCGGGTATCCTCAACGTTTTTGGGAAGAGTGAGTACACCGTCGTTTTCATCTACAACAAATCCGTAATCAAGAGGGGGAAGTGCGGTAAGCTCCTTGCCGTTGTCAAGCGATGTGGTGATGCGGAGCTTCTCGGGCTTGTCCACCTTGGAGTAGGATATGATGAAATTCTTTTTGAGGGGTACGGAGCGGCTTGCATTCTTCTGCTTGCCGACGAAAAGATGGATTCCGGACACCGAGAGGCGCTCGTTGATCTCTTTTCTGATGGGTGCAAGCGCAGATGCGGAGGAGTATGTGGTGGGCATGATCATAACAAGCTGACCGCCCTCCTCAACGTGAGTTGCAGCCATCTTTGCAAAGAGGAATGCCTTACTCATCTTAACCTGACCGATGCCGCCGACTGCCTCTGCCTCATCGGAGTACTTTTCGCAAAGCTCTGTGGGGGGATTGCAGATCACGATATCGTATTTGTCCTCAACCACGTCGAAGAAGGTTACGGTGTAATGCTTCTTTGCATCGGTGAGGTAGTTCTCGGGATATATTGTTACAAAAAGCTTGACGTCATAGTCGTGGCGGCACTTCTTACGTATACGCTCGAGGTTGTCCTCAAGCATGGGAAGGAAGATGGGGTTGTTCTCGTAGCAGGTAAGGAATATCTGCTTGCATGCGGGTGCCGCGATGCATATCTTCTCAACGGCGGCAGCGGACAAAATGCCTGTGCCTGCACCGGGATCGAGAATGGTATATGCGGATTTCTTTTTATCTACAACGATCATATCCGCCATAAGTCTGGCAGTGTCCTTTTTGGTGAAAAGACGGCCAAGACGAATATTTTCGCTCTTTGATTTTTCTCTGATGAGCTTGCCTGTGTTTCTGACTGCAAGATTAAGCATATGGTACCTCCGTTGATGTGTACGTTTATCCGAGGGCAGAAAAATTCTGCCATAAAATATCTACATCTATTTTAACATACTTTTTTCAATGTTTCAAGGGCTTTTTGAAAAGTTTTGCCCGCTTTTTTTGTTATCCCGAGGCAAACAAAAGACGGTCGCGATCGCGACCGTTAAAATGCGGTACAAGTGGTACCCCGTGTAGCATTATAGGTTGATGTGCTTTTTAATAGCGGCAAGCGATTCGTCGCTCAGAACGTGTTCGATCTTGCAGGCATCCTGCGATGCGGTCTCCTCGTCTACACCGATAGAGGTGAGAAAGCTTGTGAGTATCTTGTGGCGCTCGTATATCTTGGTTGCAAGCTCGAGGCCGAGCTCGGTAAGAGAAAGGTATCCGTCCTCATCGACTGTGATGTATCCACCGGTCTTCAAAAGTCCCACGGCGCGGCTCACACTGGGCTTTGAAAATCCCATGTATTCGCCTACGTCGATCGATCTTACGTGCGGCTGCTTTTTGGATAATATCAATATGGTTTCGAGATACATCTCGCCTGATTCCTGGATGTGCATGGCTCCTCCGAAAGATAATAGTGTTCGTAAAGATTGTGGCCTTTTATGTGGCTGCTTTTTGGTATAGTATATCATACTGCCTATAAAAAATCAAGTCTAAAACCCTTAACATTTGTGATGAAGTGATAAAAATTTTGTTAATGCTAAAATTTTACTTGCAAAAATCTTTTAAAAATGCTAAAATAATATGATAACAGTATTTTATAGTGCCGTACCAGGCGCAGAATGGAGATAAAATGAACGTTTTTGCAGAGCTTGTAGAAAACAAGGTGCTTCTGTTTGCAGGTCTTTCCTGGATAATAGCACAGATAATAAAGATAATCATAGCATTGATAACGGAGAAAAGATTCCGTCCCGACAGAATCTTCGGTGACGGCGGTATGCCCAGCGGACACTCCGCAACCGTGACCTCACTTGCCGTGCTTGTAGGCTGGACACAAGGGTATAACTCTGTTCCCTTTGCAATAGCTATGATACTCGCGATAATCGTTATGAACGATGCTACCGGTGTACGCCGTGAGGCAGGTAAGCATGCCGCATCCATCAAGGAGCTTGCCGATCTTGTAAACGGCCTCTTTGCAGAGAAGGATAAGGAGATCAAAACAGAGAAGCTCAAGCTCCTCGTTGGTCACACACCCCTGCAGGTGTTCTTCGGCGCGCTTCTCGGTCTTGTTGTGTCAATATCCTGCATACTCATATTCGATCTTCCTCACCCCGTATTTTAATGGAGGATGATGCTTAATGTACGACGAGCTTACCGAGGTTGACATAAAGAAAATGGAGGAGGAAATTGAATACCGTTCCTCCGTTTTAGCGCCAAAGCTCCGAGCTGAAATGGCGCGCACCCGCGAATACGGTGACCTTTCCGAAAATGCCGAGTACAAGGAGGCAAAGAGAGAGAAACGCCGCAACGAGGGCCGCATAAGATATCTTATGAATATGATTCGTACCGCAAAGGTCATCGAGGTTAAAAAGCAGGATGGCGCAGTCGGTCTTTTTGACATCGTCACGATCCATAACGAGCGTACCGGTGCGGAAAAGAAGATACAGATAGTGACCACCCTGCGTCAAAATGCTCTTGAGGGCTACGTCAGCAAGGAGTCTCCTCTTGGCGGAGCGGTGCTTGGCCGTAGGGTTGGCGAGAGAGCCTTGGTGACTGTAAATGAAAAAATGAGCTACTATGTGCGTATAGTGGCTATCGAGGCGGGTAAGGACAATGAGGATCTGCCGATAAGCGGATTTTGATCCACCCCGTGTCGAATTATACGGCAATAGAGTAATAAGGCAAATGTAAATGTTGGTTTACAGAAAGGAGAACGACTATGGCAGAAATGCGCGTTGATGATATAAATCGAGAGATAAAAGAATCTCCGGCTCGATTTGTTATGGAGTGTGAGGATGCATATCACAGTATGGTTATGGCGCTTGCAGAGCGCGTGTGTACCGATGGCAACATAAAGGTAATAATGCTTGCCGGTCCGTCCGGATCGGGTAAAACTACGACAGCCAACCTCCTGTCCGATTACATAAAGGAGCGCGGCTGCGACTGCATGGTTGTGTCCCTTGATGATTTTTACCGTAATGCCGACGATCCCGAGTATCCGAGGTTTGAAAACGGATCCCGTAATTTCGAGGCTGTTGAGGCACTTGATCTGCCTGAGCTTGCGAAAACACTTTCGGCTGTTGCGGCCTCCGAGCCGTTCACTGTGCCGAAATACGACTTCAAGGTCGGTGCTCGAACCGAGATGCGCTCATACCCCGCAATGACACACGGCTGTGTGGTTATCGAGGGATTGCATGCACTCAATCCGCTTGTTTTCGGATCTCTTCCCGAGGATAAAATAATCAAGCTGTTTATCAGCGTATCTACAAACATAATCAAGGATGGCAAGCGCATATTGTCCGGAAGAAAGATAAGATTTATGCGCCGTATGATCCGCGATTACCTTTACCGCAACGCGACTGCACAGCGCACGCTGGACTTCTGGGACGGAGTTCTTTTTGGAGAGGATAAGTACCTCTACCCGACCAGAAAATATGCAGACGTATCCTTTAATACGTTCCATCCGTTTGAATTGTCGGTAATGCGCTCCTTTGTTGAGTCGCTTATATCCGACGAGCTTGCAGCGAGTAGTCCGTATGCCGCGACTGTTCTGGCGGCTGCACGCGAGATCGAGCCTATGGACATCGATCTCGTTCCCGAAACCTCGCTTATCAGGGAGTTTATTCCCGGCGGAAAATATGAAGCATTGTATTGATTGAATGATTGGAGTTTAAAATGGCAGAAATTTCAACCGAAATAAAAAGAAGAAGAACGTTCGCAATAATTTCTCACCCCGACGCAGGTAAGACAACCCTTACCGAGAAGTTTCTCCTCTACGGAGGTGCGATTCAGTCCGCAGGCTCTGTAAAGGGTAAGCAGTCTGATAAGCATGCCGTGTCCGACTGGATGGAGCTCGAGAAGCAGAGAGGTATTTCTATTACCTCGTCGGTGCTTCAGTTTGAGTACGACGGATATTGCATCAACATACTTGACACCCCCGGACACCAGGACTTCTCCGAGGATACCTACCGTACCCTCATGGCGGCTGATAGCGCGGTAATGGTTATCGACGCGGCAAAGGGTATCGAGCCCCAGACCAGAAAGCTCTTCAAGGTCTGTGCAATGCGCGATATTCCG
>JAZOWT010000049.1:0-5236 GCA_045659365.1 Eubacteriales bacterium | reverse complement strand
GAAGACGCCGATTGCGTCCTCCATTGCCTTGTCGAAGGAGGTACGAACGTTTGCACGAACGTACTGAAGCATCTTAACGGTACCCTGTGCACCACCAGCGATGTTGTACATAAGCTCGTAGTTGTAGTACTCGTTAAGGATATCGGTAGAATGAGTAGACTGATAGTTGAGGTATGCAGTACACTCAACGAACTTGGTAGTGTTCTTTGCGTTCGCACCGGGACGTGCCATGTTGTGGATCTGAGTAAGGTAAGGAGCATCCTCCTTGAAGCCAGCATCCTTGTGGTAGAGCGGAACTACAACGACACCGAAGCCGGAGCCCTCTCTCATGGACTGATACTCGGAGTACTCAAGAGCACCAACAAGCATGATATCACCGAAGAGAACGTTACCGGTAGAGAATCTGGTACGGATAGCCTTGATGTGGTTACCGTTACCGGAGCCACCCCACTCGGAGATGTTGTACTTACCGGATGTCTCACCTCTAACGTAAGCAACACCGGGAGCTGCAATGAGATCCTTAACAGCGTTGCTGAATTCGCCGAGAGCCTCGTTATCATCGGGATAGCTGTAATCCCAGTCGTTTCTGTCAGAGTTCCACTCCTTCTCGATTACAACTACAGAGGTAGTGTAGAGAAGACCGGAAGCTGCAAGACCACCGGAGCAAAGAGCGAAGCCAACCTGCTTGTCACCGATCCAACAATCGGTAGAGCCGTCACCGTCGTCCATCTTTACTGCGTCGGAGTATTCCATCATAAGATCGTAGGTCCACTCGCCCTTCCATACCTGAGCATAGAAGTCGTCGATAGTGAACTCGCCGACCTCATCAAGGTCACCGGTGATATCCTCACCGTACTTCTCGAGAAGGTCGATACCTACGGGGATGATGAAGAACGCACGGATCATATCGGTAAAGTAGTCAGACGCAAGAACGTACATCTTGTGCTGAGAAAGGGTTACCGAGTTCATCCACTCGTTCATGTAACCGCGGTTGTCCACGGACTCATCGTAATCTGCATTGTTGAACTCAAAGTAGTTCTTACCTGCAAGAGCGCCGGTACCTCTGGAGGTACCCTTAAGGTTTGCAAAGTAGCCCTTAACTGCAGAACCAACGATATCGTAAACGAAGTTAACGTATACGTCAGGAGAGTTCTTTGCGGTCTTGGAGTTAACTATCTCCTCGATCTTGGAGATACACTGACCGAAACCGTAGGTTGCGGTGTTATCCCAGTACTCATACTGAACGTTGATCTTGGTAGCGATCTTTGCACGAGCATTTCTCTGGTCGATACTGGTATCGATTGCCTTGGTGGCATTGGGGTCGTCACCTGCAAGGTATCTGTGACAACCGGAAGAAAGCTCGGTGTTGTTGTCGTTCTCACTAAACTGGAAAATAAGGGTCTGGCTATCCCAAGGATAGTTGACAACAGTGCCAACCTCGGTCATGTCAGCCTCGCACTTGTCACAAATCTTGTCTTTGTTTGCGTCAACGTGCTCACACTGTACAACGAGGGTCTCGCCACAGTCGTCACACTTACCGTCCTTGTTGTCGTCGTAGTGAGAGCAAGCTTCGGGAGTATCGTCGCCACCACAAGAACCAAGAACAGAGATGCAAGCGAACGCCATTACCAGCGTAAGAAACAGACAAATCAGTTTCTTTTTCATGTTTTTTCTCCTTTTGAATTTTTTGTGCCTCCTGATTCCCGCAGGATGGCTAACGGGTCGCCAAGCACGGTCACATCCTGATACGAGTGCCCCGGCAATAACAATGGGACGAGTCCCACCATGCCGTTACTGCCGCGAGTGCGTCCGTCCGGGATGCACGCTTGGCATCAGATATGCACGATACTTTGCTAGATAATAATATAACATAAAGTTATATGCAAGTCAAGACAGGAACGATTAATGTTCACAATTTTTGGCAGTATAACCAATCGCAAACTATAACCTTTGTGCATATTATATAAATATATATTTTGAGCATTACGTGTGGGAACACGGGCGCTGCGCAACGCGATTGCCCTGCTTTTTGATGACTTTTGCCCCCGTAGCGCACGTTTGCGCCGGGCGGCGCCCCGTTTTTTATGCCGCTTAAAATACCCCTGTTTTTGTAAATTATAGTTTGCATTTTTATATATTAGTCGGTATGCGTGTGAAATTAAACGGCGCCCTCGGCAGCAAAAAAGCACCAAGAGCGCCGATATATAAAATGTCACGAAAATCACTGCACGTCAGTGGATTTTTAAAACCTTATCATACCAAACCGACCGGCCCGTGTCACAAAACAAAGAAGAGCGACACGGATGCCGCTCTTCTTTATAGATTACTTTTTCTTGAACTTTGTAAGAAGTATGTTAACGAGTATGCCGAGGATAAGCGCGCAAGCGATCGCAGTGATAACAACCTTGCCGATAGCAATAGACATACCGCCGATACCGGTGATAAGAATGACCGATACAGTGAAAAGGTTTGAATTCTCCTCAAGGTCGATCTTCTGGATCACCTTCAAGCCGGATACTGCGATAAAGCCGTAAAGAGTGATACAAACACCGCCCATTACACAACCGGGAATGGAATCAAGGAATGCAATGAAGGGGGATACAAAGGAAACAAGGATCGCCATGATAGCAGTAGTAGTGATCGTAGCAACCGAAGCGTTACGGGTGATAGCGATACAACCGACCGACTCACCGTAGGTGGTGTTGGGACAACCGCCAAAGAACGCACCTGCAATAGAGCCTACACCGTCGCCCAGGAGAGTTCTGTGAAGACCGGGATCCTCGAGGAGGTCGGCCTCGATAATGCTGGAAAGGTTCTTGTGGTCTGCAATATGCTCAGCAAATACAACAAATGCAACGGGAATGTAAGCAACCGCAACAGTAGCAAGATAGCTCCACTCAAACTCCTTCGCACCGCCAATAGCCTTGACGAACGCGAACTCAGGGAGAGAAAGGAATGTTTCGAAAGTAACCTTGCCATCGGTAACGAGGTTAGCAAAGGGAGTGAAATCGATAACCTTAATTTCATCTACACCTGCAGCGTAGCCAATAACAGTGAATACCATAGCAACTGCATAACCGGAAAGCACACCAATGATGAAGGGGATGAGCTTGGTCATCTTCTTACCGTAGGTGGAGCAAACGATAACAACTACAAGAGTAACAAGTGCGCAAACGAGAGAAACCCACGCGTTAGTTCCCATAATAAACGCGCCGTCTTCAGTCCGATCGCCATAGGAGAACACGTCCTTAACCGCGGCAGATGCAAGAGAAAGACCAATAAGAGCAACGGTGGGACCGATTACAACAGGGGGCATAAGCTTGTTGATCCAGCGAACGCCAACGAACTTAACAACAAGTGCAATAACAACGTAAACAAGACCGCCAAGAAGCGCACCGATAAGAAGACCAAGATAGCCAAGGCTCATAGAAGCCGCGCCTGCGAATGCTGCGCTCATAGAGGGAATGAATGCGAAGGACGAGCCAAGGAATACAGGGCTACGGAACTTAGTAAAGAGCTGGTAAACGATCGTACCAACGCCTGCACCGAAGAGTGCGGCAGATGCCGACATACCGTTACCTACGATTGCGGGAACGGCAATAGTTGCAGCAATGATTGCCAGAAGCTGCTGAATCGCAAAAACAATGAGCTTGCTGAACTGAGGCTTTTCGTGAATGTCGTAAACGAGATTTTTAGCCATTTTTTCCTCCAAAATTTTAATGTTGTCAAAAACCACGTATATTATACTATAACCTCTAAAATATCTCAATACCTTTTTTGAAAAAATGTCGGTTTTTGCGAAAGCATTGCAAAAATATGAACTATTCTTATTTCGATAAGAAAAACGTTGATTTTTTGTTGGCGGTCCATTAAAATAAAATCACAAACCAGTATACGGAGGCAACCATGGGACTTTGGACGATGACTCACCTTTATCAGATAGCACCTACTTTCGTGGTGATGGCAATACTCTCGGTAATTATAGCAAAGCTACTGACAAAATGTAAGCAGAGCCGCAAGTATCTCCCCACTCAGATAATAGCCGTAACCCTTCTTATCCTCGAGGTAGGCAAGCAGATCAACTCGGCCATCGACGGCTCATACGATATGTACTCCCTCCCCTTCCACTACTGCAGCCTTTTCCTTTACCTCTTGCCCTTTCACGCGTTTTACCACGGGAAGCTCAGTCACATCACGAACGCAGCCGCATTCACCTGCCTCGCTTCGCTCACGCTCGATATGATCCTGATGCCTGCGGTCATCTATTCCGATAGCAATATCAAAAATTTCTTCAACGGATATGCAGATTTCCACACCGTGACCTTTCACAACCTGGTCGTGTTCTACTTTATGCTTACCATCGCGCTTAAGCTCTACGAGTTCCGCCCGAAGCGTGACCTCAAGATCGTCAGCATCTTTCTCGCTGTTTACGTCACCGTCGCGGCGATCCTCTCCTACTCCCTTAAGGTTAATTTCCACAACCTTTACAGGTGCAACATTCCCTTTATCGAGAACGTGCGCGTAGCCGTCGTCGATAAGATAGGAGTATTCGGTACTATCCTCTACGTTTGCATTCTGTTTATACTGACTATCCTCTTTGCCTTCGCGGCCTATTTCCTCGCCCGCCTTGTCATAAAGGGCATCGACAAAGCAAGAGGAAAAACGGTCACCGAGGGGTAATATAATAGATGGAAATCAAAAGGCAACCAACAGTGATGTTGGTTGCCTTTTTTGTTGGTGAGGTAAGTTTAACGAAAGTAGAACCTGTAAAACCTCACCATGTGTAAGCAATTCGTTGATTTATCACTTTGCAAACACAACGGTTACAGTCGTACCGATACCGAAATCGCTCTCGATAGAAAGATCGGCATCACTGATAGCGCAGATATGCTTTACGATGGCAAGACCAAGTCCCGTACCACCGATTCGCTTGGAGTGGGATTTGTCAACACGGTAGAAGCGTTCGCAAAGACGAGGTAAATGCTCCTTTTCAATACCAATTCCAGTATCTTTGACCACGAGACACACGCCTGCATCTGTGTCGGTAATCGAAATTGTTACCGAGCCACCGTCCTTGTTATACTTAATGGCGTTGGAAACAAGATTTTGGGCAAGCTCAAATATCATGGATTGATCAGCGGTAAGCTTTGCCGAGCCAACAATAGTAGCGGTGATATTTCTGCTTTGTGCTTTTTCAGAAAGCCCATCAAGAACCTCTCTCGCAATTTCTTCAAGA
>JAZOWT010000048.1:0-2456 GCA_045659365.1 Eubacteriales bacterium | reverse complement strand
GTGTCAAAGCCGGAAAGGAGAGCATAGGGAACAAGGGAGGTGTGTGCGCCATTAAGGATACGTACCTTTCTCGTTCTGTACATCTCAAGCTTGTCGCGGGTGATGATAACGTTGAGATCAGCGGAGGAGAAGGGAAGCTCCTTATCAAGGTCACACTCGGTCTCGATAACCCAACGGTGGAAGAACTCCGAGGCGTTTACCATATTGGCCTCGTATCCAAGGCCGAGGTCCTCGCCCTTAGGATATCCGGTGTTGATTCTGTCAACAAGGGTGTTGGTAAACACGTTTTCCTTTTCTATCCATGCCTTGAAGCCGTCGCCAAGCTCCCAAAGGTCAGCATACTTAAGCACGCATGCCTTAAGGTTGTCACCGTTTCTGTCGATAAGCTCGCAGGGCAGAAGAATAAAGCCGCCAAGCCCGAGCTCGTATCTCTTCTTCATGAGAAGGGTGAGCTTAGCAGGGAAGGTCTTCGGGGGTGCATCGGTTATCTTGTCCTCACTTGAGAATACGATACCCGACTCGGTGGTGTTGGACACGATAAATCTGAAATCGGGATTCTCGGCAAGCTTCATATATTCGTCAAAATTCTCATAGGGCTTTACGCATCTGGAAATAACGTCAATGATGCCGCTTTCAACACCCTCGACACCTCTGATAACGTGGGTGTAAAGGCAATCCTGTGCCGTAAGCATATCACACATACCCATCTCGATGGGCTGAACGACTACTACACTTCCGTTGAAGTCGCTCTGGCTGTTTATTTTTTGAAGCATCCAATCAACGAATCCGCGAAGGAATCCGCCTTCGCCAAACTGAATAACTCTTTCGGGACGTATGGTCTTTTTAAAGTTCATAATGTGTTCCTCCGATGCTTTGTATTTGTTATTTAAATTAATCATGAAGATATGCTTTTCGGTATTAACCCCCTCTGTGCCGTGCTTAGTGATCCGATAGCACCATGCCTGTAAAACAGTTGTCCGGAGGTCAAAAAATCTCTACTTATATTCTATACTAAAATATAGTACATTACCTTAATAAAATTAATATAATTTAGGAACAATGCGCGCTTTTTATTGATTTTTTTGATATTCTGTGCTATAATATAGAAAAACCGCTGCGGGGGCTTGCGCACAACCCGAAAACGGAGGCATTTTGAACGTATTACTTACCGACGAAAACCGCGACTATTATTTTAACAAAAGAGAAAACGTAAAGGGTAGTGTGGCTACCGAGCATTATCATAGCTCCTTTGAACTTTACTATATGAGAGAGGGCAAGTGCAACTATTTCATAGAGGACAGATCCTATGACGTGGTTTCCGGTGATATCATTCTCATTCCTGCCGGAACGATCCATAGAACCAACTACAACTCGCGCACTCACTCGCGCAACCTGATCAACTTCGTGGAGAATTTCATATCTCCGGAGATACTTGCCGCGGCGTATGAGCTTGGCTATCTTTACAGCAACAAGTCACTCTCATCACAAATCGATGCTATATTTGCCCTGATCGAGGAGGAGTACTACAAGAAGGACGCTCTTTCCATTCATGCGCTCAAGACTCACACCGAGCAGTTGCTCCTTTTGATGATCAGAAGCGGCAACGAGAAGAAGAGGGAATCAGAGGGAAATGCTACCGTTGAAAAGGCGGTAAAGTACATTCAGGAAAATTATATGAACGAGGTTCGTCTTTCCACCGTTGCAAGGCTTATGAACGTAAGTGCCGAGCATCTGTCGAGAATTTTTAAGAAGGAAACAGGCTTTGGATTCAACGAGTACCTCACACTTTACAGACTTCAAAGGGCGGAGTACATACTTGCAAACGAGCCCGGACGTGCCATAGGTGAGATCGCATATTTTTGCGGATTTAACGACAGCAACTACTTCTCATACAAGTTCAAGCAACACTACGGTGTGTCTCCGACTAAGGCGCGCGAGGGAATAAGTGCTATCACAAGCAACCTCGAATAATTGACACGGGGTGGCACATATTTGTTGCACCGATGTAAAAATGTTAACTATACTTTACAAAATTCAATCAACACGGAGGAGCCCTGATGACTGATCTGATATTTGCGATAAATGCTACCGCACCTATTGTGCTTACGGTGGTTGTCGGATATTTTCTTAAAAGACTCGGAATGCTGGACGGTAACGTAGCGCGTGTTCTCAACAAGCTTGTCTTTCGCGTATTCCTCCCCGCGATGCTCTTTCTCAATATGTACAAGATCGAGAGCTTTTCGGATATTGATTTCACCTTTGTATGGTACACCATCGGCGCTACCATCATACTCTTTGCGATCGCGATCCCCACGGTTCGACTTATGACGAAGGAAAATCCAAAAAGAGGTGCGCTCCTTCAGTCTGTGTTCCGTGCCAATTACGCTCTTGTCGGCATCCCTCTTGCCACCTCGCTTTTCGGTGAGAAGGGCGGTATCATGGCGACCGTCTTGTCG
>JAZOWT010000047.1:0-3947 GCA_045659365.1 Eubacteriales bacterium | reverse complement strand
ATACAGGCAAACATGAACAAGGCTCACCGCGACAGAATAGCATTCATGCGTATCTGCTCGGGTAAGTTTGAGCGCGGCAAGGATTACTATCACGTGCAGGGTGCAAAGGCGTTCCGCCTCTCCCAGCCCCAGCAGATGATGGCATCCGAGCGCGAGGTTATTGACGAGGCATACGCAGGCGATATCATCGGTGTATTCGATCCCGGTATTTTCTCTATCGGTGATACCGTTTGTGAAAAGGGAATGAAGATACAGTTTGAGGGTATTCCCACCTTTGCGCCCGAGCATTTCGCTATGGTTGAACAGGTTGACTCGATGAAGCGTAAGCAGTTTGCCAAGGGTATGAACCAGATCGCCCAGGAGGGTGCTATTCAGATATTCTTCGAGCCTAATTCGGGTCTTGAGCGCGTTATCGTCGGTGTTGTAGGCGTGCTTCAGTTTGAGGTGCTTGAATACAGACTTAAGAACGAGTACGGCTGTGACCTCCGTCGCTCGACTCTTCCTTACCAGCAGATCAGATGGATAAAGAACAAGGATCTCGATCCCAAGACTCTTAAGCTTTCTCATGACACGAAGTGGGTGCAGGACTTCAGAGGCAATAACCTTTTGATCTTCACCAGCGAGTGGACTATCCGCTGGGTGCTTGAGGACAACCCCGGTCTTGAGCTTGCGGAGTTTAGTCGCAACGACGAGTAACAGTACCGATATTATGCTTTAATGGAGTGATTTATCGCTATGAGAATGAGAAAAAAGAAGCACGGAGAAGAGCGCCTTGAAGCCTGCTCCGAATTCATAACATCCACCCCCGTGTCACCTTATTCTGACCCTGCAACCGTTTTTGGCAAGCCCGGAGCGCCCGTTTTCCTTGAAATTGGAGCAGGTAAGGGCGGCTTTGCATGTGAGATGGCAAGACGCAACCCCGATGCATGCTACTTCGCTATGGAGCGCGTTACCGACTGCGTTGTGCTTGCGGCTGAGAAGGCTAAGGCGAGCGCCGAGGAGCGCGGTGACAACCTGCGCTTTATCATTGATACTGCAGATAACCTTACCTACATATTTGACAACGGCACCGTTGACAGAATATTTCTCAACTTCTCCGATCCCTGGAGTAAAAAGGGCTATGCAAAGCGCCGTCTGACACACAGACGTTACCTTGCACTTTATTTCAATCTTCTTCGCGATGGCGGAAAGCTTCGCTTTAAGACTGATAACGTTGGACTTTTTGACTTCTCCCTCGAGGAGATCGAGGCACTCGGCCTTAAGTGTGACGTTGTTACCCGCGACCTCCATGCTTCGGGGTGGAACGAGGGCAACGTTATGACAGAGTATGAAACGGCTTTCTCGGAGCAGGGAATGAAGATAAATATGCTTGAGGTAACAAAGCCCGTGGGATTCAATCCCGAGCTCCCCGAGGAGCTTTCCAGAGACAGAAAGGTGCATTATAGATGACTCCCGCAAGCGGAGAGGTTCACAAGGGCCACAGGGCGCGAATGAGGCGCAAGCTTGAAGCTTACGGCGCCCGCACCTTCGATACCTATGAGCTACTTGAAATGCTGCTTTATCACGTTATTCCGTACAAAGACACCAACCCCGTGTCAAAAAAACTCCTCGAAAGGTTCGGTTCGCTTGAGGGAGTCTTTTGTGCAAAACGTGAAGAATTGTTGACAATTGACGGCATTGGTGAGGCTGCGGCCGATCTTATACTGTCGGTTGGTGATCTGATAAACGATGACTCTTCTACCGAGACGGCCGCATCTCCTCTTGATAACTATGAGGCGGTCGGTGAGCTTTTTGTACGCCACTTTGAGGGTGTCAAGGAGCCTGTGGTCGCTATGCTTGTGCTTGGAAACAACATGAATCCGCTCGGCATAAAAAACCTGTATGAGCTTGATTATTCCTCCGGTGCGGTTCGTCCGGAGCCCTTTATCGAGTATGCCCTGGCAAATAGGGCCTCGATCGCAATAATCGCGCACCTGCACCCCTACGGTCCGCTCTTTCCTACCGCCGGCGACGTTGCTACAAACAATCTGATAGCCGATGCCTTAGCTGATGCCTGTGTTACACTTGCGGAGCATTACGTGGTATCCGGCACCTCGTTTGTCGGTATGATGAAGCATCTGCAGTATGCATTCTGTCAATCTCCCGAGCTTGACAGATTCCTGCGCAGCAGAGATAGGAGGAGGTAGCCGTGGACGTAAAAACTATTGAACGTATCGCAAAAATCCTGTCATTTGAGTTAAAAGAGCCCGAAATTGCGGCAAATGAAATAGCAGAGCGTTATCCTGATATATACTCGCTTGCGGTGGCGGACACCGACGAGCTGGCAAGACTTGAGCACGTAGGTGAGAAGGGCGCACATTTGTTGCGATTGGTTATGTCCTTGCGCTCAAGAGCCGGTGTGGATTCGTTCAAGCTTGGTCGCAAGCATACCGAGGATGAGATCGTTGCGCTTCTCAAATCGCTCTTCTTTTCTCTCCCGAACGAAACGGTGTACCTTTTGTTGCTTGATGACAAGGGATGTGTGAAATCCTGTGAGTTCATCTGCGAGGGAACAGTAAATGCCACAAGCATTCTTCCGAGAAAGCTTCTTGAGTTGATGATAAAGAAAAATTCGCGCTCGGCGATTCTGGCTCATAACCACCCTTACGGTATGGCAACTCCCTCAGCTGAGGACGTTGATACCACCGTGCGGATAGCATCGCTTTTGCGATCTGCGGACCGCCAGCTGCTCGCTCACTACATAATCGCAGGCAACGAGCACTACAAAATAGACCAATAACCGGATTCAAAAAACTGAAACTGATAGGGCAGAGTGAATGCTGTAAAACGGCAAATCACTCTGCTTTTTTCATTCTCTGCCTTATTTTTTCCTTTTTGTGGTTTGCCACTTTTCTACATTATTATTATATGGAATCCAAATACGAGCAAGCAGACGGTGTGAAAAAATCGAAAAAACTTTTTCAAAACCCCTTGACAACCACAAAATTTATGTTATAATAGTATACTGCATTATAATGGCTTTTACTATGGGGGTATTTTGCCCTTTTTTGAGGAAAACATTGTTAAAATGCCCAAATAGTAGTGCGAATTTTGTTGCTTTTGTACAACAAGGCGTTTTACATAGGCAAACCGTATTTGTAAATTTTCAGGAATGGAGTGATTCTATTTATGATGCTTAAACCCAAAAAGCTTGGAACCAACGTCAGACAGAGCTTTTCGAAGATTGAAGCAGCAACCGAAATGCCGAACCTTATTGAGGTTCAGAAGGATTCCTACAAGTGGTTTCTTGAGGAGGGACTTAACGAGGTTCTTCGTGACGTTTCCCCTATCGTAGACTACACCGGTAATCTTTCCATCGAGTTCACTGACTATACCATTGATCCCAACCCCAGATACTCGGTTGAGGAGTGCAAGGATAGAACCGTGACCTACGATGCTCATATGAAGGTGGGCGTACGTCTTGTGAACAAGGCGACAGGTGAGCTCAAGACCGCACAGATCTATATGTGCGACTTCCCGCTTATGACCGACAACGGTACCTTCGTTATCAACGGCGCAGAGAGAGTTATCGTTTCTCAGCTCGTTCGTTCTCCCGGTATCTACTACGGTGACGAGGTTGACAAGCAGGGCAAGCACAACTTCACAGCTACCGTCATTCCTTACAGAGGAGCTTGGCTCGAGTATGAAACCGATGCCGCAGGTGTATTCTACGTAAAGATAGACAAGACCCGTAAGCTCCCCATATCTACCCTCGTACGTGCTCTTTGTCCCGTAGGTCAGGACTCTGACGAGGCTCTCATCGAGATGTTCGGTGAGGAGGATGCACTTATCACTACGATGGCAAAGGACGAGAGCGTTACTATCGCACTTGAGAACCAGACCGCCTTCCGTGATGAGGCACTTAAGGAGATCTACAAGAAGCTTCGTCCCGGTGAGCCTCCCATTGT
>JAZOWT010000046.1:0-1881 GCA_045659365.1 Eubacteriales bacterium | reverse complement strand
CAGTGGCGCGCTTCGGTCACTCTGTGTGACTTTGGCGCATAAAAACCGACTACGTATTCGCCATTTTTGTCCATTTGTACCGGGTATTGTGCCTTGTTTCGGTAACCTGTAAGGCCGGGTGAGGGGACAACGTCCTCGATTTTTACATCATTTAAGCCCTCGTGCGCGAATGCACCCCTTACTATACCGTGCTTAAGCTTCAATTCATCGCCATATCCGATGAGTCGGTAGGCACAGCTCTTGCATGCGGCAAGGGGGCATCTGCCATCACATCTGATATCCGACTTTTTGATGAATTTCTCTACACGCCCCACGGCATATGACTTATTTACCTTGATGATACGTGCATCAAGCACGTCGCCAATTACCGCGTCAGAAACGAATATAACCTGTCCCTCGTGACGTCCTACGCCAAAGCCGAGGTTGGTCATATCATCTATATTCAGTTTTATAACCTCATTTTTTCTTATCATACGGCACCCGTGTGAAAAATATTTGATAATTATGCAAACAAAAGTTTACTTTTATATATGCTCGTCCTCAAATGACGCGCGGTATTCCTTGGGAGTTATGCCAAAGGTGGCCTTGAACGACTTTGCAAAGTATGAGGCATCGGTGAAGCCGCACTCCTCTGCAATCTCGCCAATCGACTTGTCGGTAAGCTCAAGCATGCGCTTTGCCGCCTTGAAGCGGTAGGCGATTATATACTGGCGCAGGGTGACTCCCTTTTTGTCCTTGAGCATGCGGCTTACGTAAAAGGGATGGTAACCGAAGATCGCACCGATCTCTGTATTGGATATTTCGTCGTGCGAGTTCTCGCGAATGTAGGTGTCAAGTGCCTCGACCATTCGTGCCGGCAGTGCGTTCTCGCTCTTGGTCTCTGCCATCTTGAGGAGCAAAAGCTTGACCTCGGCGGAGATCTGCGCGCGCCACTCTCCCTCGGCACTGGTTGCCACGTTGCACATCGCGATTATCCTGTCGCGCTCTGCCTCCGCATCCTCGAGCAGCATAACCTTGTCAAACGGCTCGATGTCGGCAAAGATGTGCGCCTCTGCCTCGTTGAATGACTCGACAGGGGAGGGGGAAATGCGCTCGATCGGATCGGGGCGCTCGCTGGTCAGGTCAAGGGTGAACACTGCGGCGCGCAGATACTTGCCCTTAAGACTGTACTGAACACCGGCAGGAATATATAATAGGTTACCAACTGACAGGTGGAACTTCTTTTCGTCCTCGATTCCGACGGCAATATCACCGGAAATGAGATAAATGAGCCTCGCATCATAGGCGCGGCAGGGGGTGGAATTTGATATTCTCTCGTAAAGTCCCGCGCTTCTTATCACGGGGTTCAACCGTCTGAAATCCATATGTAGCTCCAAATTCAAAAATCGTGTGGGCATCATACCCCATCTTACAATTCTATTCTATCATGCCGCACGTCGTTTGTCAATGGAAAGATGGAACCTGTCGGTCCCCCTCTCACCTGCTCCGCAGGAGCTCCCCCTCTATGGGGAGCCTACCTGATAGTTTCCTTTACGCAAAGGGCAACCATCTAGGAAGCCTCGCCATTTTGGGAGAGGTGGCGGCGTGCCGACGGAGAGGGCAAAAAACACCACCCGAGGTGGGTGGTGGGAGAATTAGAGAAAAAGGGAGAATTGGCTAGCGTGCGGTTGCAAAGCAAAGAACGTTCCGCAAATGTGCGGTGGCAAGGTATTCCCACGCAGTACGCCATATACCGCAAAGCGGTATGCGAACTCCCGCGACGTCCGTCGCGAAGTTCGGTTCGAGCACGAGGGCACAAAAAAACAACACCCGAAGTGGGGGGTGGGGGAATTAGAGAAAAAAGGAGGATTGGCTAGCGTGCGGTTGCAAAGCAAAGAACGT
>JAZOWT010000045.1:0-11206 GCA_045659365.1 Eubacteriales bacterium | reverse complement strand
CCACGCCCATGTAGCCGAGCAAAGACACATAATACAAACCAAAATACCGAGTACCGAGGTAAGCATCAAGCGAGAAAACGCCTTGTCTGTAAGCTTATCCGGTTTATTATTCTGTTGTTCCAAAGCGTTTCCTCCTTAATGTGTTTTAGTTTTTATTATTCAAAAAAATTGCTGTAACGCTCGATCATATAAATCAGCTCTTCTTCGGTAAGGTTGCCCTTGCCTATGGATATTTTGAGATATGCACCGCCTGCTTCGTTGAACATTTTCTCAGAGAGGGGGCAAATAGCGTTCAATTCCTCGTAGGTGTAGAGACCATAGGTCTCGATATCCTTCTGCATAGCATCGTAGTCGTAGGACATAGTCTCGGGATCAACGTCAAAGATGTTGAAGAGACCGCCAACGCCGCCGGGCATCGAAAGCATACCGTTTACGAAGTAGCAAAGGTGTCCTGCGGTAACAGGGCTCCAAGCCTCCGTTTCCTCAGTCTCAATTACAACGTCAACAAGCTGTACTTTTTCAAGAGTTTCACCATTCTGTTTTGCAAAAGTGTGACCGATATAATCGGCTGCATTCTCATCAAGATAAACATACTTGTTAAGATCATAATCCCAGAAACCGTGCTCGTAGATGACTTTGACCTCGGTTCCGTCGGAGAACTTGAGCTTGATCACCTCAAACTCCGCCTCTGCATCGCTATCAACGAACATAATGGGAGCCTTATCAAACATACCGGTCTCCATATTCCAAACGAGAAGTTCTTCAGAACCGTTGAGAGAATCTACACGAACCTGAGTGCCGTCTGCGAGTGTAACTAGCGTGTCGGGGGTTATACATCCGCCGTCGCTTTCGGCTTCCGCTTGGCTTGGCAAATAATAACCAACAAAGTAGTAATAAGTAGTGCCAGCCTCATCCTTATAAGAGAACTGTGCGATAGTAAGCATATTATAATCTCGAGAGCCTCCACTCTTCACAGCAAGTCCAGAGGGGGACTGATAACATAGTACACTATCGTATGTAGTAGTTGTAGAAACAGTAGTAGATGCGGAGAAATCCCAAACCTCTCCTGAAGGTCCATCCTTTGTTAAGTTGCTAAGAGTCACACATGCACTGGTAATACTTGTGTATTTAATTTCTGCGCCGTTTATAACAGAAAGATTACTTGGAATAGATGTGCTAGACGAGTTATGGTAGAATGCCGCTCCAGAACCACCATCTGAGTAGTCAGTAATGCTCACTCCGCCAAAAACGGGATAATATACCTGAAGTTCTTTGCCAGACAAAGAGGAAGAAACTTTTACTTTTGCATCAATGATAGGATAGAATATCTGTGTTCCATTTACGGTTACATAACCCCACTTTTGATCGGTTGCCGATACTCCGGATGCGGAAACATAAGTTTTGTCGTCTACTGTGATATTCTCAGTGGCGGTGCTATCACTAAAAGTAAATGTTGCGTGTTGTGCTGAGGGCTTGATAACCGAAACACTGATATCTACTGTTTTCGTATAAGTTGCACTTGTTGTTGCAAGATTTCCGTTTTCATCAACAGTGTAATTGTTACTATCGATATACGTATAGGTAATTACGTAATCTCCCGAGGCGTTGAAGACAATCGTCTGACCACTCGTATAGGTCGTTCCGTTCATTGTAACGGTATAGTCTAAAGTCTTACCAAGCTTAGTTGCTGTCAGGATAAAGGGTTCCCAATTAAATGTATCGCCCTGATCCATAGCAATCAGAACCTTGCCGTTATCATAATAGCAATAATCATTTGATCCATCGGTTTTTGCCTGATAATTCTTGCTTGTATAATCAAAGCTATATGTAGGTGCAATTAAGCCTTGACCGAGAGTTACATATTCCGAAGGAACGGCAACGATGCTCTCAACGGTAGGAACCTGCGTATACACGTATCCGTCAACGCTATAAAACGTTACGGTCTTGTTTTTGTAGTTCTGTGTATTAACGCAATTATCGGTAATCTTATTGCTCATTCCGGCGGTCATTGAAACAATACCTGAATTAACCCAGGTTATTCCACCGGATTCAAGTTGCAGATCACTATTGGACGAACCCAACATCGCTTCGACCAATTTCTGCGCGTAAGTGTTGCTAAACGAGTCGTTATCCGAAATATGGTTATGCTGTGTCAGCGTTCCTTTCACGATAATAGAAGTAAGGGACGTATCAACGTTCTCATAATATACAACGATACCAAGACCGATAACAGTCGTACCATCCTCAGCCTTATCATTACCAAGAGCCTGGTTAATGGTGGTAACATCCTCAACAGTCAAATGACCGTTACGAACATCTATATTAGCAAAGTTACCGCCCTTAACGGTAGTGCCCTTGACATAAAGGTTACCTTCTACCAAGCGAATGGGGGACGCCGTATTAGAAAGATAGCAATTCGTAATAGTGCTGCTACCCTTGCTTACGACGAGAGCACGGTTATAATCGTTAGCTGCTTGAGCACCATAGGTTGTATAAACCGCACCAACAATTTTTACATTGTCAAGATTAGCATCTACAAGAGCTATAATGTAGTTTTCAGAAACGCTACCCGAACCAGCAATGGGCGAATTCGTACAGTCAATAGTGAAACCATTACCGTACAAGGTTGCGCCTCCACTAAGATACAGGGTGCTTACACTGGTGTTTCCTAAAAGAACAGACGATACGTTGTAGTTTGAAATCTTGCCGTTCTCAGCAACGTTAGTGGCATCAATAACCTCAAGAGTTATCGTAGTAGGTTCACAGAAATTGTAGTCCTGAATTGTTACCTTTACGACACCTGTGCCAGAGAACTTAATCGTGGCATCTTTCCAATTATTAGTGGTCGATTTAGTATATTCACCGCTTACGACCATATCCTCGTTAACAGGCTCAACAGTAACCCAAACGCTTGAACTCGTAATATTCTTCAATGCTTCGGGGAGGTCAGCCTTTGCATCGAACAGACTTCCTATGGATACTGCGTTCTTGTTACCTACACGATAGAGAAAATCGCCTGTAAACTTGCTTTCAAACTTCACAACCGAATCCGCTACCGCTCTGTCAAGAATGGTAACGCCATCCATATCGTCAACGCCTTTGGACGTCACACCCCAGCCGTAACCAGTTACGAGGTTGTTAAATTCGAGATAGATGTGATGTTTATCTTCTCTAAGGTCAGGATTTCCGTCTCCGTTTTCGTCAATAAATTTCCCACCGTCGGTACCGTCATGATAGCCGCCCTGCTCGTGATTCCAAATCTCGCCGTTAAGGAAATGATAGCAGGTTGCGTTATCGGTGCCGTGCCCCTTGGTATAGTCAACGATTACGTAGTTGGCTCTACCGCTTGCGGGAACTGTGCCTGTTGTGCCATCGAGATAGGTGATCGTAGTACCATCAATCGCTTTGATTTCAACGAGACGGCTCATTTGATAATCGTGGGTGTAAGAAGCGGTGGTGTTGTCAACCAGTTCGCAGTAATAGTAGTCGTTCCAGGTTCCGAAGTGAACGGTACAGCCGGAAGCCTCGATACCGTCCATCTTAGGATAGGAATGTCCGTTTTCGGTTACGTTCTCACGAACGGAGCCGATAAGCATACCCGCATAGCGATATGCGTAGTACTGATAGTTAGCGCAAACGTCGTTGTAAACGTCGATCTGTGCTGCAACGTGGCAGTTATCCATGTGGATGCCTGCATTTGCAATGGCATTTTCCTGACCGCTCGTGGGATAATACTGACCTACGATACCGCCGCAAGCAACATCGTAGGAGCCCCAAAGAGCAGAGATTTTATTCGTATTATCTACGGTAATGTTCTTAAAGGTAACTTTCTCGGTTGTTACATTATTCGTGTACCAACCAACGCATCCAACGATACCACCGTTACCGATGTTATAGACGCGAGGATTGCAGTTGAGAATAGCGATATTCTCGAAGCTTGCTCCGCAATCTGCGTATGCTGCGATAGTGCCTGTAGTGGTATACTCACCGTCGGAAGAGAAATTCTTAACGGTGAGATTCTTTACTGTACCGCCATAGACTTTTCCAAACAATCCCATACCGTCGCGGTAGTATTGAAGGGTTGCATCGTAATAGTTATTGTCGCCCTTCATTTCCCAAGTGTTCTGGTAGAAGTTTGAAATGGTATTTCCGTTACCGTCAAAGGTGCCTTCAAACTTTTTGAAGCCGCTGGTAATAGCGGTTTCGGTCTTTTCGTAAGTACCTTCGCTGTTATAGTAACCGATGGGGTAGAAAATCTTATCCTCATCGTTATTGGCTTCGTCGTCGCCAAGGTTGATGTCGGCAAGAAGCGTTACGGTCTTGCCTGCGAAGCTGTCCGCAGTGTAGCCGTTCATACCTCCGACGATGGCACCAAAGGCTGCGAGCTGGTCTGCGTTGGAAACGGTAAACTCGGTTTTGCTTGCATCATACCAAGAATAATCGTATTCACCTTTCCAAGCATTCTCGGTGTCAGCAACGAGAGCGATCTCCGAGAAGGAGCAAAGCGCCATCGTAACGTCGCCGGTTGCGGGATCGTAGGTGAACTCGTTGTGAGCATCAAGCTCGGCAGCGCTTGCCTCGTAGGACATAGCTACGGTAGCGCCGTTCTCTACGTGATAGAGCTGGTAGTTACCTATGTTAAGACCCTTGGCAAGAAGCTCTTTGACGGTTACGAGGATGGGTGCAGTGTTGCCTGCGGCAATTCCGCTAACGTGAACGTCAACCGAGTTCATTACCTCGTTTTCGCTCAGCTCAATATTACTGTCGGAGTCCTTAAGAGAAGAAACGGTAAGAGTAACGGTGTTTACGCCGTTCTCAAGAAGTGCACCTGCGGGAACAGTCGCGCTGACCTCTTCCTCCTCGCTCTTCAACACTACATCATTCTTTACGGTGTTGTCACCGTTTACCTCAACGGGAGCGGATGCAACATAGTCGCCGCTGAAGGAGGGGAAGGTTGCGCCGTTATCGTAGCCGTTACCGAAGCTATCGTTCTCGTAGCTCCACTGGGTTGCAAGCAGGTTGACGTAAATATCGCCAACGCTAAGCTCCTGATACTCGTTGCCTGCGGATTCCTGCATATGAAGGGCGATAGAAATCATCTGACTGCCGACTGCGGTATTCGCGGTAACGGTGTCGTTCAGAACCTCGCCCGTAGGAAGAAGCTGACCGCCCATAAAGCTTGCGGGATTCTTCATAACCTCGGCAAGAGTGCCCTTATGTACCCAAGCGTTGGTGATTTCGTCAAGGCTCGCCGCGGTGCTTTCACCGTATGTAACGTAAACGTCAATCACGTCGGCAAGATCCTCACCATTCTTGCCGGTCGTAGCCGTACCGTCTGCGACCTCAATAGAGAGTCTATATTGAAGGGCGAGGCTACCAAGGTTCGCTACCTTGAGTGCTTCAACCGTCGTATAGCCCGGCTCCCACTTGTCGTAATCAAACACCTTGTGTTCGGGGTTATCCTTTAAGGAAACCCAGTTTTCATCGATCTTATGTAAAAGGTCAACCTTTAAGCTGCCCGTTTCGATTTTGTTTCCCGCGCTCGTTACCTCGTCGGTAAACCAAGCGAACGTCGTACCGAGCAATGACGTAATCATCATTACCAGCACCAAGAGAGCAGAAATCAAACGTTGCTTTAAGGTTCTGTCTTTCTTCATTTTCGTGTATATCTCCTTATTTAATTAACCATAGTAATCAGCCGAGCACCTCGGCAATTAAAGAGCACAAGACCTAAATGATGTTTTATGCCCTTTAATTGCCGCCTATCCCCTGAGGGATAGGTCGGACTTTCAAGCTAGGATTATTCGTTAACAGTCACATTTTTGTCTGCATCGATGGTCATAGTCTTGCCATCAAGTGCGATAGTGGTATACCAAACTCTGTTTCTGTCGTTTGTGTATTTACCAACGGAAACCGCATCGGAATTAGAGTAGTAAGACTTAATTCTCCATTCGCCGGAGAAGTTATCGTCATATGTGTTGCCTTGAGCAGCCAGATAAACGCCGTTGCCGTAGTTATCAATCTCAATAGCAGCGCAGTTCTGGTTAGCAATAGCTCCCGCCTTTGCACCCTGCGTAGAATTGAAGGTGCAGTTCATAATGGTAACTTTAGCAACTTCGTCGCCACCGTCAGAGTAGATAAGGATTGCCTTACCATCGGTGTTGAACGTGCAATACTTAAAGGTTACGTCGTTGCCGTACGTCCAAACATAATCGTTGCCAAGCTCGGTAAAGGTGCAGTACTCAAAATTTGCACCGTCACGACCTACTCTCATAGGTCCAACGAAGGTACAGTAGTTGTACTTAACGTTCGTAGAATAGAACGCTGCGTAATCAGAGCCGTTGCCGTTTACCATGCCGGTGCCGGTTTTAATTGTAAGACCCTCAAAGGTTACGGTTGCATTCTCCATATAGGCGCCAAGAGTGATATCAATAACGGCATTCTTCGTACCCGAAATCTTTACAGTCTTGCTTCCGCTGCTGCTGGGCATCTTGTATGCACCGTCAGCAAGATAGATAGTGGTGATGCTTGCGTCATTTATCGCAGCTTCAAAAGTTGCCTGATCAGCAACGTATACAAAGCTATTGGGGAGCGTGGGATCGCCTTTGATTGTCAGGGCAACGCCGTGATTAACTTCGACTTTGTTAATGGTAATCGGTGTTTCACTGCCACTATTATCAATCACTACATTAGCACCTTCTCCGCCTATAGCAAGACCAGCGGTAGATCCTGTGATCGTACCACCCGTGATGGTTACGTTACCGTTTGCAGCAATCGCATAACCACCGCCAATGCTACCCGCCTGAGATTTAATGGTTGCGTTTTCAGCAATCGTAAGAGTGGAATTCGAGAAAACGTTTGCATTATGATTCATCTGAATTGCCTGATAGGTTGCATTAACCGTTGCATTACCCGAAACGGTTACGTCACAGCAGTCCTGAGCGAAACGAATGCCAAAGCCCATAGCGGAGGTTGCGGAAATGCTTGCATCACCCGATACGTTGAGAGTGAAACGATCTCCGAGGTCCACGGGATCTCTGTTATTATCACCGAGAACGACCGCATTTCCTTTGGACGTCACCTTTGCGTCACCGGAAATGTTGATTTCAGTGGGGACCGCCGCTGCCAGAATAGCAGGGCTTCCGTTGTAGCCGCTGGAATATCTGGATTCAATCGTACCACCGGTCATATTAACCGTAGCAGTACCGTTAAGGTCAACTACAGCAGAATACTGAGTGGTATTACCGGAAAGCGTACCACCGGTCATATTGATATCAACATGAGTGCCTGCCGCAGTCTTTACAGCTTCCTGGCTGGTGATAAGAGAGCCGCCGGTTACGTTAAGGGTATCGTTACCCTTGAGGTCAAAGCCAACGGTAACGCGGTTAGACCAACCTGCCGAAAGAGTAACTGTAGAGGATTTGCCCTCTACTGTTCTTACAGCGGTATGGCCGTCAAACGAACCGCCCGCCATTTCGAACTCGCCGCCGTCAACGAGAACGCATGCACCATTCGTTGCGGTGTTTTTAACAGTGTAAGAACCGTCAGCAATGGTAAGTTTACCGCCTTCAACTACTGTGAAGGTCGCGGGAGCGTTGCTTACGAGATACATTCCCGAATCTTCAAGAACTATCTCTTTGTCGACAACAATAGTCTCAGTGAGAGGAGCATCACTGGTGTTATAGCCGGGAACAAGTTCAACGGTCTCACCAGCACTTGCTGCTTTTATAGCTTCCTGAACACTGGCGAAGTAACGGTTACCGATTTTAGCAACCATACCACTGGTTGAGCCAATGGGAGCATCTGCATCGTAATCGGGACCGAAGCTATCCTCCTCGCTCGAAAGCTGAGTAGCCATAATAGTAATATCAATTACGATATTCTTTTCCTGATACTCGTTACCCGCATCCTCGTTCATATGTACTGCGAGAGCAAAGTAATCGTAGGAATTGGACTCAAGAGCACCGTTTTCAGCGGCAATGGTGCGTCCTGACTGGATAAGACCGGTCTGAACACCGTCTATTGCAACGATGTCTGCCCAGCTTGCAACGCCGAGTGCATCGGCAGCATCCTTGGTTGCACCGTCAACGATAGCGTAATCAAGTGCGCCTACAAGACCGTTATCCACGACGTCAACGACTACGTTGTACTTGAGGGCAAGGCTGCCTGCGTTCTTTACGCCAAGATAAACGATCTGGGTTTTGCCGGGCTCCCAAAGGAGATCGACGTCCTCCCATTCGGCAATCAAGCTATCCTCACCGAAAATGGGCTTTTCGCTATCGCTGATGTCAACGTACTCGGTTCCGTTATACATCAGAAGCTGAACGTCAAGATTACCGGTTTGGATAATGTTGCCGGAGCTTGTTACGGAGTCTGTGAACCAAGCGAACGTCGTTCCTATAAGCGAGGTAAAGAGCATACAGAGAACGAGAATCGCAGAAATCAATGCAGACTTCGTGTTTCTTCTTTTTGTCATGTTTTTTATTCTCCAATTTTTTATTGCCGCCTAACTCCTTTTTAGTGGAGTTAGGTCGGACTTCGTGACATCTGCTTATAAGCAGTCGTTGATTTTGCTTTCGGTTTCGTGGCGTTTTACCATGTGTCGCCTCAACCTATGAGCGTTTTGCCGTCCATGCCCCGAAGGACTTGGGACAATTAGTTTCGCAGATTACGCAAGAGGATTCCAAGCCTCACCGTCAACGGTGTTGCCGCTGAAGGTTACAGTGCCAAGGGTGTTAGCCTTGAAGTTGGAACCGTCATCTGCATCACCGGTGTTGGTAATGGTGTTGTTAACATAGTTAACAGTTGCGGAGTTCGCGCCTATACGGAATGCACGGTCACCGCCGCCTGAAATTACGTTATCCTCAACCAGCGTAGTGCCTTCCTGTACGGAACGGATGGTAATTGCGTTATGTGCAACATTAGTAATCTCGTTGCCGGAAATTACGCAGTTGCCGCGAAGAGCACCAACGCGGATACCCTGAATTGCGGTATCAACAGTACAGTTGGTTATCTTCAAATTGATGAACTGGTGGCTTCCTGGAGAATCAGTGCCGTAGTCAAACAAACGGTTACCTAACACATCGTCTTTGTTATCGCCCTTAAAGGAGCAGCCATCCATCGTAAAGTTTTCAACAAAGCCCCAAGGAGCCTGATTGCTCACATTAGTCAAATAGAAGCCCTTGCCCTCAAATGCTACGTTCTGCAAGGTAAAGCCGCAAAGCTCAGCGCCTGTGGTGAAGCTGGGAAGATCGCAAGCCATTCCTTTCAGCACTGCGTTCTCTGCACCGAATACGGTAACGTTCTTAGCCATAGGAGCAGCAATCGTAACAGTGTCATAGGTTACACCCGGCATCAAACAGATAATGTCGCCCTCAGCAGTGTTGTTAAGCGCATTCTGAAGCTCAGAGGTGTTTTTTACTGTTTTAAGCTTATTTACTACTTCCTCGTTTTTCTTCAAATTTTCATTATATACGAGACTATATACCAAATCGTTATTTACGTAAATATGGTAATCAGAACCAACGCCCATACAGGTTTTAACCTGAACAGCAACGGTGTAATTCTTAACGTAGAAGGTAAGATTGTTGGTGTTCTGATTATTTGAGGAAGCATTACAAAATGCCATATTAGAACCAACGGTAGCGTTCTCGCCGTTGATGTAAACGGTTCTAAGGTTAGTACATCCGCGGAATGCGTAGTTGGGAATATGAACGTCACCTTCAATGGTAACGGTAGTAAGGCTGGTCATATCTCTGAACGCACCGTAAGAGATAGTCTCAACGGTTGCAGGAACAGTCAGCTCTGTGATCGCGGTGGATCTAAACGCGTTTACACCGATTGTTTCAACGGTAGAGGGAATGTTAACAGACTTAAGATTCTTTGCGCCGTTGAATGCCGCTGCGGGAATCTCGGTCATGCCTTCGGGAAGAACAACGGTTTCAACAGCAGAATTCTTGAAAGCTCCGCTGCTTGCGTTTGTATCGCTAACACCGGTTGCACCGAAATCAGTGATGGTATCGGGAATTACAACGGTTGTAATGTCCGCATTCTGAGTGAATACTTCACCGTTGAAAGAGGTTATTCCATCGGGAACGTAGTAGGTACCGTTAGTTACAGCTGCCTTATCAACACCCTCAAGAGTTACCTCGCCATTCTCACCGTATTCAACACGGGAGCCGTCTGCAAGATACTCTACTGTGGGATCATCAAAGGTGTACTGGAACTTACCAATGGTGATGTACTCACCGGTCTCACAGTCAAAGGAGTTATGGTGACCGCCGCAAGTGCCCTGGCACTCGATCTTGTAAACGCGAAGCTCTACGAAGAGAGTGGTGCCCTCGTTAGCACCGGTAAGATCTGCTGCGCCACAAAGGAAGCCTGTGCCGTCGTTGCCGTACTGACAAATCTCACTGTAAGAGATTCCGGGAAGTCCCATACCGTCGCCAAGAAGACGGATACCGTTTGCTTCGCCTGCTGCGATATCAGTATCAGTAGAGAGACCGATCCAGTTGGTCGAGGTGCAGGTCTCGCCTTGCCAAGGGAAGCCGTCAAATGCGGTGTAATATCCAGCAAGAGCCATGGAGTTTGCGGGAACAGTTGCATCTGCGTAAACGAAGAAGTCAGCATGTGCCCACTCGTATTCGGACTCGGAAGCCTGCTCGAAGGTCTCGGTAGGCTGGAAGCTGTAGCCGGTGTCAAGGGTTGCACCGTCAAAGCCGCCGATGGTAATGGACTGAAGCTTGCTCTGGCTCAGTGCGTATACCATTGCAGCGGGAACTTCCTGAGGAGCAAAGTCTGCGTCTGCATCGTACTGATTGTCAAAGCTATCATCCTCAGAGGTGTACTGAGTTGCAAGGATCTGGATGGAGAAATCGGAACCGATAGAGAGGTTCTGATACTCGTTGCCTGCCTCGTCCTGCATCTTGAATGCAAGAGTTACAGTCTTAGACTTTCCGGCTTCAAGGTTGCCGGCAATTGTGTTGGAAATGTTCTGAGCGTATTTAACGTTAAGAACCTCGGTGAGAGTACCGAGCTTGTTAGCGTCTACGAAATCATCGCGAGTGAGCTGCTTTGCATCAGCGAAGTAATATACGTCGATTACGTCAGCAAGCTCGGAAACTACGCCGTTCGCAAGGATTCTCATCTGATACTTGAGAGCAAGAGTGCCTTCGTTAGCAATCTTAATGTGCTTCGCCTCGGAATA
>JAZOWT010000044.1:0-43687 GCA_045659365.1 Eubacteriales bacterium | reverse complement strand
TGAGTGTCGATCCTTTTATATATCAATATACGTCTGGTTTTTAGCCTTTTATTAACCGTGTTTTTTACTTGTTGAACGTATAGTTGATAAGCATGCTGCAAAATTATTACGAGGAAAAAGGATAATAAGAGCGCCCACCGTAAGGTAGGCGCTCTGTGTGCTTTTATATAGCGTGTATGCCGTTTTCTACGTCGGCATTGGTGTCGAGGTTGTACTTCTGCTGCTTTCTCCACTCGAAGAACTTAATAGCAACCTGCTCGAAGAGTGCGAGGGAAAGAAGGTCCTCGTCCTGCTCACGATAGGGAGCAACTCTTTCTCTGAGAGAGTCGATTTCAGGAGCAATCTTATCTGCGGGACGGTAGTCAATGATATCGTCGTCACCGATAATCTTCTTCTTGAACTCATCAGAGATAGTAGCGGGGCATCTACCGTACTCGCCGCGAACAATACCCTTGAACTCCTTGGTTACTCTGGAGTATCTGCCCTCATCCGCAAAGAGAACGTTGTTAACAGCCTGAGTACCAACGATCTGGGATGTAGGAGTAACGAGCGGAGGATATCCGGAATCCTCTCTTACTCTTGCAACCTCCTCAAGAACCTCATCAAGCTTATCAAGCTTACCTGCCATTTTAAGCTGGGAGATAAGGTTGGAAAGCATACCGCCGGGAACCTGATAACGAAGAGCATTAACGTCAACCTTAAGCACCTTGGGGTCGATAAGACCGGAAGCAAGGTAGTCCTCACGGATTTTGTTGAAGTGCTTAGCAACTACGTCAAGCTTTGCAAGATCAAGACCGGTATCGTAGGGAGTGCCCTGAAGGGTAGCAACGAGCGACTCAGTAGGAGTATGAGAGGTACCCATTGCAAGAGGAGACATAGCAGTATCTACGCCATCAACACCCGCCTCAATAGCCTTGAGGAGTGTCATAGAGCCAAGACCTGCAGTGTAGTGACAGTGAAGATGTACCGGAACCTTAACACTGTTCTTAACAGTCTTTACGAGCTGGTAAGCCTCGTAAGGCTTAAGAAGACCGGACATATCCTTGATACAAATGGAGTGAGCACCCATCTCCTCAAGCTGCTTTGCATACTGTGCGAAGCCCTCGTTAGTGTGGAAGGGAGATGTGGTGTAGGAGATAGCCGCCTGAACGTGACCGCCCTCCTTGATAGTAGCCTTGATTGCGGTCTCAAGATTTCTTGCTTCGTTGAGCGCGTCAAAGGTACGAATGATATCAATACCGTTTGCAATAGACTTCTGAACGAAGTATTCAACAACGTCATCAGCATAGTGACGGTAACCAAGTATGTTCTGACCGCGGAAGAGCATCTGAAGCTTAGTGTTCTTTGCGTGGTCCTTTATAGTTCTGAGTCTCTCCCAGGGATCCTCGTGGAGGAAGCGAAGGCAGGAGTCGAAAGTAGCGCCACCCCAAGCCTCAAGGGAATAATAACCAACCTTGTCCATCTCATCAAGGATGGGAATCATTTCCTCGGTGGTCATACGGGTTGCCGCAAGTGACTGATGCGCGTCACGGAGGACTGTTTCTGTAATTAAAACCTTAGACATCTTTAAATTCCTTTCTTAATATTCCTTAACGGAAGAAGCTGAGGAATACACCTGCAGCGACAGCAGATCCAATAACACCTGCAACATTGGGGCCCATAGCGTGCATGAGGAGGAAGTTTGTGGGATCCTCCTTGCGTCCTACGTCCTGAGAAACTCTTGCAGCCATAGGAACGGCAGAAACACCCGCAGAACCGATAAGAGGGTTGATCTTTCCACCGGAGAGCTTGCACATAAGCTTACCCATAAGAAGACCGCCGCAAGTGGATACGCAGAATGCCGCAAGGCCGAGCACGATAATGTAAAGTGTCTGGGGCTTAAGGAAGTTTTCTGCATTAGCAGTAGCACCTACCGAAACACCAAGGCAAATTGTAAGGATGTTACAAAGCTCGTTCTGTGCAGTCTTGGAAAGTCTTTCCGTAACACCGGAAACGTTAAAGAGGTTACCAAGCATAAGGAAGCCGACAAGAGGAGCAGCATCAGGAACAAGCAGACATACGATAACGGTTACAAGAATAGGGAATACTACCTTTTCAAGCTTGGTTACAGTACGGGTAGTGCCCATCTTTATAGCTCTTTCCTTCTTAGTGGTAAGGAGCTTCATAAAGGGAGGCTGGATGATCGGGATAAGCGCCATATACGAGTATGCCGCAATAGCAATAGCACCGAGAAGATGAGGTGCGAGTGTCTTTGTTACAAGGATTGCGGTAGGACCGTCTGCACCACCAATGATACCGATGGATCCCGCTTCCATAGGAGAGAAACCAAGGAAAAGCGCGCAGAAGAAAGCAACAAAAACTCCAAGCTGAGCCGCAGCACCCATAAAGAGGGATTTGGGGTTAGAAATAAGGGGAGCGAAGTCGGTCATAGCACCAACACCAAGGAATATAAGCGAGGGGTAAATACCAAGCTTAACGCCGAGGTAAAGCACGTCAACAAGGCCACCGTTGTTGATAACTTCCTTGATCATGGTAGTCATCTTGATGTGGATTGCGCCGTCCTCAAGAGTCGCGGAGTTTCCAAGGAAAGTGTTGAAAGCAGCTTTAACACCGTCCATCTGCTCAGCGGTAAGTGTTGAAAAATTAAAAACAATAGAGTTTTCGTTAATTGTATAGAGATTTGCATCTATACTGCTAAGGAATGACTGCATATCAGCAGCGAGAGTACCGACGATATTGTAGTTTTCGACGCTTATGTAATGCTCATCAAAGAAAAACTCAAGATGAATAAGTTCAGCGCCGGGAAGGTTTGCAAGCAGCATACCAAACGCAATAGGTAAAAGAAGCAACGGCTCAAACTTCTTGACAACAGCAAGATAAAAGAGCACACCGACTATCAAGTACATTACGAGATACTGCCACCAGTTCGGCTCCGCAAACATTCGTGCTATACCTGTGGTACCCAGGAAATTTTTAATAGCATCTGTTATTTGCATTATAAGTACCTATAACTTTCTTAATTAGTTGATGGTTGCGATAACGTCGTTAGCTGCTACGTTTGCACCCTTCTGAACGTTAATGGATGCAACAACGCCGTCGCAGGGAGCAGGGATGTCGTTTTCCATCTTCATAGCTTCAAGCACGCAGATAACGTCGCCCTTCTTAACAGACTGGCCGGCAGCAACCTTGATGTTGAGGATAGTACCGGGCATAGGAGCGGTTACCTTGTTAGCGCCCTGTGCACCCTGTGCAGCAGGCTTGGGAGCAGCAACCTTGGGAGCTGCTACGGGAGTAGCTACAGGAGCTACGGGAGCGGAAGCAATGCCGCTTGCATCAGCTTCCTCAACAATTACGTCGTATGTGTTACCGTTTACGGTAATGTTATATCTTTTCATTTGTTTAAAATCCTTTCAACTATTATACTCGTCTGAACGAAACAACTCTAAATTTAATTCCATCGCTTTCGCTTTCAGCCATTGCGATAGCAGCTGCAATAACCGCTACGATCTCCTCATCGGTGTTCGTAGTTGCAACAACAGGCTCGGGTGTGGGCTCGGTTTCAAGTGCCTTCTTCTGCTTTCCTTCGGAAATACCCTTGAATACAGCAGAGAAAATGGTAAGAGCAAGCCAGATTATTGTAAGAACCGCGAATACAGCTGCAACACCAATCAGAAGCATCATTCCACCGAATGAGAGCTTGTCGGCAACACCGGCAATAGGCTGGGAATAATCCATTGTATTACTAAGCAACATATAATTCATATCCGCCTCCAATTAAAGGGGAAGAATCTTACGGTCGGACATCTGAACCTTGCCCTTGTCAGCAAGCATAAGAAGTGCAGAGCAAATTCTTGCGCGGAGCTCGTTGACGTTGATGATATCATCAATTTCGCCGGTCGCTGCAGCAACGGCAGGGGAGGAAACAGTAGCCTTCCACTCGTTTACAAGATCGTCGCGGGTCTTTTCAAGAGTGATATAGTCGTTCCATGCAAATGCAACACCGCTTTCAGCAACAAGTGCGCCGATTTCAGAATCGTCGGTTGCGTAAACAAGGTCAGCGCCAAGAGCCTTAGAGCCAAGAAGCACAAAGGAAGCACCGATAGCATGACCGAGTATTACAGTAACCTTAGGAACGGAAGCAGTAGCATAAGCAAATGCAAGCTTTGCAAGCTCGGATGCGAAGTAGGAAGCTTCGTTTTCCTTGCTGATAGAAAGACCAACAGAATCAACGAGAGTGATAACAGGAATGCTGAATGCATTACAGAAGTTAACAAACTTTGCGATCTTTCTTGCATCTGCAACGGAGAGTCTGCCGTCGTTAACAGAATACGAGGTAGCAACAACACCGCAACGAACACCGCCAATAGTAGTAACTACGGTAGAGGATGCAGGAGCGAAATCGTGTGCGATCTCATAGAATACACCGTTGTCTGCGATAACAGATATTGCAGAGAGTGCATCTCCTGCAAAATCAAGATCTCCAAGCTTTCTGTTAAGGTTGTCAGCGCAAGGACCTACAACAACACCGTTAGCAGAGCTGGAGGGAAGATAGGATACAAGGCTTCTTATGTAGCCGGCACACTGTGCGGTGTCACCGGTATAAGCAAGTATAGCATCCTGTGCATTCTCAACACCTGCAAGAGCAGGGGAGGATACGTAGAAGGAAGCGGAGCTATCCTTGACTACGATGTCAAACATAGCCGCAATAGCAGCGGCAAGGCCGATGCACTTTCCGGCAATAAATGCTACCTGGGGGATAGCACCGGAAGCCTTGGTTACTGCATTCATTATTCTGCCGTATGCAGCAAGACCTGCGGTACCGCAGAAAATGTCAGTACCGTTGGAGTTGAAAATGCCGATCACAGGTGCGCCGCTCTTGATAGCGAGGCAGTAAAGATCAGCGATTTTCTTTGCGTGACGCTCATCGATAACGCCACCCATTCTTGATGTGTCTTCAGCAAACGCGAACACAAGCTTGCCATCAATGGCACCGTAGCCGGTGATAACTCCCTCAAGTTCGTTTGCTTTTTCCGTGGTTATAAAGTCCGAAAGAGCGCGCTTGGTATAAGCATTTGTCTCAACGAATGTAGCCTCGTCGAAAAGCATAGCAAGCTGCGTTCTGGCGTCAGATCCTTCAGTGCTTACAAGGGAAGCGCGAAGCTCATCGACCGTGGGCAAACCACGTACTTCAGTTTTAGTGTATTTGTTCAAACCGAATTCCCGATTTGCTTTAGTAGCAAATCTCTCCTTCCATAATAATAAACTGTTTTTGCGGCGAAAGAGGGCAAAATAGTCCAACTTTCACCAAATATAATATACCACCAAATTCAACATAAGTCAATAGTTTTCTACCATATTTATATATAAAATATAATTGGTGGATATGCCCAAAAAAGAAAAAGCACGCGAAATTCATCGCGTGCTTATGTCAATGTATGTCGCATCAATATCCGATGCATCCTCAGTTTTATGCGTTACCATAATGACAAGTCGTTTCTTTGACTCCTCGGAAATTATTTCTCGCATTATCGCTGCATTCTCGGGGTCGACCTCCTTGGTTGGCTCGTCAAGTATCAATACAGGAGATGCCTTGGCAACCGCTCTGATAAATGCTACTCTTTGCTTCATACCACCGGAAAGCTCGGATGGATAAAGCTTGGCATCGTCACCGGAGAAATTCAAGCGACTAAAAAGCGACTTTACGTATTCAACGTCATCTGGCGTAGGATTTTTAAACGAAACCTCGATAACGTTTTCCATTGCGGTTATGCTATCAAAAAGTCTGTACTCCTGAAAACACATTGAAATGCCGGGCTGACTCCTAACCACAAGCCCCGTGTAATTTTTATCAAGGCCTGCGAGTATACGGAGTAGGGTAGTTTTTCCCGCACCGCTTTCGCCCTTTATGACGTATATACCGGTATCCTCAAATGAATAGTTAAAATCGGTAAGAATGTTCTTTTTCCCAAAGCTCTTCGACAAACTCTCAATTTTTATGCTCATAGCTCCTAAACCTCCTTGCCAAAAATCTGATGCCATATTCAAAGAATATACTGATTATGATAACAACCAGGGTCCAGGCGAGCATGTAATCGCTATCGAACATATCCTTGTAGCTTTTGATCTCATAACCGATAGAGTTTCTGGCAACTGTAATTATTTCTGCCGCTATGCCGGATTTCCATGCCAGACCTACCGACGTGAGCGCTGCGGGAATGAAGTAACGTATAAGTGCAGGAAACACAAGGAGCTTAAAGCGCTTGAATCCGGACAATTCAAAGACGTGCGCCACCTCGTCAAGATTACGGTCGATAGCGCTAAATCCATTCATAAGGTTCTGCCAGATTATCGGCGCTACCATAAAAAGTGCAATCGCACTGGCAACTCTGGCACCACCGATAAACACCCACAGAATAATTATGATTGAGGCAACCGGTGTAGATTTAATAACGCTGATTCCAATCGAGAAGAACCTGTGCAAAAACTCAGATTTATGGCATATAAACGAGAGCAGAATTCCAATAATTACTCCTGCAAAAAATCCGATGGCAATTCGCAACATAGAAAACAATATAGTTTTCCAAAAACTTAAAGTGACAATCAACGACCCTAACGCTTTAAGGGTATCGGCAACTCCGGCGAAAAAAGCTACGTTGTTTACTATCGAAGCGCCCAGTTCCCAAATAAGAAGCCAGGCGACTATCGACAAAACGGTGTATATTATCTTTTTAGCTTTAATCATTATTGTAGTAGAATGAATCAGAGGGGAGCGCGTATCCGATAGCATTATAGAATCCCTCCAGAGCAGTTCTCATCTCAATGCCATCAATGTAAACTATCGAGCCATAAAGATTGGTAAGAGCAGAATTTGCCACAGGAAGCTTGGGAAGTATTCCCGCATCAACTATCATCTGTGCCGCGGTGTCATGGTTTGCAGGATCCGCAATATACTCGATAGATGCCTTGTACTCGGTGAGGAACGCGTCAACTGTCGCCTTATTTTCTGCAAGAAATGAGTTTTTGACGATAATGCAACCCATGGTAAGCGGAGAATCAGACTTCTCATCCCATTCTTCTGATATATTCAATGCGATCGAGTAGGTGAAGCTGCTTTGCTTTGCAGAAAGTATAGCTGCGGTTGCCTTGGGCTCGGGAAGAACTGCGATTGAAATTTCTCCAGCTGTCATTTTTCCGCTTACAATCTCATTAGTGCTTTCTATCTGGAGATCTACATTTATATCATAAAGATCAAAGAGGTAATTAAGAATAGCAGGTGTGGTTGAAGTAGGCTCGCCGCAATATACGGTTTTGCCATCAAGATCAGCCAGAGAATCCAACTGTACGCTTCCGTCAGTCACAACGTAAAGAGAGCCAAGGCAGTTAACTGCAGCAACCGTGATGTAATCACTGGTTTTCTTAGCCAGGTTTGCTGCAAGGTTGGTAGGAACGCAGAGCATATCAAGCTCGCCGTTTGCAAGTGAAGCAGTCGCATCAGTGGGACTGGAGAAGGAGGTGAATACGTATTTTTCACTCTCTATACCGTTGTCATTTATCAGCTTTGCCATACCCATACCGGTAGGACCGTTCATGACGCCTATTTTGATGGTTGCGGTTTCAGTGTCGCCTGGGTCATTACAAGAAGCAAGGGCGCAAACCGAAATAACGAGTGTGAGTAGAAGTGCGATGATTTTTTTCATTTTGTGATCCTTTCCAGACCCTCAAGGTCTGTTATATTTATTATTTTATTTTCAAGCTTTATGATTCCATTCTCGGTCAGGGAATCGATTGCACGGTATAGCGAGGCTCGTCCGATATTAAGAGCCTCCGCCGTCTTTTTGCAGTTAAAATCGAAGCTTTGCTTGCCATCTTTTTTTGCTTCGTATAAAAGAAATTTTGCCACCTTCTGCTCCGTATTATCTGCAGAAAATGTGGATAATTTATCATTCAAAAAGGCTATCCTGTTTCCAAGAAAATATACCAGGTTTACCGCTATCTCAGGCTCGTTCTTGATGAGATACAGAACGTCGTCTTTATCAAAAAACAGGACGTCTGACTCTTTTTTTGTCTTGATAAACGTAGGGAATTCATCCTTGTCCGAAAAGACACTTAACACACCGAAAGCATCACCCGGCACCAATTTGTTTAGCGGTATAGAAATGCCGTCACCACGTTGCCGTTCAACAACACAGCCGCCGCTAACCAAAAAGCCGATCTTGGTTTTAAATTCACTCGGCGAATAGATAGTTTCGCCTGGTGCAAAGCGCTTGAGCTCAGGGGCCACAGAGCTCGCGAGGGTAGTGATTCTTTCGTATGAAAGGTTTTTGAACAAAAACAGTGTCCCTAAGAGGTCGCAAATTGATTTGTTCTCCATAAATTACTCCAAAAGTGTATCATTTGATACAATTTTATCATACAAATATCAAAAAGTCAACACGATTTATAAAAAAGTGCCTCTAAACGTCCGATTTTTTAAAGCGAAAAAAGTTGAAAAAAGATTGCAATTTAGATTTTCGTGTGCTATAATATAAATAATATATTTGCGCACAAATAATTTCGTGCATATGCAGGAGTTAAAATGCTTACAAAAATTACTATGCTGACTTCACGCATCGGTTCGTTTTTTTCAGCGTTTATGGACAACGCGGCAAAAAGCTTTGCGGAATTTTCCACCATCGATGCCATAGATATACTTGCTCTCACTTTTGTCCTGTTCTTTCTTTTGCGTTTTGTAAAAGGACGCAAGGGTGGGGTGCTCATCATTGGTATATTCATTCTTCTTGTCCTTACCGCACTTGCTCATTTCTTTGGACTTGAAGCAACGTATTATACGTTCTCTTTATTGTTTGACGTTGGAATCATTGCCATAATCATTATTTTCCAGCCCGAGATCAGAGATGCGCTTGAGCGCGTCGGCTCCGGTTCGATAAACGGAATCATGAGCCTTGGTGATCAGAAGAAAAAGCAACAGCAATATTACTCGGTCATTAACCATGTAACTACCGCTATCAATGATTTGGCAGGATCCAAAACCGGCGCACTGATCGTTATATCTCGTACCACAAAGCTTGACGACATCGTGCAAACCGGTGTAAAAATGAATTCCGAGATATCGTCGTTTCTCCTTCGTAACCTCTTCTTCAACAAGGCGCCTCTGCACGACGGCGCGGTTGTAATTGATGACGGCAAGATTGCAGCTGCAGGTTGTCTTCTTCCCAACACTCGCAGAAACGATATAGACAGCGACCTTGGAACACGCCACCGCGCCGCTATCGGAATGAGTGAAATAAGCGACGCGATCATAATTGTTGTTTCCGAGGAAACGGGAACGATTTCGGTTGCATTTGATTGCGAGCTCACAAGAAATTACACATCAGACAGTCTTCGCAAATTCCTCATACAGAAGCTTGTTAATGCCGGCGGTGACCATGGCGACGACAAGCAATAATCATGGTGAAAATAATGAATAAGAAATTTTTAGGCATAAAGTTCAGTACCATTCTTCAACTGTTAGTATGCATAATTCTCGCTTTTGTCATCTGGTTCGTAGTACAATATACAAATTCACAGGTAGATAACAGCAATGCCGACGTAGCCGGTATTTTGTCCTGTATCACGCCTAACTTGAGGTAAGAATGAGTTTAAAAACTCGGGTTTTAATAGTTAAGAACATAAAACTTCCACTGAACGCCTCTCAACAAGAGGCGTTTTCAGTTGCTGAAAAAAGAATAAAGAAGCTTGGTGTTAACACAAATTCACTGAAGCTTTCGGTCTATAAGAGGAGCGTCGATGCGCGACGCAAGGACGACATATACTTCGTATATTCGATCGCTGCAACAGGGCATTTTCCAAGCATCAGCGAAAATCAGATGGCCGCTCTCTCTATGTCGTTTGAGGAAAAGCGCGAGCTTATGGACTTTGAGCGCGGAGAAGAATGCATGACAGCGCCTCCGTTGATTGTCGGATCCGGCCCCGCAGGACTCTTTGCAGCACTTTTGCTTGCCGAAAACGGCTATGCCCCTATTCTCATCGAGAGAGGCGGCAGTGTAGCCGAGCGAAAAAACACGGTAGCGTCGTTCGCCAAAAACCGCACACTTGATAAGGACACCAACATTCAGTTTGGTGCAGGAGGCGCGGGTACGTTTTCAGACGGAAAGCTCGTTACAAGAGTCAACGATCCGGCATCTGCCTATGTTCTTGAGCGATTCGTAAGCTTCGGCGCCCCGGAAGAGATCATCTACATGGCACGTCCTCATATCGGCACCGACATTTTGTCAAGCATTGTCGATCAAATCATAGACAAAATCATTGCCCTTGGCGGCAAGGTGCTTTATCACACCAAGTTGATTTCTATTACAAAAACAGAGCCTGTCGGAGTTGCTCACACCACCACAGGTGATATACCTTACAGCTCGATCGTCCTTGCCATCGGACACAGCGCAAGAGACACCTACCGGGAGCTTATAAATTCCGGATTTGTTATTGAACCAAAGCCGTTCTCGGTCGGAATGCGTATAGAGCATTTCGCGGATTCAATTGATAAATCTCTCTATGGCGACTTTGCCGGCCACCCGGCGCTCGGACATGCGGAATACAATCTCTCGCACAACACAAAGGAGCGCGGAGTCTATACTTTCTGCATGTGTCCCGGTGGTGAGGTAGTAGCCGCAACCAGCGAGGAGCACGGAACCGTTGTAAACGGTATGAGTTATCACTCCAGAGCCGGTAAGAACTCCAATTCCGCAGTTGTTTGCAGTATCTTCAAGGAGGATTACGGCAACACCGCACAAAAAGCAATCGAATTCCAACAGACAATTGAGCGTGCGGCATTCAAGGCCGGCGGCTCAGATTATTCCGCACCTATCATAACGGTAGGAGATTTTCTGACCGGTAAGTGCGATAAAATGCCTTATTCGGTTATGCCGACCTACATGGGAGGTGAGGGTGTCAAGCTTGCAAGACCGGAGGTGTATCTTCCGAACTTCGTTTGTCGCTCTATAACCAACGCAATTTTAGACTTTGACCGTAAAATACACGGTTTCGCTGATAGCGGTGCCATTCTTACAGGCGCCGAAACAAGAACCAGTGCCCCCGTCAGAATAATGAGAGATCCCAAAACACGTCTTGCCATCGGTAGCGGTAACATTTACCCGTCGGGCGAGGGCGCAGGTTACGCAGGGGGAATAACAAGTGCCGCAATCGACGGCATATATACAGCAATTTCCATAATGAAAAAATACAAGCCTAACAACAACGGGTGAAATTCAGACCGTTTACTTTTTGGGGCAGGCATGCGCTTGCCCCCACTAACGTAGATAATAAAACAGGAAGGCGGGCATATGCCCAACCGGTAAAATATTTTAATGAACGCAAAGGAACTCAAAACAAAGGAGAAAAAGTGGATTCTTAAAGGCTCCACCGATAGCGCCTCGCGTATAGCGAAGGAGCTTATCGCCAAGGAACTCGGCATCAGTCCGATCATCGCAGACCTCTTGTATACAAGAGGCTACAACACACCGCTTGCTGCAAAAAACTTCCTCTACATGGAAAATGAAATGCTTTGCAACCCCTTCGACATGAAGGATATGGACAAGGCAGTTGAGAGAGTAAAGCAGGCAATAACCGAAAACGAGAAGATCACTATTTACGGCGACTATGACGTAGATGGTGTTACGTCCGTTTGCACACTTTATCTGTACCTTAAATCTAAGGGCGCAGACGTAAGCTATTATATCCCCAACAGAGCGGGGGAGGGCTACGGTGTATCTATCAGTGCAATCAATGCTCTTAAGGAAAGCGGCACCAAGCTTATAATCACCGTTGATACCGGTATTACCGCTATCGATGAGGTAAAGCATGCGAAAGAAATCGGTGTTGACTTTTTGGTCACCGACCATCACGAGTGTAGAGCGGACCTGCCCGAGGCTTGTGCGGTGATCAACCCCCATCGCCCCGACTGTGAGTACCCGTTCAAGGAGCTTGCGGGTGTAGGTGTCGTGTTCAAATTTATCAGTGCATACGAGGAGCGCTGCTGCGGTCATACCAGAATCGAGGCCGCATCGCACATCTTCTCGAATTACGCAGACCTTGTTGCTATAGGCACCATTGCCGACGTAATGCCCATAAAATGCGAAAACAGAATCATTGTAAGCTACGGCTTAAAGATGATCGAAAACACTAAAAGATGCGGTCTTACAGCACTTATTGAGGCAGCCGCGTCAAAGGGCGACGGCGGCAGAAACGAAAGACGTAAAAAGCGCACAAAAATAACGACCGGATACATTGGTTACACACTCGCACCCAGAGTCAATGCCGCCGGCAGAATCCGTAGCGCAGAGCGTGCCGTTGAATTATTCCTCTCGAACAGTCCCTCCGAAGCAAGTGTGATTGCAGAGGAGCTTTGCCTTGCAAACAAGGAGCGCCAGGCAGAGGAAAACAAGATAATTCAGGAAGCGTACGAGAAGATAGAGCGCGAAAGCATGGAAAATGACTCGGTTATCGTACTTGATGCCGACGGTTGGCACCACGGTGTTATCGGTATCGTTGCTTCCAGAATCACAGAGAAATACTCTCGCCCCACCATACTCGTTTCATTCGAGCCGAGTGGTGATGAAATATCCGACGAGGACGTTGGTAAGGGCTCAGGCAGAAGCATCAAGGGGCTTAATCTTGTAGATGCACTTTGCCACTGCGCACCTCTTCTTGTAAAATTCGGCGGTCACGAGCTTGCCGCAGGGCTTTCCGTTACCCGCGGAAATCTTGCTGCATTCAGAAAAATGATCAACGAATATGCAGATGAAAATCTTGATGAAAGTGCTATGATCCCCACAATCGAGGCCGATTGTGAGGTTTCGCTTGCTGACGTTAATATAGGCCTTGCGGAAAATCTGCAGATACTCGAGCCGTACGGTGTAGGCAACCCCATTCCCAACTTCGTTATGTACGGAGTAAACGTAAATGAAATTTCCTCTATCAGTGAGGGTAAGCACACCAGACTCTCAATCGGTGAAGGGAAGCATACACTGTCCGCAATGTACTTTTCAAATTCCCCCTCATCCCTTGGCTTCTACAACGGCGATAAGGTAGATTTACTCTTCAACATCGATATAAACGAATGGATGGGCCGCAGAAGTGTGCAGCTCATCGTTAAGGACGTTAAGCCCTCTTCGTTGCAGGGACAGCTTGATGATGCGGAGCGCGAAAGATTCAACGAAATTTGGAACGGCGCGCATTTTTCCAAGGAAGAGGACGTTCTTCCTACCAGAGAAGATTTTGCCGCAGTTTACAGACACGTTGTGAACTCGGTTCGTTCTTCAAACGATACGCTTTCGCACAAGGATATAATCTTTGCATTATCGCATTCACGCGATGCACGCCCCATTAACTACATAAAATTAAAAATAATAATTAAGGTGTTCCAAGAGCTTAATCTGATCGGTATCGAGGAAATTGCTCCCGAATCATACAGATTCAGTGTTCATTACACCACATCGAAATCTGATCTTGAGAAATCCTACCTTTTGAAGAGGATCCGCTCGCAGATCGATGTCAAATAAACAATGGTATAACTATGTATAAAGAATTACAACCACTTCTCGATTTAATTGAAAAAAATGAGAAATCCTATGATCTTGAAAAGATCAAAAAGGCCTTCACCTATGCCGCACAGCTTCACGAGGGACAGTTTAGATTAAGCGGAGAGCCGTATATCTGCCACCCCGTTGCGGTTGCTGTTATAGTGGCGGAATTGGGCCTTGATACCGATTCTATCTGTGCCGCGCTTCTGCACGATACAGTCGAGGATTGCGCAGACAAGACAAATCTCGAGTTGCTTACAAAGATGTTCGGTCCAAACGTTGCGATGCTTGTTGACGGCCTGACAAAGATTATTCAGGTTCAGGTTGCCGATAAGGAAGAGGCACATATCGAAAACATCCGTAAGATGCTTCTCGCCATGACCAAGGATATCCGAGTGATATTCATCAAGCTTTGCGACAGACTTCACAACATGCGTACTCTCGGTGCAAAGCGCGAGGAACGTCAGCGCGCAATAGCGCTTGAAACGATGTACATATATGCCCCCTTGGCACATCGTCTCGGTATCCAGAGGATCAAGCAGGAGCTCGAAAATATAAGCCTTTACTACCTGGACAGAGTCGGATATGACGAGGTTCAGGAGTGCATCAACAGGAAATACGGCCAGAGCCGAGATTTCCTTAGCGAGGCGAAGGTAATAATCAAGGATAAGCTCGAAGAAAACAAGATTAACTTCCATCTCGAGGGGCGCATCAAGTCGGTTTATAGCCTTTACCGCAAGATGTACAGCTTCAACAAGGAATTTGATGAGATATACGACTTCTACGCGCTTAGAATCATCGTAGAGACCGAGCTTGAGTGTTATACTGCGCTTGGTCTTGTACACGAGCTTTTCAAGTCTGTTCCCGGCAGATTTAAGGACTATATCTCCACCCCTAAGCCCAACCTGTACCGCTCACTTCATACTACCGTTATAGGTAGAAGCGGTATACCGTTTGAGATACAAATCAGAACCTCCCGAATGCACGAGGAGGCAGAATACGGTATCGCAGCGCACTGGAAGTACAAGTCAGGCGAGCGCGCCGACTCCAGCATCGACGAGAAGCTGCTTTGGATATCCAAGCTCCTTGAATCCGACGAGAATACACGAGATCCCGACGAGTTTATGCGATCGTTCAAAACCGACATATTCCACGACGAAACATTTGTTTTCACACCCAAGGGAGACGTTATTTCATTGCCTCTTGGCTCTACTGTAATCGACTTTGCATATGCTATACACTCGGCAGTAGGCAACAAGATGATTGGTGCCAAGGTAAACGGTGTTATTGTTCCGATTGACAGAATCCCCAAAAACGGTGATATCGTAGAGATACTTACCTCGCAGTCCACCAAGGGTCCGAGCCGCGACTGGCTTAAAATAGTTAAGACCGGTGAGGCCCGTAGCAAGATACGTCAGTGGTTCAAAAAGGAAAAGCGCCCCGAAAATATTATAGTAGGTAAGGCCGAGGTCGAAAAAGAGATCCGAAAAATCGACAAAAGCTGCACCGATGCGCAGATTCTCGATATCGTCACAACCATTTCAAAGCGCATAGGAATCAGCAGCGCCGATGATTTTTACAACACCATCGGTTTCGGTGGACTTTCCGTACAACGCTTTCTGCCCAAGATTAAAGACGAAATCGAGAAGATCAATGCACATCTTGAGCCCAAGCCTCTCACCACAGAGGAGGAGCTTTCAAAGATCAAAACAGTCACAGAAAGCAAGCGTCCCAAAAATAGCGGCGGCATAGTCATAGACGGCGAGGCCGGTTGTCAGGTTAAGTTTGCTAAGTGTTGCAACCCGCTTCCCGGCGATAAGATCGTTGGATTTATAACCCGCGGATTCGGTGTTTCGATACACAAGTCCGACTGTCCCAATGTATCATCCTCACGTAAAAATGAGGAGAACCTTTCAAGATGGGTACGTGCAGAGTGGGAAAAGACAGATCCTACCGCTAAATTCTCTGAGACCTACGAGGCACATCTTCAGATATTCGCCGAGGACGGCATAGGCGTTCTTGCGGCGATTTCCGTGGCACTTGCCGATATGAAGGTGTCTATATCGCAGATAAACACGCTACCTCAGAAGAATGGCGAGGTGGCTATAAACCTTCACGTCGGTTGTAAGAGCACATCTCACTACGAATCGATAGTTTCCCGTCTTCGTTCGATACCCGCGGTTATTTCAGTAAAACGCGGATTTTCACAATAATTAAAGCTATTCGGAGGCTTCTCATGAAAGCAGTTCTTCAAAGAGTATATAATGCAACAGTTTATGCTGACGGCGTTTTGTCCGGCAGCATAGGACACGGATTGTACGTTCTTCTCGGTGTTGAAAAGGAAGACACCGAGAAGGATGCCGTATTGCTTTTGGAAAAAATATCAAAGCTGCGTATATTCTCGGATGAAAATGACAAAATGAACCTTTCGTTGCTTAACGTTGACGGCGAAATGCTCGTAGTGTCCAACTTTACGTTGAATGCAAACTACGCCCATGGCAACAGACCCGATTACTTTGCCGGTGCATCGCCCGACGTTGCAAACCGCCTCTATTCATATTTTGTTGATATGGCAAAGGAACGAATCAGAAAGGTTGAGTCTGGTGTTTTTGGCGCAGATATGCGCACCGATATGTCCACCGACGGCCCTGTAACTATCATTATGTCCTCCGACGTACTCAAAAAGAAAGGGAAGTGAGCATAATAAGTTATGATTTTACGCACTGAAGGCGACATCAATCGCTACTATGCACAAACCCTGTGTATGATATTCTTTCCCGGTGCAACCTTTGGCGAGGATGAGGAGCTTGCCGAGGGCGTTCCCGAGGTTAATATAAGCACGTACAAGGAGCCTGAAACAGGCAATGATATGGCCTATGCCTCCATCCGCCTTAACGACAAGTTCTGTGAGGCTACCGAGCCCATCAAGTACAACGAGGAGCTCACAATAGCTACTCATGCTTCAATTGCGGCCGGAAAGGCGCTCTTTGCCGCAGGTAAGGAGCTGCTTGGATATACACCGCCGTGGGGAATACTTACCGGTGTCAGACCCGCTAAAGTAGCGGCAACACTCCTGTATTCCGGCAAGGGAATTATAAAAACAAGACGTATAATGCGCGACGAATACCTCCTTAATCAACAAAAGGCGGCACTCGTAACCGCAGTTGCATCAAACGAGATCAAGCTTCTCAAAAAGGTTCCGAAGTCGGCATGCTCGCTTTACATCTCTATACCTTTTTGTCCGTCGAGATGTGCTTATTGCAGCTTTGTCTCTTACACGACGCCTCGTCTTCTCAGCCTTATAGACGAGTATCTCGATCAGCTTGTTCTTGATCTTGAGGATACGGTCAACACGATCAAGAGTCTTGGACTCAATATACATACCGTATACATAGGTGGCGGAACTCCAACCACTCTTAACGTTGAACAGTTAGAGAAGCTTCTCGGTACTGTTAACAGACTTATAGACATTCCGTCGCTTGCCGAATTTACGCTCGAAGCAGGACGCCCGGATACCATAACTGCAGAAAAACTTGCAACCGCCAAGAAGCACGGGGTCACCAGAATCAGTGTAAACCCGCAGACTCTCAGCGACGATGTCCTCAGGGAAATCGGACGCAAGCACACAACAGAGCAGTTTTATCATGCATTTAATCTCGCAAAGGAGAGCGGCATACGTGATATAAACGTAGACCTTATAGCAGGTCTGCCTGGAGACGATTTCAAGAACTTCTCCGAGACCATGGACAAGGTTATCGAGCTCGCTCCTACCAACATTACCGTTCACACGTTCTGTGTAAAGAAGGCTGCCGATATCCTTAAAAAGAATTCAAACGTATATTCTCTCGCGGGTGGAGATGCTGCAAAAAGCGTATCCTATTCACAGCTTAAGGCTAAGTTTGCCGGATACAAGCCGTACTACATGTACCGCCAGAAGAACACCGTAGGAAACCTCGAAAACGTCGGATTCTCGATTGAGGGACACGAAGGCCTGTACAACGTGTTAATGATGGAGGATATCCAGACCATCTTTGCAGTAGGCGCCAGTGCAGTAACAAAGCTTGTTCACCACAAGCCAAACGGAGAAACCGTTATAGAAAGAATATTCAACCCCAAGTACCCATACGAATATTTGAGCCAACGCAAAGAAACCGGTTCCACCGAAAAATCAAGCAAGAAAATCAGCGCACGCGAGCGCATAATCGATTTCTATTCAAAATTTTAATAAATGAAAGAGTTTGCTAATATCATTTAGTGAACTCTTTTTATTTTCGGTGGAGAAGAAATGAACAAAAAAGCAAAAAGCGATAACACCTTATTACGCGGCGCAGCATGGCTAACAATATCAACAATTTTACTAAAAATAATAGGACTGATTTACAAGCTTCCTCTCTCATATATCCTTGGCGACGAGGGGATGGGATACTTCAATTCAGCCTACACGATATACATATTTTTCTACATAATCGGAACTGCCGGAATTCCAAAGGCAATCTCAATATTGGTATCAAAAAGCGAAGCAGAACAAAGCGGAAGCGGACGTGCTGTATTCAAATCGGCGTTTTTGTTTTTCTTTATTTCAGGTGTTGCCTTACTGGCACTTTTCTATCTTTGTGCCACCTCATTTGCCACGGCAATCGGCAATCAAAAATCCGTTCCTTCGATGTACGCAATTGCTCCGTCGATACTGTTCGTTTGTGCCGGTGGAGTTATCAGAGGATATCTTGCAGGACGAATGAAATTTGCGCCGATTGCTATCTCGGAGCTGTTAGTATCTGTATTTAAGCTTGGCATAGGCCTACTGCTCGCCAAGGTAGCAGTAGCAACAGGCAAAAGTCTTCCTGTCGTTTCCGCATATACCATTTTTGGTATCACGATCGGATCACTCATAGGTCTTATTTACCTTGCACTCGTTTACGCAAAGTGCGATCACAAAACATTACCAAAAACTCAGTCGTCAAGGAAAACGATCGCAGACATACTCAAAATTGCAATTCCGATAACACTGGCCACCGCTATTGGAAGCATCGTAAATATTCTTGATCTCACCCTTGTGATGAATGGACTTGAAAGTAATGGCTTTGATCCATCAATATCAAACGTTCTATACGGAAATTACACCACACTTGCAGTGCCGATGCTCTCGTTGGTATCAACGTTGATCTCCCCAATAACCACAGCATTGCTCCCGCTTCTGTCATCAACGCTAGCCACAGGCAAAGAAAGGACACAAGATCGTAACGCGCACTTAACCACATCCTTTAAGTTTACAAGCTTTATAACGGTCCCTGCATTTGTATGCTTTTCTTTCTTCTCTCAAGAGCTTCTCACGATCATATTCGAAGAAGGAAGCGCAGTTCTTGGCGCACCTTTTCTGACTGCGCTTGCCCCGGGGGTCCTTGTTGTCGGAGCGCTTACGGTGTTAAACACAACGTTAGAGGCAACAGGGAAGCAAAGCGTGGCCCTTATTTCGCTACTGTCCGGCACTCTTGCAAAGCTTGTTCTCAGCATATGTCTGATGCGCTGTACCGACCTGGGTATACTTTGCGCACCAATCGGCACATCGGCTTCGTATCTAATTTCTTATTGCATTTCAATGTTTTACACCAACCGTGCAATTGGCATAAAAACCTCGGTTTTGAAGTCGATGACCATGCCGTTTATTGCTTCGGGCATTGCTACACCAATAGCATATTTGTCTACCCAATATCTTATTAAATGTGGATCGGCCAGGCTTTGCGCTACAGCTTGTGCCCTTGTTTTTTCTACGTTTTATCTGGCATCGCTCCTCGCCTTATCATCCGATGCACGAAAGAGCTTATTTAAATGCGTCAAAATAAACAAAAAACAAAGAAGTGACTTATAGATATAGCTAAAATTTGCGTGCAATAGATCGAAATTGTATATACCCTATTGAATTTTTCAAAGAATATTGATATAATTAAAATATCTTAATTATATTGAAAGGATGTTAAATCATGAATAAGACCGAACTCGTAAATGTAGTTGCTGCAGAAACCAACGTCGCTAAGAAGGATGTTGATGCAGTAGTTGCAGCAACTTTTAAGGCAATTACCGATGCTCTCAAGGAGGGTGACAAGGTTGCTCTTATCGGCTTTGGTACCTTCGAGGTAAAGGAAAGTGCCGAAAGAGAAGGACGTAACCCCAAGACCGGCGAGACCATCACCATCGCTGCCGCAAAGAAGCCTACCTTCTCCGCATCTAAGGCTCTCAAAGATGAGGTAAACGCTTAATCTGAATGCGTCTTGACAAGTTTTTAAAGGTATCTCGCATAATAAAGCGACGTACCGTAGCCAACGAAGCTTGTGATTCGTCCCGAGTAACGGTAAACGGAAGACCCGCCAAGCCGTCCTATGATGTAAAGATCGGTGACGAGTTGACAATTGCATTCGGTACAAAACAAATAACCGTACGTGTCCTTGAGATAAGGGAAACGACGAAAAAGTCTGAATCTCTCGGAATGTACGAAATCATTGCCGAAGGGTAATATGTGACTTTTCACGAAAAATCCTGCATACACATCCGCAACACCTCGGTCGTAAGCAGGCATATTTTGATTAAAAATCACATATTCTTTGATAGAGTATGTGATTTTTAATTTTCGTGGAGGTCTTTATGGATAACGTACACCAGGATCTTGTCATAAGGGACAAGAAGGCACTTACGCTAAACGGCGTGATAAACGTGCTTGATTTCTCAGAGCTTGAAATGACTATTGAAACCTCATCGGGAACGGTCGTCATTGAGGGCGAGGATATGAAGATAGAAAGCCTTTCAAAGGAAAGCGGAGAAATCAACGTAATAGGGAAGATCGAGGGATTTTATTACAAAAGACCTCGCGAGAAGAAAAGCTTTATCTCTAAAATACTGGGATGAAATACTTCGCTCTCGGTGACGTTCTATATTCGGTGGCCCTGTTATCCCTCCTGGGTTTATTTATGGGAGGAATTTACAACTCCCTCTCAACCATTCTATCTTCCATTCGGTACATTCTATCCGTTGGAATTCGGGTTGCGCGATCGAACTCCATACGTGAATGTAGTACCGGTCTTTCAAATCAAAAGAAGTGCATTGCTACTGCCAGCATATACGATTTTATCTTTGTCCTATGCTATGGTGCAAGCCTCTTACTTATATGCTACATAACCCTTGACGGAGTGGTCAGGCTATATTCCTTGATTGCCTCGTTAATTGCATTCTTCACCTCGAAGAAAACTTTAGGTAGGATCTTCGATAAAATTATCCTCCAGCTTTCTCACACGCTATGCAAGGCAGTCTTTTGCATAGTATTTATACTCACATATCCGCTACGTATTATTGTGAGTATCCTTAATAAGGCTCTGTCGCCCCTCGCAAGGCGGATTTCAGCCCTTATAACCTTTATCGTTTATTCGATATCATTTTATAAAGCAAGAAAACAAATGCGGCGCTTTTTTCAATTCCATTTCTAAAATGTATTTGCATTTGCCATTTTTTCATTATTCGACCCTCAGCCTGTGCTATAATCCATAGCATAAAGCCGTGAAAGGAACAATATGACTGAAAAAAACAACCAAGCAGAATATCTCTTTCACCAGGGAACTAACTTTTATTCGTATGACTACTTAGGCTGCACGCTTGAGCGACTGCCCGAGTCGTACCGCTATACATTCAGAACATGGGCACCAAATGCCGACGAGGTATATATCACCTCCGACTTTACCGGTTGGGATGATAACAACCGCATTCCTCTTACCAAAACCACACACGGTATATGGGAGGCAATTGTCGATAGCCCTGTATCCTTGGAGAATGCTAAATATAAGTTTGTAATAAGGAATAACGGACATACCTTTATGAAGGGAGATCCGTATGCAAGATATTCATGCGGTGGCGCCGACGGTGCCTCGATGATATTTTGCGAATCCAAGCATAAATGGCAGGATGCCACTTGGATGAAAAACAGAAAGAAAAAGACGCTTACGCGCGGTGGCTATCTTGCCGCGCCGCTGAACATATATGAAATACACCTCGGTAGCTTTATGCGCAAGGAGGATACAAACGATTACCTCACGTATCGCGAGCTTGCCGAAGCATTAGTCCCATACGTCAAATATATGGGATATACACACGTAGAATTCTTACCCATAGCCGAGCATCCGTTTGACGGCTCGTGGGGATACCAGGTTGGTGCCTTTTTTGCCCCGACGTCACGCTTTGGCTCTCCCGATGACTTCAAGTACTTAGTAAACGAGCTTCACAAGAACGGAATCGGTGTCATCCTCGACTGGGTTCCCGCGCATTTCCCAAAGGATGCATGGGGCCTCTACGAATACGACGGCTGCCCCTTGTATGAATATCAGGGCAAGGACCGTCAGGAATCCGCTTCATGGGGCACAAGATTTTTCGATCTTGGCAGGGAAGAGGTTCAATCCTTCCTCATCTCCAACGCAATGTGGTTTTTACGTGAATACCACGTAGACGGACTTCGTGTTGATGCCGTAGCCTCTATGATATATCTCGACTACGATAAGGAGCCCGGAAAGTGGGTTCCAAACTCCGAGGGCGGTAGAGAGAATCTCGAAGCGATCGCCTTTCTGCGCAAGCTTAACACAACGGTTTTCGCAGAATTTCCCGAAGCTCTTATGATAGCCGAGGAATCCGGATCTTTTGGTGGCATTACAAAGCCTGTATTTGAGGGTGGCCTTGGATTCAACCTTAAATGGAACATGGGATTTGCAAACGATTTCTATGATTACGTTATGACAGATCCTTATTTCAGAAAGTACAAGCATAAGGCGCTCAACTTTCCTCTTATGTATGCCTTTACCGAGAACTACGTGCTTCCGATCTCTCACGATGAGGTCGTACACGGAAAGCTCTCGTTCATTAACAAAATGTACGGAAGCTATGAGGACAAGTTCACTCAGATGCGCGCAGCTATGATGCTTATTATGACTTACCCGGGAAAGAAAATGCTTTTCATGGGAACGGAATACGGTCAGTTCAGAGAATGGGATTATGCGAATGCACTTGAGTGGTTTATGCTTGATTATCCCAATCACTATCAGATGCGCCAGTACGTTGCCGCTCTGAATAGATATTACATCGATACTCCTGAGCTTTGGACGTACGATTTTGATCAAAAGGGATTTGAGTGGATACTCGCTGACGAGGCTGAGAAAAACGTTGTCGCATATCGCAGAAAGACGGACAAGTCAGAGATAATCGTCGCGATAAATTTCTCGGGCTCTGAACAGCAAATAATGATCCCTCTCAACAAAAACCGCCCACTGTCTATTACGTTTGCTACCGATCCGGTATCTGATACATCGGATATAGTCTACACCACGGATAACGGTGCCGGCTATGCAAAAGTTATTATCCCCGCGTTTTCGGGTAGAATTTATAAGCAAATTCCCAAAAGTAAGAAAATTTCACTTTAAAGGAGAACCATTATGTATTGCAAAAAAGAATGTATAGCCATGCTGCTTGCAGGTGGACAAGGCTCAAGACTTTACGACCTGACAAAGCAAACAGCAAAGCCTGCAGTTACTTTTGCCGGAAAGTACAAGATTATCGACTTCCCGCTCTCCAACTGCATCAATTCCTCAATAGACACCGTTGGTGTTCTCACGCAATATCAGCCCTTGGCACTTAACGAATATCTTGGTAATGGAGCTCCTTGGGATCTTGACCGTTCTCGTGGTGGCCTTACCGTGCTTCCTCCTTATCAGGGAAGCAAGTCCTCTGACTGGTATAAGGGAACTGCAAACGCGATCTACCAGAATATCAACTTTATCAAGCAGTACAACCCCGACTACGTGCTTATCCTTTCCGGCGACCACATCTACAAGATGGATTACCTCAAGATGCTCGAGCAGCACAAGGCGACCAATGCCGCTTGTACCGTAGCTACCATTACCGTACCTATGGAGGAGGCAAGCCGCTTCGGTATCTGTAACACCACCCCCGAGGGTGTTATTTACGAGTTTGAGGAGAAGCCCAAGCAGCCCAAGAACAACCAGGCTTCTATGGGTATATACATCTTCACCACCTCAAAGCTTATAGAATATCTTGAAGCAGACGAGGCAGACGAGAAGTCCTCTAACGACTTTGGTAAGAACATTATCCCCAATCTTCTTAATAACGGCGAGCGTCTTTACTCCTACAAGTTCGCAGGCTATTGGAAGGACGTTGGAACCATATCCTCTCTTTGGGAATCCAACATGGACCTTATTGGCGAGAATCCCATACTTAACATCCAGGACAACAATTTCCGTATTTTCTCGAGAAATACAGCTCGCCCTCCCCAGATGCACGGCAAAAATTCGGTATCTAAGAATTCTCTTATCTCCGAAGGATGCAAGATATACGGTACAGTTGAAAACTCCATTCTTTCCGGCGGCGTTATTGTAGAGGAGGGTGCGATCGTTCGTGACTCCGTTATCATGGAAGACGTAACCATTAAGGCAGGCGCAAAGGTATATACCTCTATAATCGACTCTGATGCCGTTATCGGTAGCGAAGCGACTGTCGGATGCGAGAACGCAGGAAAAGATAAAATTACAGTTATTGCTAAGGGAACAGAAATTGCGCCCAAGGCCGTAGTTTGTGACTAAGGAAGGGAGAATAACACAATGGCTATCAGTGCAGCAGGAATTATTTTTTCAAGTCTTAACAACAATACCTTGTCAAGATTGACCGCAGATAGAACAGTTGCGGCTATACCGTTCGCTTGCAGATACAGACTCGTTGACTTCTGCTTGTCAAACATGGTAAATGCAAATATTTCTAATATCAATATTGTAGCGAATTACAGCTACCGCTCACTCGTTGAGCATATCGGAAGCGGTAAGGACTGGGATCTTGCGAGAAGAGAAGGCGGTATCACTATGATATCTCCGTTCCAGACCGCTTACGTTGCATCCTCCGCAAAGCTTTTCTCCACTCACCTTGAGGCTCTCAAGAGCATGAAGGAGTACATCAGTGAATTCAAAGAAGACTACGTAGTTCTCATGGACTCCGACCACGCACTTAACATCGACCTTGCTAATGTTATCAAGACTCACGAGCAGACCGGTGCAGAGATCACCTTCGTTACTCAGAAGGTTGGTAAGGATTACACCTCCAAGACTCCCCGTATGATGATTTCATCTATCGCGGGCAAGATCATGGATATCGCTATGGGATCCACATACAGTGATACTCATACCGAGCTTGCGCTTAACATATTTGTAATGAAAACCGTTCATCTGCGCACAATTATAGAAGAGGCTGACGCGTACTCACTCAACAGCCTTACCAAGATGTTCCTTAAGAACTACAAGCACTCTAATTACAGAGTATACTGCTACGACGGATACGTTGCATCCGTATCCAGCTTCCTCGATTACTACAAGCATTCTATGGCTCTTGCTAAGTCCGAGGAGGCACGTAACTCTCTGCTTTGGAAGAAGGAATTTCCTATCTTCACAAGAGTACACAACTCCGCTCCCACCGTGCACACCGATACCGCAGTTGTTGAGAATTCCATCATCGCTGATGAGTGTGTGATCGAAGGTACTGTAATCAACTCCGTTATCTTCCGTGGCGTACACGTAGGAAAGGGTGCTGTAATTCGTGATTCAGTTCTTTTCCACGGCACTTACGTAGAGGACAACGCAGAGCTTAACTGCATCGTTACTGATAAGGACGTCCACATTACCAAGGGCGTAAAGCTTTCCGGCAACGAGAATATGCCTTTCTACGTTCAGAAGGGAAGAAAGGTTTAAATTCCATTAAGCTTTTGGCATTAAGGAGATAAAAATGAGAATTTTATACGTTGCAAGCGAGGGTGCTCCGTATTCCGCCAGTGGCGGTCTCGGAGACGTTATCGGCGCGCTTCCCAAGTCTGTGGCAGCAGCTGATCCCAATGCAAAATGTGAAGTAATACTTCCTCTTTACGGAAATATGAAGCCCGAGCACCGTATACAGCTCGAGCACGTAACCGATATCACATTCAAGCTTTCCTGGAGATCAACCGGAGCAACGATCTACAAGATCGAGAATAACAACGTTACTTATTATTTCGTAGAGAATCACTATTACTTTGACAGAGCAAGAACCTACGGCGAGTGGGATGACGGCGAGAGATTCGCTTTCTTTTCAATGGCTGTTATCGAGTTCATGCTCAAAACAGGGAATATTCCCGACGTTCTTCATGCAAACGACTGGCAGACCGCACCATGTGTGATCTACCTTAAGACAAAGTATGCGGGCGAGAAGGCACTTTCCAAAATACGCACTCTGTTTACAATACACAACATAGAGTTCCAGGGCAAGTTCGATCCCGCTATACTCGGTGACGTTTTTGCACTCGATGCAAAATACTATCACATCGTAGAGTTTGCTGGATGTATCAACCTGCTCAAGGGCGCTATCACGGTAAGCGACCGCGTTTCCACCGTTAGCCCCAACTATGCTTGTGAACTCAAGCACGATTTCTTCGCATTCGGTCTTGCGGACATCATAAAGTCCGCATCTGACAAAATGTGTGGCATTATCAACGGTATTGACTACACCGCGTTTTCTCCCAAGGTTGGTGGCGAAATATACTCCACCTTTGATAAGAGAACCGTAAAGTCGGGCAAAGCAAAGAATAAGCTTGCTTTCCAGCGCGAGGTAGGACTTGAAGAAAATGCAGACATACCGCTTATTGTAATGGTTACCCGCCTTACCGACCAGAAGGGCCTTGATCTTGTGCTTCATATAATGCGCGAGCTTCTTGCTGAAAAGGTACAGGTTGCACTTCTTGGTACAGGCGATGAAAAATATGAGGATGCGTTTGCCGCACTCGATTCTGAATTCGGTAACTTCCGCGCACTCATTAAATTCGACCGCACACTTTCAAAGAAGATGTATGCTTCTGCCGACATCTTCCTTATGCCTTCAAAGAGCGAGCCCTGTGGACTTGCACAGATGATCGCATGCTCGTACGGTACTGTTCCGGTTGTGCGTGCCGTTGGCGGCCTTTATGACTCGATAAAGCCCTATGGCTCCGAGGGTGCAAACGGATTTACCTTTAACAATTACAATGCACACGAGCTTCTCTTTACACTTAAAAATGCACTCGCGCTTTACGAAAACAAGGACGAGTGGAGTGCGCTTCGCAAGAGTGCGATAAACACAGACTTCTCATGGGATAAGTCTGCCGCAAAATATATCGAACTTTACAACGTTTTATAAAATTGGTAGGATAAACAGCAAAATGAAAAGCAACGCTAAAACCACACAGTATACAGGAGCAAAAAAGCCCATCACAGATCTTCGCGAGCGTCTTGAGGCAAAGCTCATAACCAGAGGAATATCCAATCCCGGTGCAGCTACCGACGAGCAGCTTTACCACGCAACGGTATCTGTTATCAAAGAGATCATGGTAGATTACCGCGCCGACTTCAAGAAGAGAAAGAAGGCTACGGATGCCAAGAAAATATGCTATTTGTGTATGGAGTTCCTCGTAGGACGCTCACTCAAGAACGTATCCGTAAACCTTGGAATTTACAATGAACTTCAGGCGATCCTTCAGGACCTTGGCACAAGCTTCGAAAGAATATATGCTTACGAGGTTGACCCCGGCCTTGGAAACGGAGGCCTTGGACGTCTTGCAGCCTGCTTCATGGACTCTCTTTCCGCGCTTGACTATGCAGCAAACGGATATTCACTCCTTTATGAAACCGGTCTTTTCAAGCAGAAGATCATCGATGGTGAGCAGGTAGAATTGCCTGATGAATGGCTTGGTAGCGGTGGGGCATGGCTCGTTCCTCATCCTGAAAGAAGCGTTTCCATCCGTCTTGGCGGAAAGCTCAAGGAAGAGTGGGACGGCACCTCTCTCAAGATAACCAATTATGAGTACGATGAGGTAAAGGCAGTTCCGTATGATCTTCTTATCCCCGGAACCACCACCGATGCAGTAAACACCATACGCCTCTGGCGTGCACGTCCTGCGCACCCCTCGGTTCCTACGTACAACACCACCCATTCAAATTACCTGCAGACACTCTCCCGTTCAAGCGATGCAGAGATAATCACCAAACAGCTTTATCCTAAGGACGATTACGATGAGGGTAAGCTTCTTCGTCTTACTCAGCAGTATTTCCTGGTTTCAGCGTCACTTCAGAGTATTATCAGCGACTATTTTGCAGATCACGGATCTCTTAAGGGATTCGAGGATAACGTTTCTATCCATATTAACGATACACATCCCGCGCTCTGCATCCCTGAGCTTATGCGTATACTTATGGACGTATACTCCTACTCATGGGATGATGCATGGAGCATAGTTGTAAAGTCTGTTTCCTACACCAACCACACAGTTTTGCCCGAGGCACTCGAGTGCTGGAGAGTAGACCTGTTCTCAATGAAGCTTCCTCGTATATACACAATAGTTGAAGAGATCAACAAGCGCTTTACAGCCGATCTTTGGAACCTGTATCCCGGTGACTGGGACAGAATCTCCAGAATGGCTATCGTTGCATACAATCAGGTCAGAATGGCTAACCTTTCTGTCGTTGGTTCTCACGCAGTAAACGGCGTTTCCAAGCTTCATAGCGATATTCTGACAAAGACCATATTCCACGACTTCTACAAAATGACTCCGTGGAAGTTCACTAACGTAACCAACGGTGTAGTTCATCGCCGTTGGCTCAATACAGCCAACCCCAAGCTTGCAAGCCTACTTGACGAGCTTATCGGATCAGAGTTCAGAGAGGATGCAAGCAACCTCTCGAAGCTCAAGGAGTTCAAGGATGATGCAGGAGTACTTGAGCAGATCAATGCTATCAAGTACGCCAACAAGGAGCGCTTCGCTCACTACGTTTTCCAGAAGAGCGGCAAGCGTATCAACCCCGATTCCATCTTTGACGTTCAGATCAAGAGAATGCACGAGTATAAGCGCCAGCTTCTCAACGTTATGAAGATAATTGCGCTTTATAACGAGATTCTCGACAATCCCAATGCAGATATTCCTCCGCAGACCTTTATCTTCGGATGCAAGGCTGCCCCCGGATACGTTATGGCAAAGAAGCTCATAAAGCTTATCTGGTTCCTCGCTGAGGAGCTTGAGCGTAATCCTCTTACCAAGGACAAGCTCAAGGTTGTATTCGTGGAGGAGTACAACGTATCACTCGCTGAAATTCTTATACCTTCGGCAGATATTTCCGAGCAGATTTCACTTGCCGGAAAGGAAGCTAGCGGCACCGGTTGCATGAAGCTTATGATGAACGGTGCTCCTACACTTGGTACACTCGACGGTGCAAACGTTGAAATACTTGAGGCTGTCGGCAGAGAGAATGCCTACATCTTCGGTCTTAACACACACGAGGTTGACGAGCTTTGGCGCAACGGCTACAACTCAAGAGATTTCTATCACGCATCCCCGGCGATCAGACGCGTTGTTGACAGATTCAACGATCCTATCGCATCTCACGACTTCTCACACATCGCTGATTATCTCGTTGACGGCGGCTACGGTGTTGCCGACCCCTTCATGTGCATTGCAGACTTTGATTCATATCTGTACACATACAAGACTGCCGTTAAGGATTACGCCAACCGCATGGAATGGGCTCAGAAGTCCTTGATGAACACCGCATGCAGCGGAACATTCGCTTCCGACAACAGTATTAGAAAATACGCCGAAGAAATTTGGCATGCAAAACCGGTAAACAAAACTAATGGTTAATTCCTTTTCGCTAGACTTTCTGCGGATAGATCCTACCGAGGTAGGGTCTTTCCGCGGAGATATAGAGTACCTTCACACCCAAAAGAATGAAAGCGGAACAGCTTACCCGTCCCATGAGGGGGTAAGCCTTTTGTTGCGCTTGCCACGTGCGTTAGGTACGAAAGACGTAAGGATAACCGTTTTCGATGAATCATGCAGGGAACAGGTTGCCTCTTTTTCGGCAAGCTACATCGGTACTGATGCCAACATCGACGAATATATAGTCAGCCTTAAGCCCAAGGCATTGCCCGTCGGACTCTATTTCTTCAGAATAGAGCTTGACGGTTATGCAAAAATATACGGATACAAAAACGGGTACGGTATTTCATTTACTACAAAATGTGAAAATCTCTCTTTGTTCCAACTTTCCATTTGCGATTTCAAATATAAGGCCCCCGAGAACAAATTCGGAGGCGTTATATATCATATATTTGTAGACAGATTCTTCAGGTATGGCGATGTTCCGGCAAGGGATGATGCAATACTTATTGACGACTGGTCCTCTGATATACCGGAATACCCGGCATATCCCGGCGCGTTCCTCAAGAACAATTATTTCTATGGCGGAACACTCCTTGGAGTAATAAAAAAGCTGAAGTATCTTGCTTCTCTCGGTGTAAATACAATCTATTTATCACCGATCTTTGAGGCATATTCCAACCATAAATACGACACGGGTGACTACTCACGCGTTGATGAGATGTTCGGAGGCGACGAAGCATTCCGCAAATTGATAAAGGAAGCTGGCCGCTACGGAATAGGAATTATACTCGACGGAGTATTCAATCACACCGGCTCTGACAGTGTGTATTTTAACAAAAACGGTAAGTACGACAGCGTTGGGGCTTATAGTTCTACGGACTCGCCTTATTACAACTGGTACCGCTTCCAGTCGCATCCGAATAAGTACACCTGCTGGTGGGGAATTGATATTTTGCCGAGGATCCACCCCGAAGAAAATGAGTGCGCAGAGTTCTTTGTCGGCAAAGATGGAATAATCGAAAAATATGCCGAAATGGGTATTGACGGCTTCCGACTTGACGTTGCTGACGAGCTCTCGGATAAGTTTATCTCCGACATTAAAACCGCGCTCAATAACAAGAACCCCAACTCTGTCCTCTATGGTGAGGTTTGGGAGGATGCCTCCAACAAGATTGCGTATGACACCCGCAAGAAATATTACCTTGGCGCCGAGCTTGACGGAGTTATGAATTACCCCTTACGCACAGGCATTATCGACTACGTGAGATCCAAGGATACGACCTCGCTAGCTTACTACTTCACCGATGTAATGCCCAATATGCCTAAGCGCATCAGAGATGCGGCGATGAACCTGCTCGGCACCCACGATACTGAGCGCATACTGACAGTGCTTGGCGGTGTGCCGTCAGATGGTAAGAGCAATGATGAGCTTCTTGTAGTACGTATGACTCCCGACGAGCGTAAGGTCGCTGTCCGTAGGCTTAAATGCGCATATACGGCACTGGCAACTCTCCCCGGAATTCCATCGATATTCTACGGTGATGAAGCCGGCCTGGAGGGTTACTCCGACCCATTTAACCGCCGCACCTATCCGTGGGGTAGAGAGAACAAGGAGCTTCTCAGACACTATAAGAAAATCGGATCTATTAGACGCGAGAATGAAGCTTACAAGAAGGGCGAGTTTAAGCTTCTGCATTTTGATGAAGCTTTACTTGTATTTGAGAGAATCTATGCAAACGACCGTCTCGTAACCGTAATAAACAATTCAGAAAGTGCCGTAAGCCTTGCATTTAATGGTAAAGTTACAGAATTGCTTGATGAAAAAAACGGTAGGGAATTCTTTATAAACCCCGAGTCTGCCGCAATTTTTAAATCAAATTCAAGAAATTATATCATGTTATAAGTCAAAAGAGCTTTGCTATCACGCAAAGCTCTTTTTTCTATATCTCTTTAAGCACCTTATAAAAGCGATCGATCTCTCGCTCGGTGTTAAAAATCGACAAGCTAGCCCTAGTTGCTCCCGTTTCTATTGTTCCGAGAGTGGTGTGAGCCAGGGGCGAGCAGTGAAGTCCCGAGCGCACACATATGCATCTTTCATCAAGCAAATCCGCAGTACGCTCAGATCCCATGTCCCGCAAAAGAAATGATACAACACCGCCCTCGGCACCAATTATTCGGGCGCCGCGAATCGAGGAAATTCTATCGTGCAAAAGGTCGGTCATTAAATCAAGCCGTCGCTCCACGTTATCTATGCCGTACCCTTCAAGAAACCTTACCCCCTCGGCAAGTGCAACTATTCCGGGAAGTCCAAGCGTGCCCGCCTCTACCGTCTCGGGTAGCAAGCTCGGCATATGAAGGTCCTTTGACGATGTTCCACTGCCACCCTCTATCAAGGATCTGGGTATATGATTATCCCCGAATATGCATACACCGGTGCCCATAATTCCAAGCATAGACTTATGTGCAGGGAAGCAAAAGGCATCAAATGAAAGATTCCCGAGGTTTATTTTCTCGTGTCCGGCCGACTGAGCGCCGTCAATAATAAGCTTTAAGCCAAACCTTTTCTTTATATCCGAGAGAATACCAAGTGGCAGCCGGAGCCCCGTAACGTTAGATGCGGCGGTGCATACTATTGCCTGTGTATCCGGCCGTATATGGCTTACTATCTCCGCATACAAGTCATCTGCCATGGCGTTGAACACACCGTATTCGACTCCAATCGTCTCTTTAAGCTTGTGTATCGGTCGAAGGACCGAATTGTGCTCAAGATTGGATATTATGACGTGCGAGGATGGGTTAATTAGCGTCTTTATTGCGATATTAAGCGCATACGTGGTGTTGTAGGTGAATACCACGCGCTCGGGTGCATCTATGCCAAAGAATCGAGCTATACACTCTCGCGCATCGTAAACAAGCTCGCTTGCCGATACAGACAGGCGGTGAGCACCGCGCCCCGGATTTGCCGAGTATTTCTTTATACATTTTTCGACAGCGCGTATAACACTATGCGGCTTTTTGTAGGTCGTTGCCGCATTATCAAAATATATCATATCCCTAGTTGCCTAAGCCTTACGTTATCAGCTTGTAATATAGTTGTAGTTGATTCCAGCTTTTTTCAGCTCCAATACGACGTTATAAAAATCCTCAGCCGCAAATTCTATTCCGTGTGTGCAACCGTTCTTAGATGTCGCGGCATCTGTTTTTACCAGCCGTGAGCTTATACCCACCTGCGCAAGCAGGCGCTTTGCCTTGTGCGCATAGGTAACCGAACCAAAGGTTATTGTTCTCTTATTCAAGCACCGGCACCTCCTGTGCATCAGTATGCACGTTATTATTTTATGTTATTTCAGAAATATTGCCAATAGCATCAAAAAATCGGGGATAAAAAATGCAAAAGTACTAGACATTTTTTCAATAATATGGTATACTAATATGTATCAATAAACTGTATAAAATTTTGTACAAAGGACTTTAAAATGGAAGAGATCAGAAATAATTTTATCCATGATATAATTGACGAGGATCTTGCTGCAAATCCCGAGCTCAAGATTCACACCCGCTTTCCTCCCGAGCCCAACGGATACCTCCACATCGGATCAGCAAAGGCCATCTGGATCAATGCGATGACCGCGAAGAAGTACGGTGGACTTTTCAACCTCCGTTACGATGATACCAACCCCTCCAAGGAGGACAATGAGTACGTTGAGAGTATCTACCGTGACCTTACTTGGCTTGGATGCGAGCCCACCGGTGGCGTTTTCTACGGCTCTGACTACTTTGATAAGTGTTACGAGTTTGCAGTAAAGCTCATCAAGGATGGCAAGGCATACGTCTGCGATCTTAATGCAGAGCAGCTCCGCGAATATAGAGGTACTCTTACCGAGCCCGGTAAGAACAGCCCCTACCGCGACCGCTCCGTTGAGGAGAACCTTGACCTGTTCGAGAGAATGAAGAACGGCGAATTCCCGGACGGATCAAAGACTCTTCGTGCAAAGATCGATATGGCATCTGCCAATATGAATATGCGCGACCCCGCAATTTACAGAATAGTTCACGTAAGCCATCACAGACAGGGCAATAAGTGGTGCATTTATCCTCTTTACGACTATGCACATCCCATCCAGGACGCGCTCGAGGGCATCACTCACTCTCTTTGCTCGATCGAGTTTGAGAATCACAGACCTCTTTATGAGTGGGTGGTTAACAATATCGGCATAGACGTTGAGCCCAAGCCCAAGCAGCGCGAGTTTGCACGTCTTAACGTAACCCACACTGTAATGAGCAAGAGATACCTCCGTAAGCTTGTTGAGGACGGTCTTGTAGACGGCTGGGACGACCCCAGAATGCCCACGATCTGCGGTCTCAGAAGACGCGGATACACCCCTGCAGCGATATTCGATTTCGTTTCCAGAGCAGGTGTTGCAAAGGCATATAGTGTTGTTGATTACGAGCTTCTCGAGCACTGCATCAGAGAAGAGCTTAACGACACAGCACAGAGAAGAATTTCTATTCTTCATCCTATCAAGGTGGTTATCACCAACTATCCCGAGGATAAGACCGAGTATTTCGATCTTCCTAACAATCCTCAGCATCCCGAGCTCGGCACAAGAAGTGTTCCTTTCACCAAGGAGCTTTACATCGATGCCGACGACTTTGCAGAGGTTCCTCCGCCCAAGTTCTTCCGTATGAAGCCCGACGGCGAGGTCCGTCTTATGGGTGCTTACATCGTTAAGTGCAACGAGATCATAAAGAACGACGACGGCTCTATCAAGGAGATCCATTGTACCGCAGATATCGAGACCGGAAACGGAATGCCCACCGACGGCAGAAAGGTAAAGGGAACTATTCACTGGCTCTCCGCACCTAATGCAAAAACCACCACCGTCAAGCTTTACGACTTCCTTTTCGATATTGAGAACGTTGACGATATTCCCGAGGGCAAGACCTTTGACGATTACCTCAACAAAAACTCCGTTACTACAATTGAGAATGCAATGATCGAGCCTGCGCTTGCTGATGCGGCTGCAGACGAGCGCTTCCAGTTTGTAAGATGCGGATACTTTGTTAAGGACTCCAAGAACGAAAATACATTCAACCGTATTGTAGGACTTAAGGATAGCTTCCCAAAGCAGAAATAATATAAAGGCGGAGCCGTTAGTTTTACTCGTTACTAACGGCTCCGATTTTTCTTATGAAATTATTCAAGGATATACTTTTCTATTTATCTGTACCCAAGTGTGCCGCCTGCAACGAGCGACTTGACAAGAACGACCGCGCACTCTGTAAAAAGTGCAGGGAAGAATACAACGAAGCAATATCGCGCAGCTGCTCGATATGTGCAAAGCCGCTTTACGAGTGCAGCTGTGTGATAAAGCATCTTGATGCGCACTACATTCACAAGCACGTAAAGGTGTTTAGATATCGCCCAAACGCGGATCTGCCGACCAATAAGCTTATATACAGCCTGAAGCGAGATAACCGCGATGACGTGTTGGATTTCCTTGCCGATGAGCTTGCATCGTCTGTTGCGACCGCTTTCCCGGATGTGTCTGAATTTGTGTTTACATCTGTTCCGCGCAGACGTGCGGCAAGGGTGAAATACGGCATAGATCATGCTGCGCTCCTTTCGGAGCGTGCCGCGAAAAAGCTTGCCGCAAAATACGTTAAAACGTTAATTTCGCACTCTAAAAGAGAGCAGAAGTTATCAAAGCATAGGGAAGAGCGAATGAAAAACGCGCACTTTGACTATCTTGACAAGCAACTTGACCTCACAGGAAAATCTGTTATCCTGGTCGATGATATTGTCACAACGGGTGCTTCAATGAGTGTTGCGGCAACGCTTTTAAAGGGTGCCGGTGCCAAGAAAATCATAGGAGCTTCTCTAGCTATTGCATATAACGATAACATGGTTAAAACATAAAACGGAGCATGATCGTGCTCCGTTTTTCTATTATCTTATAAAGTTAGTTCTAGGCTTGTATTCGTATTTAGGTGCGGGAATATCTGCCGCTTCCTTCATCTTTAAGAACCAAGCCATATTACGTGCAAGATTGCGCATGGTGCGAAGTCCTTCCAGATCCTGCTCGACCTCCTCGGCGGTATTACCGTGTACCATATTCCAATAGGTAGAGGTGATTACCGGCATCGCGGAAATCGAGAAATACTTATTGATCTGATCAAGTGCGGCAGTTGTACCGGCACGGCGCGCGGATACTATCGCTGCGGCAGGCTTGGTTTCAAAATTATTGTTATGACCGCACTTATCCGAATAAAACGCGCGATCCATAAAAGCAGTAAATGCTCCGGCGGCAGATGCGTAATGCACAGGCGAACCGAATATAAATCCATCAAATCCCTTTGCCTTTTCGACAAACTCATTTACAACATCATCAATTCTGCACTTGTGCAGGGTTGCACATGCCACACAACCGGTGCAGCCGGCAATCGGGGCAGTGCCGATGTGAAATACCTCGCTTTCAACTCCGCACTCGGCAAGAGTGGTTGCAATTTCCTTAAGCGCTCTTGCAGTGCATCCGTTTTCGTGAGGGCTTCCGTTTACAAGTAAAACCTTCATATAAATCTCCTATCTGATTCCTTTTATATCAGTATAGCAAAATTCGGAAAAAAATTCAAGGGAAAAATAAAAAGAGCGCGATTTTTTCGCGCTCTTAAAGGTTATTTAAAAATTAACCAAGCTTAGCGTAGTTTACCTTGATGCCAGGGCCCATGGTAGTAGCGATTACGCAGCTCTTGATGTACTGACCCTTTGCAGCTGCGGGCTTAGCCTTGATAACTGCACCAACAAGGGTGTTGAAGTTCTCAACGAGCTTATCAGTACCAAAGGATGCCTTACCGATGGGGCAGTGGATGATGTTGGTCTTGTCAAGACGGTACTCGATCTTACCAGCCTTTGCCTCGGTAACAGCCTTAGCAACGTCGGGGGTAACGGTACCAGCCTTGGGGTTAGGCATAAGGCCCTTAGGACCAAGCACCTTACCAAGACGGCCTATAAGACCCATCATGTCGGGAGAAGCGATAACAACGTCGAACTCGAACCAGTTCTCGGTGGTGATCTTCTGAACCATATCCTCAGCGCCTACGTAATCAGCGCCTGCTGCAAGAGCAGCCTCTGCCTTGTCGCCACGTGCGAAAACAAGGGTTCTAACAGTCTTACCAGTACCGTTAGGGAGTACGATTGCACCTCTAACCTGCTGGTCTGCGTGACGGGAGTCAACACCCAGACGGATGTGGATCTCAACAGTTTCGTCAAACTTTGCCTTAGCAGTCTGACATACAAGACCCATAGCCTCATCAACGTCGTAAAGCTTTGCCTTGTCGATGAGCTCTGCGCTTGCCTTATATTTCTTACTCATATTAGCCATTCTTCGATCCTCCTATCACTCTTCAACAGTAACGCCCATGCTACGTGCGGTACCTGCGATCATACTCATAGCTGCTTCAACGGAAGCTGCGTTGAGGTCAGGAAGCTTAGTCTCCGCGATCTTGCGAAGCTGCTCCTTGGTAAGCTGAGCTACCTTAGTCTTGTTGGGGGTAGCAGAAGCGGTCTCGATGCCGCAAGCCTTCTTAATAAGAACTGCTGCAGGGGGAGTCTTGGTAATGAATGTGAAAGAACGGTCTGCGTAAACAGTGATAACAACGGGGATGATAAGACCGATGTCGTTCTTGGTTCTCTCGTTGAATTCCTTAGTAAAGTTAGGAATGGAAACACCGTACTGACCGAGTGCGGGACCTACAGGGGGCTGGGGAGTAGCCTTGCCGGCAGGAAGCTGTAATTTAATATAACCGGTAATTTTCTTTGCCATAATATTTACACCTCCAAATGTGGTAGTTTAATCGGGATAATTGTAAAAAAATTTTTATCCCTCCCACGAATGCTTCATGGCGAAGCGGATATATGCGATATTATTGTTCTACAAGACGAACATCCTGGGTTTCAACCATGATCGGGATATCACGTCTCTCTGTCGAGGCAAGCACAACAAGCTGCTTCTTATCCTCGCTGATCTCACGAAGTACGCCTGAATAACCGGCAAAAATGCCTGCGACGACTTCAACCCTGTCACCAACCTTGAACTTAAGCTCGTCTGCCTTAACGTCAACGTTAAATACTTCAAGCTCTTCCTGGGAAAGGGGAGTAGGCTCAGATCCGGGGCCTACAAAACCTGTAACACCTGTGATGTTACGAACAACGTGCCAGCTCTCGTCTGTCATCGTCATCTTTACAAGGACATAGCCGGGAAGAAGCTTTGTCTCAACCTCTTTGGTCTCACCCTTGTCGTTAGTAACAACGGAGATCTCGGTAGGAACCTGAACATCATAAATAAGATGCTGGAGTCCACGGTTTTCAACTATCTTCTCGATGCTGACCTTAACCTTGTTTTCATAGCCTGTGTATGTGTGTGCAACATACCATCTGGGACCGAGGTTCTTCTCGTTAATGTTACTCATACCTACAAAGCCTCTTAGCCTATCAATCCGGCGATAGCGTTAATACCCAAGGAGCACAGGGTATCTACAACGGCAATTGCGATCGCTACTGCAACAACAGTTACAAGAACGATTTTAGTGCTCTTGAAAAGTTCGTCCTTAGAAGTCCAGGTTACTTTCTTCATTTCACCTACGACATCCTTAAAGAACTTGCTGATCTTCTTTGCAGCGCGTACAAAGAAGTTAGGCTTCTTTTCGCCGTTTTCTTTTACCTTCTTTTCTTCTGCCATCTCAATTATCCTCTCGGTAAAATTATTTGGTTTCTTTGTGCAAAGTATGTTTGCGGCAGAAACGGCAGAACTTATTCATCTCAAGTCTGTCCGGATCGTTTTTCTTGTTTTTCTTTGTGTCATAATTTCTCTGCTTGCATTCAGTACATGCTAAAGTAATTTTGACTCTCATATCGGCACCTCCTAATAGAATTCGGGATAACCCGTAAAAATACCTCCCTCAATGCCAGCGAGGGGTAGTGTGCGCGTCCCAGAAATGAGCACACAAAAAAAGCCCTCCGACAGAGGTACGGTTATTATATCACGTTTTTTCTCGTTTGTCAATACTTTTTTTAAAAATATATTAATATTTATAAAATACTTGCATTATGCGCGCGTATATGATAGAATTGATAGGAACTTACAAATCAATCCCCCAATAAGGAAGTATAATATGAAGAATCTTAAGCTTATACCCGAATGCAAGGACAACATTTGGGGAGGCATAAAGTTAAAGCAAAAATACGGCAAGAGCAGTGAGAGTGAGATCGTTGCGGAAACATGGGAGCTCTCGTATCACAAGGACGGCCCGTCACGACTCGAGGACGGCAGTCTGATAACAGAGGCTCTCAGACCCGAGGAGATCGGTTATAACTGCGCCGACTTTTCCTTTTTCCCGACACTTGTTAAACTCATAGACGCGCGTCAGGATCTCTCTGTCCAGGTACACCCCTCTGATGCGTATGCGCTCGAGCACGAGAACAGCTTTGGCAAGACGGAGATGTGGTACATAGTTGAGGCCGACGATGGTGCGGGCATTTATCTCGGTTTTAAAAACGATACGACCAAGGAGCAGCTCGAGGAGGCTATAAAGCAGAATACACTTACCGATCTGCTCAATTTCTACGTGGTCAAGGCAGGGGAGTGCTACTTTATCCCCTCGGGAACCATTCACGCGATCGGTGCCGGTTGCCTTATTTGCGAGATACAACAGAACTCAAACCTCACCTACCGTGTATACGACTACGGACGCAAGGATAAAAACGGTAAAGAGCGTGAGCTTCACGTTGAAAAGGCAAAATTGGTTGCGAACCTCAATGCATATACGGCAAAGCCGCTTGGCCTCACCAACAAATACGGCGAATACCTTGGTATAAGCAAATACTTTACCGTCACAAAGATAGCCCTTGACGGTATCATGACGGTGGATATGGATAAAGCAACCTTTAAGGCCTTTACCTGTGTTGACGGCGAGGGTAAAATAGGCGGCGAAGACACAAAGCGCGGAGATACAAGATTGATAACCGCACACGATGGAAATATTCAGCTTGAAGGAAGGATGACATTAATTATGACCGAAATCAGAAAATACTACGTAGGAATTGACCTTGGCGGAACCTTTATTAAGGGCGGCATTGTTGACGATCTCGGAAACGTTATTTGTGCCGACAAGGTTCCCACCGAATCGGAGGGCGGCCAGGACGTTGTTGCATCAAATATAGCGAAGCTTGCAAATGCACTTATCGAAAAATCCGGACTTTCAAAGGACGATATCGTGGGCATTGGTATGGGCGTTCCCGGTATGATCGATAGCGAAAATGGTGTTGTTATTCTCTCAAACAACCTTAAATGGTATAACTTCAATATTGCGCAGGCGGTATCCGAGCGTACAGGCCTTACCGTTAAGATCGCCAATGATGCAAACGTTGCAACCCTTGCAGAGGTTAAATTCGGTGCGGCAAAGAACAGACGTAACGTTATAATGCTCACACTCGGCACCGGTGTTGGCGGCGGAATCGTGGCAAACGGTCAGCTTATCGAGGGCAACCTTTCGGTTGGTGCAGAGCTTGGCCACGCGGTAATTCAGAGAGGCGGCGAGCAGTGTACCTGTGGTAGACGCGGATGTCTTGAGGCATATGCATCCGCAACAGCTCTTATAAGAGACACAAAACGCGCTATGCAGGCACATCCCGACAGTAAGATGTGGGAGATTGGATCGCTTGATGCTGTAACCGGCAAGACTGTATTCGACTACAAGGATACCGACGTATATGCCAAGGAAGTGGTTGATAACTACATAGGTGCGCTTGCGACAGGTATTGCAAACTTCGGAAATATCTTCAGACCCGAGGTGGTTCTTCTTGGCGGCGGAGTTTGTGCGCAGGGAGACGTACTTATAAAGCCCCTGCAGGAGCTTGTAAACAGCGAGGTTTTCGCGCAGGATAAGGGCCCTGAGGTAAAGGTGCTTATCGCAACTCTTGAAAACACTGCAGGAACACTCGGAGCAGCATCACTTCTCATGTAATTGTTATATAAAAACACGGCAGGATCGTTGCGATTCTGCCGTGTTTTTTATTTGTTTTATTAAGTTTTAAATCCCTCTAGCATGGACATTCGCTTACTCGCATAGCGGTATGCATTTTCAAAGTCAAACAACTGCTTATAGCATTGTTCAAGATCAGTATAAACACTGAACAGAACGAAGGCGTTATAGCCCTGAGCGGCCATTTTTTCACTGGCCTGGAGGAGCCTTGGAACGGCATCTGAATACTTTCTTTCGCGCATCAACTTCTTGGCGATTGCGTGATAGCGGATGCTCTCATTCTTGAACTCATAGTCATAATCCTGCATGAGGTATCTGTAAATATCGTAATCAAACGTGCTGTACAATCCCTCAACGTATTTCCCCTCGTCAAACTCAAGCAAAGGCGCCTGAATGTTAGATGCTATGGACTTATACATCTTAATTACGGTTGAAATATGCACTGTGCTGAGTACAGTAAGCTTCACGGTTTCCTCAGCGCGTGTGAGATCCTTAAGTGCCGAGTGAAGAGCACCGCGCACAAGATTTTGCTTTCCGCGTTCAAGCAGTGCGCATGACAAAACGTATGCAAGCTCGTCGTCAAGCGCAGAAAGGGAATCGATCTTCTCAATGCAATAGGAATAATCCTTTGACTTATATGCGGTGTATATCACTGCCATTTTCTCTTTCTTTTCGTAGAAAAGCAGATCATCATCCTCAGACAAAAGATAGGAAACGGGCAAGGAAAGTCGCTTGGCAAGGTATCTTATTGTGTCGAGCGATGGGTTTGCGGTGCCGGTTTCAATGCGGCTTATCATATTTCTTGTAAGCTTACCGGCGGCGAGCTGCGACTGTGTTATCCTGCTCGCCTTACGCGCTCGCTTTATCTTTTCACCTAAAAGCATGCCTCTCCTCCTTTAGTCATCGTCAAAGTCATACGGTAATTTTGCGGTAATTTTTATATCCGAAAGAGGATTTTTTTCCATTGCATCCTCCATATTCTGGTCAACAACGTGGGTATATATCTGCGTGGTGTTCAGCTGCTCGTGGCCGAGTATATCCTTCAGAACTCTGATATCAACCTTGCCGGACTGATACATAAGGGTTGCGGCGGTGTGACGAAGCTTATGCACTGAAAGTCCGCGCCCACCAAAGCCGGCAAGATCAAGGTACTTATTTACCATCCACTGTACGGTCTTATTAGAGATGCGCTGCTGACGCTTGCTCAAAAAGAAGGCCGTGTCAGAGGTTATGATATGTTTGGGATCTAGCCTGATCTTCAGATAATCGATAACCGCACGTCTGGCGGCAGAGTTAAGGTAGACTACACGTTGCTTATCTCCCTTACCGGTAACGGTAACGCGAGTCATATCCGAGTCAAAGCTATTGAGATTAAGTCCAACAAGCTCGGAAAGTCGCATTCCGGTATTCAAGAATAGGGAAACGATAGCAAAATCGCGCACAAGCGTCTTTGACGTTATATCCGAGCGAACGGTTTCGAGGAAGTGTACCGATTCATCAACCGTCATATACTTCGGCAAAGTCTTGCTTTTTTTAGGCGAATCTATATCAACGGTAGGGTTGGTCTCTACAATATGCTTTCTTGAATAGGCATACTTATAAAAGGACTTAAGAGCACAAAGCTTTCTCATTCGGGTGCTGGTATTGTTTTTGCGCTGAAAGCCGGTGTACATAAGAAATTCGATTATCAGACTTGGTGTAACCGCCCTGACTTCCTTTTCGGATATCGAGGTTATATCTATCTTCTCAAATTCGTCAAGAGAGTACTGCTTTTTGCTTTCGCGCATAAGGTAAAATCTGAAAAACGTGCGTAGATCGAGCAGATACTCACACACTGTCTTTTCGCTGTTTCCCTTGATCATCGAGGTGTACGATGCATACTCCTTGAGCACGGGAGGGAAGGTGTCATATTCAGTACTTGTCAAGGTTAAAACCGCCATATTAACCCTCCAAAACATATTTTATACTTCTATTATACAAAACTTTTGGCTTTATTAGTGGATAAAGTGTAAACATTTTTGCTTTTCGCTTGCTTTTTCACATATATATGATAAAATTATTGTATAACGTTTTTCGAAAGGGTAAGTATGCGCTTTTTTAAAGATAACTCCTACGACATTGTTAAGATGTACCTAACCCAGATCGCAATATCAGTTTTTGCATTGATAATGTACACATCCGCCGGATTCATCAAGGCTAATACATCACTGTCTGCAACATTCCAGATAATCATATCGGTTTTCTCAACACTTTTTTACTTTGTTCTCCTTTATACCGCTGCTTGGGATTGGGGAGCAAACGATAAGATCCGTGCAGACGGTGGAAGATGCACGCTCGATAAGACACGCGGCCTTAAAATGATCACTATCGCAAGCATACCTAATTTTGTTTTTGCGATTGTTGCTATAATCGGACTCGGACTTAGTGTTACCGGATTGGAAAACTTCCTCACAAAGCTTGGTGGCGTATTCTTCGCCATTCTCCAGTACACAGCCCTCATGTTCCAGGGAATTATAGTTAACGTGTTCAGCTTCCTTGAGAGCACCGAAGCAGGAGCTTCAAATATGTCATTCTACTTTGCGCAGGCATGCGGTTACACAGTTATGATCCTTGTGACTATTGGAGTGACTCATTTTGCATATACTCTCGGATCTAAGGACAGAAAGCTCTTTGCATTTATAAAATCAAACAAAAAATACGAATAAATCACAAAAGCCTTCAATACAGTTGTTTTAGAACAGTATTGGAGGCTTTTGGTTTGAAAATAATTACAGTTAACCTGCATAGAGCTGCAAGGATCACGGGCATCGGTATACGCCTGATCGCGTTCTTTATGGTGCTTGCGCTTTGCATACATATATCGAGCATGGCATTCGAGGGCTCAGATCTACGTGCAGAGGAGGTCGTAAGCATCGCAGAGAAGCACACAGTAATAATCGATGCAGGTCATGGCGGAGAGGATTGCGGTACTATCGGCATCAGCGGTGTGTACGAAAAGGATCTTAATCTTATAATTGCCGGAATGGTTGGCGAAGAGCTTACAAGTCAAGGGTATACAGTAGTATACACGCGCACCGACGATAAGCTTTTATACACGGAGGCCGAAAACATCAAGGGGATCAGGAAGATATCAGATCTTAAAAACAGGTGTAAAATCGGGGCAGAATACCGCGATTCATTGTTTATAAGCATTCATATGAATTCATACGGCGACGCTCGCTACTCCGGATTGCACGTATATTATTCTCCCGGAAATCATGAATCAGAAATGCTTGCCCATACAATTCAGTCGCGGGTGCGCGAGGATCTGCAGCCCGAGAACAACCGTGTA